>SXOX01000210.1 GCA_005776585.1 Pseudomonadota bacterium | reverse complement strand
GCCTTGTAGGGCGCCCAGGCCTTCGCCAGGGGCACGAGCTTCTTCTTCGCGAGCAGTCCGGACCGTGCCGCGACGACGAAGTCGAGCATGGTCTCCAGGGAAGAGCCTTCCTTGAGGATACTTGCCATGATTTCCACCTCCGATCAGGTTGACCCAGGCCATCCGTGTGAGCTTCGGTGCGGCGGATTGTGGGGGGACCCGAGGCCCGGGGCAAGAAAATGCGATCGGTTCAGGGGGGGACGGGAGTTCTGGGTTGGTGTGGGGCGGAGGGGACGGGGGGCAGAGATGGCTCAAGAGAACATGAAGCGAGGAGGACAGGAGGCGGGCGGGGCGGGCGGGGCGGGCGGGAGCACGAGCACGAGCGGCCCTGCAGTCGCGTGCCCCGAGGGGCAGGCCGCTACTGTGGCGGGTCCACGCAGCACAACGGATGGCCAGCGCATCGGCGTCGAACGGGCTTCCCTTGGGATCCTCGAAGAACTTGGCCCAAGGTGCGCGGCTCATGGGTCACCAGCCTCCGTCGAGGCGTCGGTTGCCGACGGCGGGAGCAGCGGCGTGTTCTCGGACGGGTAAGAGCCGCCCGTGGTTCCGCCACCCGAGACTTTCTCTCCGTCGCCATCCGCGACGGAGTCGACCGCCATGACGACCTCGCCAGAGGCGTCCGCATCCTTCGCGTCGGTGGCGCCGGAGGCATCCTTGTAATCGCGCCAGTTGATCAGCTTGTGGAAGTGACATTGCATGGACTCTTCACCATAGTAGAGGCATATGTTCGCCGGACACTGGCGATTTGCGTCCAACCTGAGCGGAGGCTCGTACCGGATGGGACCGGCAATGCACGCTCCGTTGCTGTAGTAGCACTTCGGCTCGGCGACACAGCGGGTGCACTCAGGGCTGTTGTAGCAGATGCTCGACTCGGGTCTGACACATTGGGTCTCGTATGGGAATTTCGGATTCCGGATGTCGCCGGGTTCTCGAATCTCCACCAGCCCGACGTAACAGTAATCCTTGATTCCGTCGCAATTCATGGCAGCCTGACAGGCCGCGTCGGACTCATGGACACATCGCAGCAACTGGAGATCGAGTGCACATCGCGCACCATTTCCACTCTTTGGGTTGCAGAGGAGGGATTTGCGACAGTCCTCTTCCCGCTTCGCGGCGCACGGCTCGTTCAGTTCGTCGTAGTATGGGTTGGCATAGCATTCGCCGCTCGTGTAGCATCTGTCGGAGCACTGGGCCATGGCGAAGATGGCTCTCAGCTCCGGCGACATGGCGTCGAAGTCGAGGCCCGGCGTATACGTGCCCCCGCAGCCTCCGGAGACACTGACCCACGCCGCGACTCTGAGCCACGGCTGGCGACCTGACCCCCTTCTCAACACTCGCCGGAGCGGCATTCGGCCCTCCCTTTGCGTTCGTTAGCAGCACCCAGAGGTCGTCGCAGCCGCAGGAGCCGTTGGAACTCGTGAACGCGCAGCACTCCAGGCCTCCCTGCTCGGGCCCCGAGGCCCCGAGCCGTCATTCGGGGCTCAACATACGGCGCACGGGCTCCCCTAACAACTGGAATCTTCACATCGATGGAAGCCTCTCGGGCTCCTCGGCAACTGAGCCCACCCTACGCCTGCGTGAGCACGACCGCCGGATCCAGCTTGGACGCCCGATTCGCCGGCACCCACGCGCCGAACAGGCAGAACACGAGCGCAAACGCGATGGAGCCGCCGACCAGCGGCCAGCCGTAGACGAAGAAGTCCTCGGGGATGACTGGGAAGCGCTCGCGTAGCCCACTGGCGAGGCCGTTGACGAGGCGCGAGAGGCCAAATGACAGGCCATTCCCCGCGAGGCCCGCGAACAGCCCGATGAGCGCACTCTCGCCGAGCATGATCTTGCGGATGTCCCAGCGCGTGGCGCCGATGGCGCGCATGATGCCAATCTCGCGCTGTCGCTCGAAGACCAGCATCAAGAAGGTGTGGCTGATGTTGAGCGCGGAGATGATGATGATGATGAACGAGATGAGCAGGAATGTGAGTGTGACGACCATGAGCATCTCGCCGGCCTTGCGGGCGAACTTCGACGAGTTGGAGAGGTCGAACGAGCGCTTCTGGATCTGCTCGATGACGGTGGCCACGTCCTCGTTGCGCGGGACCTGGAGCAGCACGGAGTCGTAGTTGGTCGTGGCCTCGGGGCCAAGATAGAAGCGGTTCCAGCGCTCGACGTAGCCGAGCGGCACCGTGCCGCCGAGGTGCATGGCCTTGTCGCTGAAGCCGACGATCTCGGCCCAGTACACGCGCTGCCACACCGGGTCGAGCGAGTCCTTCAGAAACGAGTACCCGAGCCGCCAGTAGCCCTTGAGGCCCAGCACCAGGCACGCGTTCGGGATGGGCTGCGTGCCGAGCTGGCTGACGACGTTGGAGTTGTAGAAGTCGATCATCAGTGGGTTGAGCGCGACGGGCATATACGGCGCGCAGCGACCCTGCTTCGAGAGCACATTCCGGGTCAGGCAAAATCCGCCGGGCGCACAATCTCCCCGGTGGTTCTCGTACATCTCGAAGTACTTCCAGGAACCGATGGACTCGTCGGTGCGCTCGACCTGGCACGGCTCGCCGGCGCAGGTGCCGGTCGTGAGCGTCTCCGGTAGCTTCTGGAGGTGAGCGAGCACCTCGTCGGCAGTCTGGAACTCGCGCACGAGACCGCCGCGGAGGCCCGCCTTCTGGAGCGCCTGCGCCTTGTCGGTGAACGTCGTGGCTACGGCCCAGACCTCGCCGTCGACGCGCTCGACGTTGCGGAGGTCGGTGTCGGTGACGGCCCCGACCTCGGCGACGGCCACGAACAGGTCCACGTCCAGGCGGGCGTGCTTGACCTGGCGCGCGGCCTCGAGGAGGCGCATCGCGTCGGGGCGATCCTTGATCTTCAGGATGACCCACTTGTCGTAGGCGCAGACCTTGCCCGCACCGCAGTCGCTCGCGGCGGTGCACCCGACGGGCGCGTGCTTGTCCTGGAAGCTCTTCCAATACTGCCGCGGCTTGCACTGCCCCTCGATGCACTCCATGCCCTCGTGCGGGCAGTCGGCGTCGCGGTTGCAGCTCACCTCGCGCCGCTTGCAGGTGTCCTCCTCGAGCGCGCCGCACTTGTCCTCCATGCCGCGCATCTCGGTGAGCACCTGCGCCGACGGATCCAGGCCCTCCATGAAGCCCTCGCCGGCCATGCGCCGATCCAGCACCCCGGTCTCCACCTTGGCCGGAAAGCGCGCGCGCATCTTGGGGAACGCCATGGCGACGCCGTCGAGCTTGCCGAGCTGGTCGATGGCCGCCTGGTCGAGCGCACGGGGCCGTCCGCGCAGCACGTCGCCGAGGCCGCCCTGGCTCGTGTCCGCCGTTCCGTCGGCCTTGGACTGTGCGACGCCGCCCACGGGCTCCACCTCGAGCTGGTCGATGGGGAAGATGCGGTTGAGCACGCGGTCGCGGATGCCGAGCGAGAGCGCGATGAAGAACGTGAACGTCGTGATGCCGACGATGATGCCGATGGAGCTGAAGACGAAGTTCCGCTTGGATCGGCGGATGTTCTGGATGACGACGCGCCAGAGCTTCTTCAGCGGCATGGGAGGGCTCCGGTCATCGCGTCAGCAGGACCTCGAAGCCGATGGCGCCCGTCGGCTTTACCTCGATGGTCGTGGCCATCTCGAAGAACTGCGCCAGGTAGCGCGTGGCCCCGCCCGGCAGGTTGCGGTTGCGGATGGCCTTGAGCAGCCCGTCGTAGCTGAAGTAGAGCGAGGCGACCGAGCCCGCGCCGCCGTCGAGGACGTGCGCCGCGAACGGCTCCTTGGTCAGCCCGCGGAGGTCCTTCTCCTGGCCATCGAGGACCTTGAGCACACGCTCCTGGGTGTCCTTGCCGCTCATGACCAGCAGCACGTTTCCGGCGAGCACGGCGCCGAAGGTCTCGCACCGCTTGGGCTCCTGCGGTCGCTCGCCTGGCTTGAGCGGCGGCGGAGGCGCGCAGTTGCGCTCGAACCGGAGCAGGCGGTGCTTGGCGTGGGCCGGTGCAGTGACTGCGAAGCCACGTGCCTCGAGGAGCCCCTTCTTCACGAGCCACTTGTCCCAAAAGACACTGGGGTCCTTGAGCTCGACGCCCAACACCACCGAGACGGCGCCGAGCCAACGCACGGGGTCGTCGCGCACGGCCCCCAGGTCGGCCACGGTGGCCTTCTTGTCCATGCCGACGAGCGCCACGCCCACGTGCCCGGTGAGGTGGGCGAGCAGATCGTCGACGACGTGCCGATCGGCCAGGTCCTTGTCGACGGTGACGCCGAGCGCAGAGGCCACGGGATCCGGCGCGGGCTGGCCGAGACCAAGCGCGCCGCCGAGGTTCGTGAGGCTCGAGAGCTTGGCGAGAGAGCGCAGAGCGTCCGTGATGAGGCCGAGGTCCAGATCGACCCGCGCGAGCAGCACCGAGTCCCGCGGCAGCAGCTTGCCGAACGCGGGCCCCTCCGGGGGGGTGGGCTTGAGGAGCGCCTCGGGCAAGAGCGGCGCGGGCGTGTCCATCTCGAGCGCCGCGCGGAGCCGACCCGCGCATGGCGCCAGATCCGCCCGCGCGGCCACGTAGCCGACGCCTGCGACCCACGCCTGGAGGTGCGCCTTGAGCCAGCCCTGAGCGACGGCCGGGAGCGCCATCGTGTCGATGAAGCCGAAGGGCGCCTCGCCGGGGCGCGGGGCAAAGAGCGGCTTGCCGTCCGCGTAGAGCAGGGGCCCGTCCTTGCCGAGCCGCGCCTCGATGGCCTGAAACCGCGCCGAGCCGAAGAACGTGGCCTGACCCTGCGTGCCTAGGACATCGCGCACGCCCTGGACGGGATCGGTGCCGCGCTCGCGATAGACGACGACCAGGAGCCCGTCCTGAGACGCAAAGGCCGCGTGCGGCGCGTCCTTACCCGGGACGACGTGGAGCGCGGGCGCGGCATCGGTCGGCGGCGTGACGTCGACGGGCGGATGCCCGAGGTTCTTGAACTTGGTGGAGAGCGCCGCGAGCATGCGATCGGAATCCTCGACCGCGAAGAGCACGTGCACCATGCCGCCGCGCGAGAACACGGCGAGCCCGGCCTCCGGGTCGATGCCCGCCTTGCGGAGCCCGTCCTCGTCGCCGAGATCGACGCCGGTCTCCGGCTTGAGGAAGTTGCGCAGCCGCTCGGCCTCTTGGATGCCGCGGGTGAGCTGGAGCAGCGAGCGCGTGACCTCGTCGATGCGCGGGATCCAGAGCAGCGCCTCGACGTCGGGCGGCACGAAGCGCGTGACGTCTGCCGCAGCTTGAAGGCGACGCCACCGGAGCGCGCCCCAGACGATGGCGGCGACCAGCAGGGCCGCGAGCATTCCCCAGCCGACGAGGCGACGCATCGGTCAGCGGGCTCCGGGCACGGTGGGATCGGGGCTCACGGGGCGCCCACGTTGTCAGACGAGGGCCGCTCGCGCAACCGCGGCTGCCGCGCGTTGCCTGCGCGTGCGTCGAGCGCGTATCGTGGAGCACGTGCGTGGCATCCCTCGGCTTGGTCGCAGCTCGCTGGTGATCGTCAGTTGCGTGACGGCCCTGCTCGCGACTGGGTGCAAGCGCGTCGTGCGGACGGTCTACACCGAGGCGGCTGCCGACGTCGGCGCAGGCGCACCGGCCGCCGCTGTTCCGGAGCCCGCGTCGGGGCTGCGGCGGCTGACGCGGCGCGAGTACATCGCCACGCTCCGAGCCATGCTCCCAGCGAGCGCCTTCCCCACCGTGGAGGCCGAGCTGTGGCGGCTCCCAGAGGATGTCTCGCGTGACGGCTTCGACACGATGGACCGGCGCGTGACCGCCGATCACGTCGAGGCGTGGTTCCGGATCGCCGAGGTCGCGTCACGGGCCGTGCGTGACGCCTGGAGACCGGCGCTCGGCGACACGTGCGACGCCGGAGCGGCGGCGTGTGCGCAGGCGCTTGCCGACGCGATTGGCCGCAAGGCCTTTCGACGCAGCCTGACCTCCGAGGAGACCGCCCGCCTGGAGGTCGCCTACGCCGAGGCTGCCAATGACGCCGCGGGTGACCCCGTGGGCTCCGGGCTCGAGGCGGCCGCGTTCGCGCTCCTCAATGCGCCGGAGCTGCACTACCGGCTGGAGCTCGGAGCGGGCCCCACGACACGCGAGGTCACTGCGGTCGAGCTGGCCACGCGCCTGGCCCTCGCTCTGACGGGGGAGCCGCCGTCGGACGCGCTCCTCTCTGACGCGACCGCCGTGGAGACCTTGGAGGCCGCGGCAGACGCGCTGCTCTCGACCCCGGCCGCGCGCGAGCGGGTGCTGACCTTCTTCTCAGGCTGGCTGGCCCTGCCCTTCATTCCGCAGCTTCAGTATCCAAACGAGTTCTTCCCCATGGCCTCGGTTCCCGGCCTCCGCGACGCGCTGCTGCGGGAGGTGCACGCCGTGCTCCTCGCCCACGCGCTCGACCGGCCCAAGGCCACGTACGCCGATCTGATGACGACGCGCGCGGGCACCTACGAGAGCGAGCCTCAGGCGGGCCTGTACGGGGTCGTCGTCAATCAGCCCCTCGGCACGCCGCTCGAGCTAGACGCCGGGACGCGCACCGGCCTCCTCACGCGCGCCGGTCTGCTCGTGCAGCTCGGGGAGTACACCTCGCCCATCCGGCGCGGTGCCTTCGTCCGCCGCCGACTCCTGTGTGACGAGCTCGAGATCCCGCCGCCGTCGGTGCTGCCACAGGACAAGCGCAATGGCCCCGCCCAGGACCCGAACAAGACCGCGCGCGAGCGCTGGACGGCCGCCACCGCCGACGAGCCGTGTCGCTCCTGCCACGAGAGCTTCAACGCGCTCGGCTTCGTGCTGGAGCGCTATGACGCGCTCGGCCGGCGTCGGGAGACCGAGTACACGGCCAGCGTGCTCTCTCCCAACGGCAAGCAGCTGTCCATCGACGACACCGCCACGGTGACCCTCGATGCGGACCCGGTGACCGTGACGGGCGCGACCGGGCTCGGAAAGGCGCTCGCCGCGAGCCCCAAGGCGCATCGCTGCTTTGCGACGCAGTGGTTCCGGTTCGTGATGGGCCGGCGGGAGACGACACAGGACAGCGACAGCCTCGACACGCTCACCGCGGCGCTCACGAGCGACGGCATCCGCGCAATGTTCGCCCGCACCGTCACGATGCGCGCCTTCCGGGAGCGGCCATGAGGGTCACGCGGCGGCAGCTGCTGACGGGCGCGGGGGCGAGCTTCCTCGGGCTGCCGTTGCTCCGTTCGGTCCTTGCGGGCCCCGATGCGCGCGGGCGAGCTCCAGCGCCGCGGCGTCCCAAGCGGTTCATCTTCGTGTTCTCCGCCAACGGTCAGCCCCGCAAGCTGTGGTTTCCGAGCGACCAGCTCCCGTTTCAGAGCGTCGACGGCGCCGCCGACGCACGCGTTGCGAGCCTGGCTGCGCTCCCGCAGCCGGAGCTGTCGCCGACGCTCGTCCCGGAGCTGAGCCGCTTTCGCGACCAACTGGTCCTGGTCCGCGGCCTCGACGTGATGCAGCTCAACGCGTGGGGCCACTACGCGCCGAAGGTGCTGAGCGGCTGGCCGCTGCAAGGTCAATATCGGCGGACCCTCGACCAGGTGTTGGCCCAATCGCCGGTCCTCTACCCAACGCCGCCGGCGCACCGCTCGCTGCATCTGCTGGCGCAAGGGCCGCAGTCGCTCGAAGATCCCGTGTCGGTCGCCGAGATCGACGGCGTGGCCACGCTCATCCACGGCCTGCAGCACCCCGACGAGGCCTTTCGTCGCCTGTTCTCGAGCCCCACCGCGGCCGCTCTTGGCGACACCCGGCGCGTCGACTCGGAGCGCCGCATCCTCGATCGCGTCCTCGGGCAGTACCTGGCCTTGAGCGGCGATCCGCGCCTCGGCTCGGAGGACCGACAGCGGCTCGCCGCCCACGCGACGCTGCTGGACGACCTGGAGCGGCGGCTGCTCGTGAGCCCCACGGCGCCGCCGACGACCTGCGGGAAGCCTGGCGCGCCCCCGCACCGCGAGCCGACCAACGCGAACATGGCGGCCACGACGGAGGCTCACATCGACGTGCTCGCCGCCGCGATCCGCTGCGACCTGACACGGGTCGCCACGCTCCAGCTGTGCTCGAGCACCGACATCCGCCCCTACCCCGAGGCAGAGCACGGCCCCTTCGAGGCGGGCCACCATCTGCTCACGCACATCACGGTGCCCGAGTCGGAGGTCAAGCTCGGCTACATCAACCGTGCGTTCGCCCGCTCCGTCGCGCGGCTCCTGGAGCAGCTCGACGCCGTCGAGGAGCCCGACACCGGGCGGACGTTCCTCGACAACACGCTCATCTACTGGGGCAACGAGTTCGGCACGAACTACAGCCACATGGCGAGCGGCATGCCGGTGCTGCTCGCTGGCGGAAAGGACGTCCTGCGCACCGGGCGCTACCTGGACTACCGGCGCACGGGGCTCCAGTTCACCGCGCGCGGCCCGTATGTGAACGAGCTCACCGACGATGACGGCGGCTACGAGTGGCGCGGGCGACCGTACAACCAGCTGCTGGTGTCGCTCCTGCTCGCGATGGGCCTCACGCCGGCCGACTGGGAGAGGCCCGACGAGCCTGGCTTCGGCAGCTACGGCGACAGCGGCGGGGCGTACGTGCTCGGGGATCCGCGCGCGCCGTTGCCGGGATTGTTGGTGTAGGTTCGAGAGTCGGGCCATTGCTGCTCGACTCTCACGTCGGCAGCGAACATCAAGCCCACGGGATGAACACGGCGCCGGGGTCGCCGGCCACCAAAATCGCGTCTGTGACCTCGGAGTGAACGACCTCGTCGAACTCCAGGAGCGATGTCGCAGGGCTGAGCGCGGACGCCGGGTCCGATGCCGCCCACACCTGCAGCGCGACGCGGAACTTGAACTGCTTCGCGCCACCGTATGGGGCCACAAGTCCGACGTACGTCCACGAGCCGAATGCATCCTCACCCG
>SXOX01000209.1 GCA_005776585.1 Pseudomonadota bacterium | reverse complement strand
GGCATCGGCGGCATCTCGACCTGGCGCGACGCGGCCGAGTTCATCGCGCTCGGCTGCGACAACGTGCAGGTCTGTACGGCCATCATGCACTACGGCTTCCGCATCATCGAGGACCTGTGTGACGGCCTCTCGAACTGGATGGACGAGAAGGGCTACCGGAACCTCGCGGACTTCCGCGGCATGGCCGTGCCGAACGTCGGGAAGTGGGAGGAGCTGGACCTCAACTACCATACGGTGGCACGTATCGACGAAGAGAAGTGCATCGGCTGCGACCTCTGCTACATCGCGTGCGAGGACGGCGCGCATCAGTCGATGCGACCGGTCGAGAAGCTCGTCAACGGCACCACGAAGCGCACCGTCGAGGTGCTCCAGGATCACTGCGTCGGGTGCAACCTCTGCTCGCTCGTGTGTCCGGTACAGGGCTGCATCACGATGACGCAGGTGCGCGAGGGCGAGCCGTTCGTGAACTGGAAACAGTACTCGTCCGGTCAGGCCAAGCTCCAGAAGCGCCCCGGGCAGCACGTCTGAGCCAAGGCGCCGTCGAGCTCGTCGTCGCGCGGTACCAGGAGTCAATCGCCTGGACGCGCAAGGTCCCGCGGTCGTTGCGTGTCACGATCTACGACAAGCAGGGCGACTGTGAGGCCCCGTGGGCGCAGGTCATACGGCGCGAGAACGTCGGTCGCGAGGCCGAGACGTACGTGCACCATCTGCTGGACCGCTGGGACGATCTGCCCGAGCTCACCGTGTTCGCGCAGGGCCATCCCTTCGATCACGCCTCGGATTTTCACGCCGTGCTCCGTGCCCTGGCCTCGGGCGAGCGCGTCGTCGCCGACTTCGCCTGGTTCGGCTTCCTCGTCGACTCGGATGATCCGCGCGGGCGCCGCCTCTTCGTCCCCTGGTCGAAGAACCCCGAGCGCAAGGAGCTCGCTGTGGACACGTTTCACCGCGCGCTCCTCGACGCCGAGCCGCCCGAGTGGCTCCGCTTTCATGGAGGGGCGCAGTTCGCCGTCACGCGTGACCGCATTCGGGCGCGGGGTCGCGCCTTCTGGGAGCGCGCGCTGACGTTGGCGCGCGAGTTCCCCGACGCGGCGCACTGCTTCGAGCGCACCTGGGACCGCATCTTCGGCGTCCAGGGCGTGGATACCGCGACGCTCGAGGACGGCTTCTCGGCTTATCTCAAGCCCATCAAGCGGCGCCAGATACCGCCCCAGGAGCACCTCGATGTCTGACGACCGCGTGCGCTGTACCTGGTGCGGCAAAGATCCGCTATACGTCGCCTACCACGACACCGAGTGGGGCGTCCCCTCACACGACGACCGTCACCTCTTCGAGATGCTCGTCCTCGAGGGCGCGCAGGCGGGACTGTCCTGGATCACCATCCTGAGAAAGCGCAAAGCGTATCGGGCCGCCTTCGAGGGCTTTGACGCCGCCGCGGTCGCCGCGTTCGACGCCGACCGCGTCGAGGCGCTGATGCTGAACCCGGGCGTCGTCCGCAATCGCCTCAAGCTCGCCTCCGCGGTGGCCAACGCGCGGGCGGTTCTCGCGGTACAAGGCGAGTTCGGTAGCCTCGACCGCTACCTCTGGGACTTTGTCGGTGGTCGGCCCATCGTCAACCTGCGCTGGAGCCTGCGCGACGTGCCACCGAAGACGGACCTCTCCGACCGCCTCAGCCGGGACCTCAAACGGCGTGGCTTCAACTTCGTCGGCTCGACCATCGTGTATGCCTTCATGCAGGCCGTGGGGCTCGTCGACGATCACGTGGTCGACTGCTTTCGGCGCCAACAACCATGAGACCTGATACGGTGGCCCGATGAAGCGCGCACTCGTCCTCCTGGCTCCCGGCTTCGAAGAGCTCGAAGCCATCGCCCCCATCGACCTGCTTCGCCGTGCCGAGGTACACGTCGTCACCGCGAGCGTCGGCGGGCGCAACCCTATCGTGGGCCGCAACCGCATCCGCGTGATGGCGGATCTCGATCTCCAGGAGGCTTTGGACGAGTGGGGCGACGACTGGGACCTAGTCATCGTGCCGGGCGGAGCCAAAGGCGTCGAGGTACTTCTGGGCGACGAGCGCGTCCTCCGGCTCGTGTCCGCGCGGCTCACTGCGGGTCGACCGGTCGCGGCCATCTGTGCCGGTCCGACCGTGCTTGCGCGCGCTGGGCTGCCGGCAGGAACCGCCGTCACGAGCCACCCGAGCGTGCGCGAGGCGATGGGCAGCGTCGACTATCGCGAGGACCCGGTTGTCGTCTCGGGCGCCGTCTCGGGCGCGGTCATCACGAGCCGCGGGCCAGGCACCGCGTTCGCCTTCGGCCTCGCCTGCGTCGCCAGCCTGCACGGCCCGGCGGTCGCCGATGCACTCGCGCAGTCCGTGTGCGGCGGTTGACCTCGTCGCGGTCGGGCCCTAGTCTCGCCGTGTTTGTGAACCCCAAGCTGGAGAACATCACCATGAGCCTCGCAACGACCCTCAAGCTCGGCGCCTTTGCCTCGACCCTCCTCGCCGCACCGGCCTTCGCCTCCTGCCCCGCGGGCAGCTTCGCCGAAGGTCCGATGTCGATTGTGCCGATCGAGTACACGCCCATCTCGGCCAAGGACTACGGCAAGTGCAGCTTCGACTCCGACTGCAACAAGGGCGTCAAGTGTCGCAGCAGCAAGTGCGCCGACTCGGCCGGCAGCTCCTGCAGCTTCGACTCCGACTGCGGGGGCGGAGGCGCCAAGTGCCGCTCCAGCAAGTGCAGCAATGCGCCGGACGGCTCCTGCAGCTTCGACTCGGAGTGCCCGGGTAAGAAGTGCAGCTCCAGCAAGTGCAAGTAAGGGAAGGCCTCGCACTTCGCGCACGTCGATGCCGTCCAGCGCCTGCTGCCGCCGCTGCTGTCGTTCTTGCGACCTGAAGGGCAGGTCGACGGCGAGCGCGCGGTGGTGGTGACTACTTCAGCGTGACGGTTCCACCGGCCGGGCCGAGCTCCTTCGGATCGGCGACGGTCCCGTCGGCGCGATGCGGCAAGATGACGTACTTCACGAAAGTGCCCGTCGCGGGGGCCGTCACCGTGAACTTCTCGCCGTCCCGAAGCAGCGTGACGCCCCGCAGCGTCTCGAAGGTCCGCTTGGGCTCCGCCGCGCTCGGCGGGTACACATGAATCACGAGCGTCCCAGGGTCCTGCGCCAGGGACTCGATGGTGCCCGCCTGCGACGGCGCGACGGGGGAGAGCGTGTCGAGCGTGTCGCGTAGCAGCGGCACGATGGCGCCGTCGCGGACGTAGAGCGCGACCGAGTCCAACGCCACGGCACGCTCGAAGGTCTTGGGGCCCACGTGTCGCTCGCCCGTCGACCAGTCCGTCCAGCCTCCGGCGGGCAGCGTCACCGTGACCTTGCCCGTCGCGTCGGTCACTGGCGAGACGAGCAGGTCGTCGCCGAGCAGGTACTCGAGCGGCGGCGCGTCAGCGACCTCCGGGAACAGGAAGCCCACGGGCGAAGTCAGCGGTCGGCCTGTGGCGTGTGCCGCTTGGATGGTGGGGTACTTGTAGGCGTAGAGCTGGACCTGGAGCCGCGCAAACTTGCGATAGATGTCTACCGTTTGCTGATCGAACTGGCTCGCCTCGCCCAAGCCATTGTTATACTTGCCGAAATCCCACGGGTTCGTGTTCTTGTCCCCACCGCCGGTCTGCATCACCGACCCCAGGGCGCTATACGCAGTCCAGCGGAGAAAGACCTCCTTGGTCGGGCGGCCGTGGCGATAGCCGCCCGTGTCGGACGCGTAGAACGGATAGCCCGAAGTGCCGAGCGACAGGCCCGCCGAGATGGCCGCCGGGAGCCCTCCCACGTGGACGATCTTCTTCGCAGGATTCTTGGGATCGGGTCCGACCTCGGCGTGCTTGTGGAACGTGTTGCACAAGTCGCCTGGCCAGATGGTCGTGACGTTGGCCTGATCGCCATAGGTCCCGGCCCGCGCGATGATGAAGCCCTTGCCGCTGCCACCGACGGCCTCGAAGTACGGCTGGTGGTAGTAGACCGCGTAGCCATGATGCATCGTGCGCTGGTCCTCGCCGTTGGCGAACTTGAACCCGATCGCAGCACCCGCGATGCCCACCTGGATGTCCTCGCCGTAGTCGAGCTTGAAGCCCTCGGCGCCAAGATTGATTGCGTTCTGGATGAGCGCTTTGTAAGCCGCCTTAGCACCCGGCGCCGTGAGATCCACGAGCCGTCCGAACTTCAAGAACAGGCTGGGCTCGACGAACCAACCGTTCTTGGTGAACTCCGCATATGGCGCCGCCAGTTTCTCCTCGATGTAGGGCGCGGACCAGAACGACAGCCGAAAGCCCGTGTCGTGGAGCGTGCTCACGAGCACCTTGGGATCGGGGAACTTGCCCGGATCCATGACGAAGCTCTCGTGCGCCGTGGCCCAAGGGCGGTCGATCCACAGCGCGGAGAGCGGGAGGTCGTTGTCCCGAATGGCTTTGGCGTCGGCGAGCACCTCGGCCTGGCTCTCGTTCTCGTCGCGCCACAGCAGGCCGCCGAAGACCCACTCGGCCGGCACCGCGGGCTTTCCGGTCAGCGCGACGTAGTGGCCCAGGATGTCCACGGGACGCTCCGCGACCAGGAGGTGGAACTTGAGGCTGCGCTTTGGGAACGTCTCGAACGCCGCCGCGATGCGGCTCTTGTCCGTCGCGGCCACGTCGAAGTCGCCCGCGCGGCGGTCCTCGACGAACAGGCCCCACCCCTTCGACCCGATGAGCAGCGGGATGGGCACGTGCGCCTCGTTGTAGCCCGACTCCTGGGCGCCATCGACGACGAAGTGCATCGCGCGCCGCTTGCCGCGATGCTCGGGCGTGTCGAAGTACTCGCCAAGGCCGTAGTACCGCTCGCCGTCGGGCGCCTCCATGACGATGCGCATGTTGACGACGTTCGACGCCGCGCCCTCGACGAGCGTGAGCTCGACGGAGCGCGTCTGGCCCCCGTCTTGAGTGGTGACCTTGCCCTGACAGCCGCCGTCCCAGCCGACTTGATTGGGACCGCAGAGGACGAGGGGCCTCCAATCGAGGTCGTAGGCCGGGCTGTGCGGATCGAACAGCGCAGTCTCCTTGACGTCATCCTTGTTTGCGAGCCCGACCTCCAGCGCCACGACCCGCGCGACGACCGCGGAGCCCAGTCCATGAACCGTGGCAGTCCAGGGACCCGCGGTCGCCACCGAGACGGACAGCGGCGTTGGTGGGATCTCGGCGGCGTCGGTCGTGGCGTCCGAACCCAGGTCCGGCGCGTGTGCGGTGTCACTCGGCACGTCATCCGTAACGCTTGAGAGGTCGAACCCTGCGTCGACGAGGTCACCCGTGGCCACCGAAGTGTCGGTTACGCCGGCGCCCGGCGCGCTCCCAGGCTCCGTCGAGCCGCACGCGCAGAGCATGACGGACACGACGACCCACGCGGCGCGACTCACGGCAGCGCCTCCTTCTGCGTAATCAGGTTCATCCCGCCCGGATACGCGTAGCTCACATCGCAGTCATAACCGTAGGCAGTCACCCCGAACTGCGCCGTACTCGACAGCTGATGCACGCCCGGCACGACCGGAATCGTCTGTACGTTCCAGCCCGTGTTGCCGAGGGGCTTGAGCTCGAGCGCGAGGGGCACGCCATCCAGCGCGACCTCCACGCCGGTCGGATACATGATGTTGACGTAGTTCTGGCGATAGTCGAGCGGCGTCAGAAAGATGTAGTCCTTGCGGTACTGCACGGTCGCGACGCCAATGGCAAAGCTCGGATCCCCGATGCCGGTCTCATTGGGCGCAGAGGCGCACAGCGGGTCCGGCTGAAAGCCCGGGTAGTTCGAGCTCGACATGAAGTGACCGACCAGGATCGGTGCCGTCGCGCGCACCATGAAGCTGTCCTTGGACTGGAACTCCACGAAGGCGCCCTTCTTGAGCGAGACCTTCTCGACGCCCGCCTGGGGCGGGATCGTATCGACCACCGTCTCGTCCTCGGACGCCAAGATGCGCCATGTGTCGGTCTGCTGCGGCGAGCGCGGCGCAAAGGCGTCGCAGATGACCTCCTTGCCCCACGTGTCGATGGGGATGAGCTGCTGCTCGAGGTGGTCGCAGTAGTCGGTGCCCTTGTACTCGCCCTTGTCCAGCACGAGCGGCACGTTGGCGCACTCGTGGCCGCCAAAGACGGAGACGCGCTTGTCGGTGACGATCAACGAGCCGGTCAGATCCGCTCCGGGGAAACCGCCCCCGGTCTCGAGCTGGAGGACCTGGCCGTACTCGAGCACGAACTGCGCGGGCGTGTTCGGCGCCAGCGGCCCGATGGTCTTGTTGGGCTCCTTGCTCTTGGACGGCTCAATCAGCGCGGTCGGGACGACGAGCACGCTCGTGAGGCCCTTCTCCTGCGCCACGATCGCCATCAGCCCGTGGAGCGGCACCCCGCCCGTGAGGCTGTCGGCCGCGCGCTGCGGCCACGACATGACCATGTACTCCTTTCCCGGCACGCTCGCCGGGATGAGCAGCGTCGCGTCGTTCGAGTACACGCTCGCCGCGTTCCGCGGGTTGAACTGGTGCACGATGACAGGTGCTGTCGAGCGCAGGCGGAACGAGTTGTTCGAGATGACCGACCCGTCGATGTTGAAGCCCTTCGGCAGGTCCACCACGATCTGACTCTTGGGCGGGACGGCCGTGTCCGTGAGCGCAAGGTCGGTGCCCGTGGCCACGTTCAGGATGGTGATGGTCGCCGTCTTTTTATCGTCCGGGTTGGAGACCACGAGGCCCACCTGCTCGAACTGCCCCGCCTCGATGTTGTCGAGGTCCACCGCCCAATACTCACAGCCGAAGTAGGTGTTCTCCTTCAGATCCGCGTCGCAGGTCGTGATGCACGAGGCGTTCTTGCAGATGGTCCCCTCGGTGCACTCCTCCACGACCGCGTAGCCCTTTCCGTCCTCGGTGCACTGCTGCACCGCGCCAAATCCCTGGCATTGCAGCGAGCCCGGCGCGCACTTGAGGTCCTTGCACTCGCCCTTGACGCAGATGGGCGCCGAGGTGTTGCAGTACTTGGTGGTCGTGCCCGTGCCCTCGTCGTTGCAGGCGAGAAAGGCGTTGGCGCCCGAGCACTTGCCCATCGTCGTGCCCGGCGTGCACTTGACGACCTGGCACTTCCCTTGGTCGCACGTCGTCTGCGCGGCGCAGGGCGTGAGTACCCACTCGGTGCCGTCGTCGCTACAGGTCTCGAGAGACGTGCCGGTCTTGCAGCGCGCCTCCTTGGGCTTGCAGATGACCGGCGCGTCCTTCGCCGGTTGACCGGGGTCGGTGACTGTTGGAATGTCTGGCGTAAAGCCGGTACTGCCGCCCCAACTGGTGTCGGTACCCGACTTGCTGCCGCTCGGATCGGAGGTGCATCCCAAGAGCACGACCGACAGCAACAGGCGCACAAAGACTACGTCAACACATCGGCGCATGGCGCGGCCTCCCACGGACGCGCGACGATAACATGACGGCACCCATCGCGTCATGCGGCCGAGGGCTCGGAGCTACGCGGCGAAGAACGTCAGGAGGTGCTGGGCGACAAGGTCCGGGCGCTCCTCATGTGGAAACAATCGCGTGTTCGGGATGACGATGAGGTCGCGGCAGTCGCGAAACTGCGAGACCATCTCCCGCGCACGCTCCTTGGGAAAGAACGGGTCCCGTTCGCCCCAGAGGAGTAGGGAGGGCCCCGTAATCTTCTGGTGGTCGGTCGCGAGCGCGTCGAGCTGTTTCCAGTCGATGCCACGGACGTAGCGCATCTGGCCGTCCATCGCGCGGCGGGAGGTCACGAGCGGTCTGATGAACGCCTCTTCGAAGGGGCCGTCGAGCAGCGAACGGTCCTCGAAGCAGCCGCCGAAGCCCCACTTCGAGTGGACGAAGCGGCGCGAGCGCAGGAGACGCGCAAACGTCGCGCCGGCTCCCGGAACCGCCGCGAGCCGTTGGAACAGCGGCACGAGCGGTGGCCGGTGATTCGGGATTTCCGTGTCGAGGTACACGCCATGCGTGACGCGCTCGCCTTCGATGACCGCGAGTCGCCGCGCGACGGTGGCGCCCGTGTCGTGCGCCACGAGCCGGTAGCGGTCCCAGCCCAGCTGCCGCGCGACGGCCTGGACGTGCTCGGCGTGGCCATGGAAGCTGAAGTCATTGGCCTCGGTCCACTCGGAGTCTCCAGCACCGGCCAGGTCGACGGTCACACACGCGTATCGCTCGGTGAGCGCAGGCAACACCTTCCGCCACGTGAAGCCGCTCAGGGGCCACCCGTGCACGAGCAGCACGCGCTCTGCCGCGTCCGGTGGTCCGAAACGCCGGAACGCGATCGTCGCGGTCTCCCGCTGGCAGGTCTCGATGGGCGCGGAGCGATAAAGCGACTCGGGCGACGTGGTCATCGTCGCATCCTCCGGCGCCCGGTGCCGAAGTGCAACCGCCGGATCGCTCGGCGGGCGGTGTCGCATGGTTCGTCAACTGGCCCACGCGTGGCGTGCCCTCCCGCCCGAGCGGCCGAGCGATGCACGTCGCCACTTTTCGCTTTCCAGTGGGGCCACGACGCGTATGATGCGCGCCGGGTGAGCCCTGACAGCAGCGCTCCTCCAGCGGCAGCGTGCGAGTGTTGAGCGCAGTAGCGGTTGTGGTTGATGCGGGTGTTGGGGTGGTCCATGCGGTGTGTATCTCGACGGCGCCTCTCCGAGGTCTTGGGCTTGGTTCTCTTCGCGGCCCTCTTCGGGTCTGCCTGTACGACATCGAGTGGTAGCGGCTCTCGTAGGGGCGATACGGTCGGCACCGGCGGCACCGGCGGCACCGGGGCCACGGGCGCCGTCTTCGATCCGGATGCCGTCGTGCCAGGGACCGACGCGCCGAGCACGGGCACCGGAACGGGCGGCGCCTCCGACGCGGGAGGCACGACCGGCCAGGTCCTGCCCGACGTCGGCTCGTCGTTGACCTGCAAAGGTGACGGCGACTGCCCCGCCATCGCGCCCCACTGCACGCCCGACGGCTTCTGCGTCCAGTGCATGAACGGCACGCAGTGCCAGAACGGCCAGATCTGCTACCAGTCGAAGTGCCTCTTCTGCCAGCCAGGCAAGAAGCAGTGCAGCGGCAACGACGTCGTCGAGTGCAAGGCCGACGCCTCCGGCTTCGACGTCATCGCGACTTGCACGGGCGGCCAGGTATGCGGCGGCGGTGGCTGCTTCGCCTGCATTCCGGGGAAGAAGCAGTGCCAGGAAGGCAAGGCGATGATCTGCAAGAACGACGGGAGCGCCTGGGACCTGTCGCAGGACTGCGTCCAGTCCGGCATCCCGTGCAACGAAGCGCTCGGCCTGTGCCTCTCGCCCTGCTCGAAGGACATCAAGCTCAACACGAACGCTGGCTGCGGATTCTACGCAGTAGATCTGGACAACGCGAAGGACACCGGGCCCGGCGGCGAGGTCGCCGATGCGTGGAGCGCGCAGTTCGCGGTCATCACCTCCAATACCGACGCGTCGAAGACGGCCAAGGTGACGGTTACGCTCCCGGACGGCACGACGCAGGTGCAGGACGTGGCGCCGCTCTCATTGGCCGTCTTCAAGCTGCCGCCCAAGTTCGGCCAGGAGGGGACCTCGCGCAACAAGAACGCGTACGCCATCACGTCTACGCTCCCGATCACCGCCTATCAGTTCAATCCGCTGTCCAACGAGAAGGTCTTCTCCAACGACGCGTCGGTGCTTTTGCCCGAGATTGGGCTCGGCAAGGAGTACTACGTCGTCGCCGGGGCGCAGATCGCGAACAAGTTCCGGAGCTACGTCACGATCATCGGCCTCCAGGAGGAGAGCGTGGACGTCACGGTGACGGTCTCTGCGCCGACGCTCGCGGGGTCGGACATCCCGGCGCTGGCCGCCGGTCAGAGCGCCACCCTCAAGCTCGCGCGCGGCGAGGTGCTCAACATCGAGTCCAACGCCGATGGCGCCGACATGACCGGGACGCACGTCCAGGCGACCGGTCCCGTGCAGGTCTTTGGTGGCTCCGAGGCGAGCGTGACCGCCGAGGCCTGCTGCGCCGATCACCTCGAGGAGCAGCTCATTCCGGTCGAGGCGTGGGGAAAGGAATACGTCGTAACCAGAAGCAAGCCGCGCGGCGTCGAGAAGGACTACGTGCGGGTCATTGCGTCCAACGACGGGACCCAGGTCCAGGTCAACCCGAACCCAGGCGGTCCGGGCCTCTACACGCTGAAGGCGGGCCAGTGGATCGAGTTCAAGACGGGCACGCACTGCGTCGTGACCGCCAATCAGCCGGTGATGGTCGCGCAGTACCTCGCCTCGAGCGGTGAGATCGAGGGCAACGTCGCGTCGTTCTGCACGACGGACGCCGAGTGCCCGCAGGGGTGGTCGTGCCTGCCGTTCAGCGGCTGCATTCCGCCGATGTGCACGCAGCCGTCACAGTGCCCCGAGGGTCACAACTGCGTCTCCGGCTATTGCGAGGCCATCGGCGATCCGGACCTCATCCTCGTGGCCCCCAAGGAGCAGTGGCGGCAGAGCTACGTGTTCCTCACGCCCGACAGCTACCAGCACGACTACGTGAACATCACCGCGCCCAAGGGCGCGACCGTCACGCTCGACGGCAAGGTCCTTGGTCAGGGCGACTTCGCGCCTGTGCAGGGAACGTCAGAGTACGTGGTACACGTCACCGAGCTCAGCGATGGCGTCCATACGGTCTCTTCCGACAGCGAGCAGATGCCGATTGCCATCATTGTCTACGGCTACGATGACGACGTCAGCTATGGCTACGTCGGTGGTCTCGGGTTGCAGACGCTCAAGAAGTAGCGGCCGTAGGCCCGGCTCAGCGCGCTCGCTCGAAGCCTGGCGCCATCATCTCGGTGAACGACTCCGGTCGCACGATCCCCTCGCGCGCAACGAACGCTTCGAACTCTGTCTGTGCCGCGCGTCCTTCGTCGCCTCCCGCGAGCGTGGCCAACCGCTGCAGCGCCGTGTTCAGGTAGAAGCCGAGCTCGAAGGACCGAAAGACACCGATCGCGCGGCGTAGGTGCTCGAGGGCCTGCTCAGGGCGACCCTCGAGCGCGGTCGCACTCGCGCGAATCACCGCGCCGTAGCCTTGGGCAAAGCCGATCGGCAGTCGCTCGAGCTCCCTGCCGACGGCGTGCGCGACTCGGAGCATCGGGCGAGGGTCGAGCGCGACCTTGGCGCCCGAGACCGCGTTGAAACCGCGCCACACGAGGAACTCCGCGCGCGGGTAGGGTGCATGAATGAGGGTCGCCTTCTTGGCGACGGGCCACTGGGCCTCACACTGCGCCCACGCCTCTGACGACCGGCCCTGATAACGGAGGAAGCCCGACGACTGCGCGAGGTAGTTCAGCAGGTGCGCCTCGAATCGGCGCGGGGCGTCTCGGTGGTAGATCTCGAGCTGCTCCCGCACCTCGTCGACGCGATCCAGCGCCACGAGGCCGCTCGTTCCCACGCCGCGCGCAAATCCCTCCACGTAGGGGTTGCTGCGGCCCTCCGACTCCCGAAGGAGGCGGGCGCTGTAGCTGACGAGGTCGGCGACGTGACCGAGGTAGAGGAACACGGGGACGGTCGACGCTTCGCAGTAGCTGATCTCCTGGGCGACCCCCGGGCCGTGCTGGCGAAACAGAAGGATCGCGCGGTCGAGCGAGGCCTTGGCGGCGCGCCACGCGCCGCAGCCGAGCAACCACATGCCGCGAACCTCGTGGACGAGACCCCGCGAGTAGTCGCTGCCGACGGAGGTCGCGAGCGCCTCGCACTCGGCGAAGCGCTGCGATACCGCCTCACTCTTCGCGTCGCCACCCATGACCCCGATGAAGTGGGCCTCGAACGCGAGCGCGCGGACGATCCGTGTCGCGTCACCGCAGTCGAGCGCGAGCCGCAGATGGCGCGCGTGGAAGGCGGCGCCCAGGATGCCGTCGGTGTAGATCAGCCCCCGCGTCGCAGCCCAAAGCGCATCGAGTCGTCGCAGAACCGCCGGTGGGCACGCCTCCGCAGGCTGCAGCGCGTAGTCCAGCCCGCGCCACTTCAGCGCGATGCGCTGCCCGATGAGCGACGCGACGGCTGACGCGGTCGTCCGCGGCATGGAGACACCGACGCGCGGCAGCAGCGTTCCCAGCGCGTCGCGACCCTCGTCGGTCTGCCCGATGATGAGGAGGCTCTCCGCGGCCCGCCGAAGCCACTCGGTCTGCTCGTCCGTGCTTGCGCCACGAGCCGCCGCCGCGCGATACGCCTGCGCCGACTCGTGGAGGCGACCTGCGTTGCCCAGCGCCTCGCCGAGTGCTCCGAGGTGGCGCGCCGCCGTGTCGTCGTCGAAGTCACCCTGCTCGAGCGCCGAACGATACAGGGCGACCGCCCGGTCGAACGCGAGCGACTGCTCCGCCTGCTGCGCCGCCGCAAGCGCATACCGCGCGCCTCGGGCCCGGTCGCCCGCCTCGCGGTAGTGGAGAGCCAGGGCTGTGACGTCGACCGAGCCACATCGCTCCAGAGCCCCGGCGATGGCGGCGTGCATGGCCGGTCGCGCAGCGGGCTCGAGCCCACGGACGGCCGCCTCGCGGATGCGGTCGTGATACGTCTCCAAGACCTCGTCGTCAGGGGCCGACGTGGACCGCAGCAGATGCGCAGCCCGGAGGCCGGCGATGATGGCGCGATCGACGAAGTCCGCGTCCAAGGCCTCGCTGGTGACCCGGCGGGGAAGCCGCCCGCCCGCGAGGGAGACGACCTCCATGACCCGACGCGAGGCCCCCGAGAGCGCGGCGAGTCGGTCATGCACGACCTGGTCCAGGCTGAGGCGATCGACGGTCTCTGCGCTCGGGCCAATCTCCTGGTGCCGGTCGAGCTCTGCCGAGGCCCAGCGTGCGAGCTCTCCGAGGAAGAAGGGGTTCCCTTGCGCCTCACCGACGATCCGAGCGACCCAGTCGTCGGTGATCGGCCCGGACTCCGCCGAGAGCAGCCGGCGCGCCAGTGCCGTCGCGGCGACGTCGTCGAGCGGGCCGAGCTCCAGGCGCGGCGCGGGAGACAGCGTCGGCATCGCCGAGAGGGACGCTCGGAGGCGCGCGAGGTTGGGGCTGGACGCCTCCGCGCCAGCGCGATGGCTGACGATGACCGTCAGCGGCGGCGCGCCACGGTCGTCGACCTCCCCTGTCAGCAGGGCCTCGAGGAGCTCGACGCTGTCCAAGTCCACCCATTGGAGGTCGTCGAGGGCGACGACCAGCGGCCGTACGGCAGACAGGTCACTCAGCAGCGCGCGCAGGGCGCCAAAGGCGCGGCGACGCACGTCGATCGCGTCTGCGGGACCGAGGGTCATGCGCGTCGCGGCGTCACCCCACCGGACGGTGCCAAGCACGGGAAAGACCCGAATGAGCGCGGCTAGCGCGCTCGGGCGCGCTGCGGCGAGGGTCTCGGTCGAGCCCAGGCTGAGACGGCGCAGCTCGAGAGCAAGGGCGTCGATGGCCGAGTCGACGGCCTTGTAGGGGATCGACTCACGCTCGGAGCAGCGTGCCGCCAAGACGAGCGCTCCGTGCTCCTGACGCGCGCGATGAAGCACGTGCTCGATGAGCGCGGACTTGCCGATCCCCGAGGTGCCGCTGACCCATGCGACGGCAGGGCGCCCACGCGCGTCGCCGACGCGCGCCACCACAGTCCAGAGCTGAGCCAGCTCGTCGTCTCGGCCGAGCGGAGTCATCCTCGGCGCTGTCTCCCCCGGCTCCGAGCCCGTCGCGGGGCGCTCTACCGGACCGCTCCTCGACGCCCCGACAGGAGTCGAGCCCGGGGATTCGCCCGAGGGGGTGGGACTTCGGACGCGCGCCAGCGCACCGGCGTCGGTCCGAACGGCGAGGGCGCCGTCGGCTTGCGCACCGAGCCGCTCCAGGATGGCCGCGCCGTCGAGGCGTTGGCTCGGATCGGGACACAGAAGTCCGACGCACAGCGCGTCCAGCGCTTCGGGCACGCTGGGGAGCGCGTGGACCAGCGCCGACGGCGGTCGGACTGCGCCCGCACGCTTGGCCTCGAGAAGCTCTCCCAACGTCAGTCCCGCGAGCCGAGCGCGCCCCGCCAGGCAGTGAAAGAGCAGCTCGCCTACCGCGTACCAGTCCGCGGCGGGCCCGACGAGGTGCGCGGTCGCGATCTGCTCTGGCGCCATATAGAGCGGCGTCCCGAGGAACATGGGCGCTCCGCCTTGGGCCTCCAAGGCGTCGAGGTGCGCCTCACGGACAAGGCCGAGGTCGAGGATGACGACTCGCCCGGAGCACGTGACGAGCACATTCGAGGGCTTGATGTCGCGGTGGACCAGGCCATGGGCGTGCACCGCAAGCAGGCCCCGCGTGAGCTGGGCGAGCGCCGTACACAGCGACGGAAAGTCCAGGCATCGGGCATGAACCTGGTGCCCGTCGCGCACGGTTCCAGGGCCGCACATCGCGTCGACGAACGACCACCCGTCGAGCCGCTCCATGGTGAAGAAGAGGGCGCCGCCCTCGAGCTCGAGGTCATGCAGCGCGACGAGGTTCGGATGGTCGAGGTCGGCGATGGCCCGAAACTCGCGCTTGAAGCGGTAGGCCCGTTCCGGGCTCGTGTCGCGCAGGAGCTTGAGGGCGACGATGGATCCGTCACGCGTGTCGATGGCCTCGACCACCCGACCCATGCCACCGGACCCGATGAGGGACTGGATGGAATACCGTCCGAGACGCGTCGGGAGCTCCGTCGGCTCGCGGGGCGCTCCAGGACGCGCGAGACCGGCCATGTCGCTCGTCTCGCCAACGCGCGCGCCCGTCGAGGTCGTCGTCAGCGCCGACCCCAAGGCGTCCTCCAAAAGCGCGAGACCGCTGGCCCGCAGTCCCAATGGCTGCGACTGTGCGCCGTCGAAGGTAGGCTCTGCGGACGAGTCGTTCGCCGGCGAGCCGAGGCGCTTGTCGCTCGTCACGCCGTCAGTCTCGGTCGCCACGTCGCCTGGTGTCAAACTTCGGGCTCATCACCTTTCTTGGCCTCTCACCGGCACCGGGCCATCCACTGCGACCGCATGCGCGCGCAGTTGGGCCACGGATTTGACAATACAATGTACGTCTCTTAGGTTCCGCGCCCGTTGCGTCGATTTCGGGGGCTGGATGCTCTCGATCCTCAGGGGGGTTGCGAATGGTGAAGTCGTGGGGCAAGTCGGTCGCAGTGGCGACCATGGGCGTGTTTGCGATCGGCTGCGGCGGCATCACGGTGGCCTCGGTCGCCGAGAGCGACCCGGATACCGGGAAGACGCCACCGGCGAAGCAGTGCACAGTCGACTCCGACTGCGGCGACGACCTCACCTGCACGAACGACTTCTGCGACCAGACCAGCCACGTCTGCGTCCATCAGACGGCCGTCGATCGCTGCCACATCGGCGACGCGTGTCAGAACAAGGGCGACCCCAACCCCAAGGACGGCTGCCAGGTCTGCGATCCGAACAAGACGCCCGTCGCGTGGACGAACGTCTGCGCCGACGACGTCATCGTCTCCACCGACAAGGGCGCGCCCGACGTGTCCGATCCGGGGACGCCTCCCGACGCGCCGCCCGACGTGACGCCGGACGTCCCGCCCACCAACAAGCCGCCCGTGATCACCGCCTCGGGTGACCTCATCGTCACCGAGGGCTCGACCCTGGAGGTCAAGGTCAATGTCACCGACCCGGAGGCCGACCCGTTCACGGTCGCGCTCGACCTGAGCAAGGTTCCGGGCGCCGTGAAGCCGTCCTGGGACGACAAGACGCTCACGTTCACGTGGAGCCCGGGCTACGACGTCGCCGATGCCACGACCGGAAAGACCTCGGTCATCATCGGGGTTACGGTGACTCAAGCCACGCCCGCCGGGCAGGAGATCACGGCCAAGCAGGACGTGACGATCGTGGTCCGCAACGACCAGGACGAGGATGGCTTCGCGGACACGTCCGACGACGACATCGACGGCGACGGCCTCTCGAACAAGAAGGAGGGCGAGCTCGGCACCGACAAGACCAAGGCGGACACCGACGGCGACACCATCGGGGACAAGGACGACGACTGCGGTTTGGTCGCAAACAAGGATCAGCTGGATACGGACAAGGACGGCCTGGGCGACGCCTGCGATGTCTGTCCGCTGAGCGTCGACACGGACGTCGATGGGGACGGGAAGTGCCCTGACACCGACAACTGTCCCGCGGTCAGCAACGCCGACCAGTTGGATGGGGACAACGACGGAAAGGGCGACGCGTGCGACGCCTGCCCGAAGGACGCCAAGAACGACGTGGACACCGATGGCGTGTGTGGCGACGTCGACACGTGCCCGGACGTGGCCAACGCGGGTCAGACCGACTCGGACAAGGACGGCCTCGGCGACGCCTGCGACCTCTGCGACAAGGACGCGACGAACGACGCGGAGCAGGACGGAGTGTGCAATGACCTCGACAACTGCCCCACCAAGCAGAACGTCGATCAGGCCGACCTCGACCAGGACGGGTTGGGCGATGCATGTGACGCGTGTCCGGCCGACAAGTCCAACGACGGCGATAGCGACGGATCGTGCGCGGACAAGGACAACTGCCCGACGATCCTGAACGTCGACCAGCTTGACACCGACAAGGACGGCCTGGGCGATGCCTGCGACGCGTGCGCCGAGGATCCGCAGAACGACAAGGACGGCGACAAGGTCTGTGGAAACACGGACAACTGCCCGCAGAAGGCCAACGCCGACCAGAAGGACACCGACGTGGACGGGCAGGGCGATGCCTGTGACCTGTGCCTGCACGACCCGAAGAACGACGAGGACAAGGACAACCGCTGCGCCGACGTGGACAACTGCCCCGCAGAGGCCAACCCCGCCCAGGGCGACGGCGACAAGGACGGGATTGGCGACGCCTGCGACAAGTGCCCGAACGACGCGGCCAACGACCCCGATGGCGACACGATCTGCGCCAAGGTCGACAACTGCCCGGCCATCGCCAACCAGGCACAGACCGACGAAGACCAGGACGGACAAGGCGATGCGTGTGACAAGTGTCCGAAGGACAAGGCCAACGACCAGGATGGCGACGGTCGATGCGCCGACGAGGACAACTGCCCATTGGACGCCAACGTCGTCCAGGCCGACGCCGATGGTGACGGACTCGGTGATCCTTGCGACAAGTGCCCGAAGGACAAGCTCAACGACGAGGACAAGGACGGCGTCTGCGGCGACGTGGACAACTGCCCGAAGCTCGCCAACGTCGACCAGGGGGACCTCGACCAGGACGGCCTCGGCAACGCGTGTGACACGTGCCTCAAGGACAAGCTCAATGACGCGGACGCCGATACCGTGTGCGGGGACAAAGACAACTGCCTCGACAAGCCGAACACTGACCAGAAGGACACCGACCAGGATGGGCTCGGCGATGCCTGCGATGCGTGCCCGAAGGACGTCGCCAACGACAAGGACCAAGACGGCTATTGCGGGGACGTCGACAACTGCCCGTTCGTCTACAACGCGGATCAGGCGGACCTCAACAAGAACGGCAAGGGCGACGCGTGCGAGACGTGTGGCGCGGCGGCTGGGTTCGATGAGGACAAGGACGACGTCTGTGGTACGGCAGACAACTGCCCGACCGTGGCCAACGCCGATCAGAAGGACAGCGACTCGGATGGCAAGGGCGACGCGTGCGATACCTGCCCGAAGGACGCCAAGAACGACGTCGACGCCGACGGCAAGTGCGGTGACCTCGACAACTGCCCGGACAAGGCGAACGCGGATCAAGCGGACACCGATAACGATGGCAAGGGCGATGTCTGCGACGCGTGTCCGAAGGACGCGGCCAACGATCAGGACGGCGACGGGAAGTGCGCGGACGTCGACAACTGCCCGTTCTTGAGCAACGTCGATCAGGCCAACAAGGACAGCGACGGGCTGGGCGACGCGTGCGACGCGTGCAAGTCGGACCCGAAGAACGACGAGGACGGCGACGAGGTCTGCGGCAACGTCGACAACTGCCCCGCCAAGGGCAACGCGGACCAGAAGGACACCGACCAGGACGGCCTCGGCAACGCGTGCGACCCGTGCCCGGTGGACGTGGCCAACGACGCGGACATCGACGGCCACTGCGAGACGCTGGACAACTGCCCGACCAAGAGCAACCCGGATCAGGCGGACACGGACGCGGACAACAAGGGCGACGTGTGTGACAGCTGCCCGAAGGACGCGAAAGATGACGGCGACAAAGACGGGTTTTGCGCGGACGCCGACAACTGCCCCGCGGTGGCGAACGCCGACCAGAAGGATGCGGACAAGGATGGCCTAGGCGACGCGTGCGACACGTGCAAGCTCGACGCGAAGAACGATGTCGACGGCGATGGCGTGTGTGGAGACACTGACAACTGCCCGGACAAGTCGAACCTGTCGCAGGCCGACGTGGACAACGACGGCAAGGGCGACGCCTGCGACGCGTGCCCGAACGACGCCAAGAACGACGAGGACATCGACACCATCTGCGGAAACCTCGACAACTGCCCGCAGAAGGCCAACAAGGACCAGCTCGACTCGGACAACGACGGCAAGGGCGACGCGTGCGACGTCTGCCCGAAGGACGGCGCGGACGACAGCGACAAGGACCTGGTCTGCGGTGACGTCGACAACTGCCCCCAGGTGGCCAACGGGACCCAAGCGAACGCCGACGGGGACACGCTGGGCGATGCGTGCGACCCGTGCCCGAACGACGGCAAGAACGACGAGGACAAGGACACCGTCTGCGGCAACGTCGACAACTGCCCGACCGTGGCCAACTCGCTGCAGTCCAACGCGGACGGCGACGCCTTCGGTGACGCGTGCGATCCGTGCGTGAACGACGCACTGAATGACGGCGAGAAGGACGGGAAGTGCGCAAACGTTGACAACTGTCCTGTGCATGCAAATCCGGGCCAGGAGGACAACGATCAGGACGGCAAGGGCAACGCCTGCGACACATGCATGAACGACGCGCAGAACGACTCGGACAAGGACCTCGTGTGTGGCGATGTCGACAACTGCCCGTTTATCGCGAACGCCGATCAGAAGGACTCGGACGGCGACAAGATTGGCGATGTCTGCGACGGATGTCAGGACACGGACTCCGATACCGTGTGTGACAGCGTCGACAACTGCGTCGGCCTCGCCAACAAGGACCAGGCCAACCTGGACAGCGATACGCAGGGCGATGCATGTGACTCGGACGACGACAACGACACGAAGCTCGACGTCAACGACAACTGCCCGATGGTGTCCAACGTCGATCAGGCCAACAACGACCTCGACGCGCAGGGCGACCTCTGTGACCCGGACGACGACAACGACACCGTGCTCGACGGGACCGACAACTGTCCGATGAAGGCCAACAAGGATCAGGCCAACACCGATGGCGACACCTTCGGAAACGTGTGCGACCCGTGCCCGAGCGACGGCAATAACGACTCGGACAAGGACGGCAAGTGCGCGGACGTCGACAACTGTCCCACGCTCGCCAACGCCGACCAGAAGAACAGCGATGGCGACGCGCTCGGCGATGTGTGCGACGCGTGCCCGTTGGACGCACAGAACGACGGTGACGGCGATGGGCTGTGTGCGAACAAGGACAACTGCCCCGAGCGGCCGAACTCGGATCAGGCCAACCTCGACGGGGACAGCATGGGCGATGTCTGCGACCTGTGCCCCAAGGACGCGTTGAACGACGCCGACGGCGACACGTGGTGTGCCGACCACGACAACTGCCCCAAGGTCGCCAATGCGACGCAGGCGGATCTCGACGGTGACGGAATCGGTCTGGCGTGCGACGCGCTCGAGCAGATCCCGAGCCTCATCTTCCAGTCCACGCAGCCGCCAAGCGATGGCGGCGCGAGTCAGGGAAGTATCGGCATCACGGCCCGCGGTGGGACCGCAAGCATCGTATGGCCGCCGACGAACTGCTACTCGGGCGAGTTCGGCGACTGCGTCGGGCCGGCCGGTCTCGTCGTCGAGCGGGGAGACTTCCACACCGAGCTCGCGCCCATCCTCCCGTCGATCGTCTACCAGTACAGCTACGCGAGCGGCTTCACGAGCTTCGACGAGCAGGGCTGGCTGAGCGCGTCCAACGGCAGCGCCTCGACGCTCGAGCGAGTGCTCGATGGCGCGGCCAAGCAGGCGCCGTATCCCTTTGGGAGCTACTTCAATGGCAGCCTGTACGACGCGCCCGATGGTGGGACTCTCATCGTGTACACGGACACCACCGGCAATATCGGCACGACTCAGGCCGACAAGTGGGACGGCGCGGTCCGGACCCCGCTGCTGTCGGGCTTCGAGTACCTCTATCCGCAGAGTTCGTTTGGCCAGACGGAGCTCACCGGTGGCAAGGGTGGTCTTCAGACGGTGGTCGCGATCTCCGCCAACGGCACGACCCCGATTGCCAAGGACTACCTCTACGCGAACTCGATTTGGTCGGATGCTGGCGGACACTGGTATTGCCTGCAGGAGAACAAGGCCGCGCCCTCGATCGTCGTGCACGTCAAGGCCGGTGCGGTCGTGGCGGCCGACACGCTTACGCTGGATGCGAGCGCGACGTGTGCCATGACGGCACTGTTCATCGATGGGGCGGGCCGCGTGTGGGTCACGACGACGGACGCCAACGGCCTCTACCAGATCGCGCTGGCCAAGGGCGGTACGCTCAAGACGCAGCTCGCGAACCTGTCGCAGTCGCCGCAGGTCATCGGGTCGAGCCTCGAGACCTACGTCGCAGCGCGCTGCGGCGAAGGGAACTGCTATGAGCTCCACTGGTTCGATGGACAGGCGCTGTCGCTGGTCGCCGGGCCCTTCAGCGGGGGCAACCTCCGCCTCGCCACCGACCGCGTCGGGGGCATCGCCATCGCCGTGTTCACCGGAAACTACTCTACGGCGATGACGGCCTCCGGCAAGGGCGGCAAGAGCTTCACGACGACGAAGGTGAGCCTCAAGGGCGTCACCAGCCTCAACATTTCACAGCTGTGGCTCTCTCCCGACGGCGTGATCTGGTTTTCCGGCGGCAAGACGCCCTACGACCCGCCACGGACGCTCGCGAGTGCCAATGCGGGTTTCACGAAGGAGTGGGGGCAGTACAACTATTCGGTGGACCTGCGCTGGGAGTCGGGCGCGACGATCGGCGTCGGGCTCCTCGATGGATCGGGTTCGGGCGTGTGGTCCATCGGTCCAGGGGCGAGCGCGACGCAGGTCAGGGCGACGACGAACGTCCCGAACTATCTGCTGCACGGCGGACAAGGCGGCGATGGGACGATGGGCATGGGTGGCAACGCGACGAACGCAGACGAAACGGGGACCGTATGGATTTCTTCGTACGACGGCACCAATGGCACCTACGAGATTGGCTCCTTCAAAGCCGGCGTCTACTCGGCCGTGCTGTCCTCGGGCGGCTACCCACAGGGTTACTACGATCAGGACAAGCGCGCCTATCTCACGACCGGTGGCGGCGGCATCGTCATGCCCATCGGCGGACCGGGCGGCACGCTCTACTACCTCAAGGGCACGGCAACGTCGGTCCTCAGTTACGTCGGCACGTTCACCCGATTGGACGCGCAGCTCGCGCCCGCGGACTACACGAGCCGGCCGTGGGGGTATGCGACCTCGGTGATGGGCGCCGACGGCCAGGTCCGCCCCCGCGTCTGCCCGTGGGCCCCGACCAACGACGCCTGCGTCGTGGCCGACCTCCCCGGCTCCCAGTTCGTGTCGAACGCGGTCGTGACCGAGAGCGGCAACGTCTTCGCGATTTTGTTCGACTACGTCACTCAGCGCCAGTTCCTCTGGCGTAACATTGAGTAATCACAGGGTATTTTTCTCCGAAATTCTTCAAAATAGAACACCGTCTCAGATTGACACTGAGGCCTCTCGGCACTAGGTTCGCCCGGCTCACGGGCCAACCGAGAGCTGGAGGTATTCGTGGTCGACGAGTCGAAGCCGCCTTCCGCCCCACGCGAGCGGCTCCCCATCAACATCGAAGACGAGATGCGCCGCTCCTACATGGAGTACGCGATGAGCGTC
>SXOX01000208.1 GCA_005776585.1 Pseudomonadota bacterium | reverse complement strand
GGCGTGGAGCTGATCCACTCCTCGGCGCGGATGACGTCGGTGATCTCCATCAGGTGATCATCGACGACGTTGGCTAGGTGATACGTGGGGAAGCCGTCGGTCTTCAGAAGGACCTGGTCGTCGATCTGGGTGTTCTCGAACACGATCGGGCCGCGAATCTGGTCGGGCACCGTGGTCTGGCCTGCGGTTGGAAAGGCCAGCCGAACGACGTGGGGCTCCCCGGCGGCGTGGCGCTCGGCTGACTCCGCGGACGAGAGGCTGCGGCAGTGGCCGTCGTATTTTGTAGACTGCTTGGCCTGGAGCTGCGCCCGTCGCACCTCATCGAGGCGCTCCGCCGTGCAGAAGCAGCGATAGGCGGCGCCGCGCTGGAGCAAGACGTCGACATGCTGGCGGTAGAGCTCGGTGCGCTCACTTTGACGATAGGGCGCATAGGGGCCCCCGACATCGGGACCCTCGTCCCACGTGAGCCCGGCCCAGCGCAGGCTGCGGTAGATGGCCTCCTCGCTCTGGCGTGTGGAGCGCGTCTGATCGGTGTCCTCGATGCGCAGCACGAACTTCCCGCCGTGGTGTCGCGCGTAGACCAGGTTGAACAGCCCGATGTAGGCGGTGCCCACGTGGGGATCGCCTGTCGGGCTCGGGGCGATGCGGACGCGGACGGGACGGTCGGTCATGGGGCGGACTCCGAAGGGGGATCGAGTCGATCCGGGATGGGCTCGTCGAGCAATCGCTGGACGTCGCTTGCCGACGCCTCGGGGCGCACCGACGGCTGCCCGTGCACGATGGCGAGGAGATCGGCGAACGCGGCGTCGAGTTCGTCATTGACGATGAGGTGGTCGTAGCGGGCGAACTCGCGCAGCTCGCGGCGCGCGTTTCCGAGGCGAACGCGGATCTCGTGCGGGTCATCGGACTTGCGGCCCCAAAGGCGCCCGGCCAGGACCGCCATGGACGGCGGCAGGACAAAAACAGACACGGCGTCGCTGTAGATGGCTTGGAGCGCCGCGGTCCCTTGCCAGTCGATATCGAACAGCACCCGATTGCCCGCGGCCAAGATGCGCTCGATCTCGGCCCGCGAGGTGCCGTAGCGGTTGGTGTGCACGTGCGCCCACTCGACGAACTCACCGCGCGCGATCATCCGGTCGAAGGTCTCGTGGTCGACGAAGACGTACTCGCGGCCGTGGACCTCTCCGGGGCGCGGCTGTCGCGTGGTGTGCGAGATGGACACCTGGTACTCCGGGAGCGCGCCTCGCAGTCGCGCGGCGAGCGTGCTCTTTCCAGCGCCGGACGGTGACGAGAGAATGAGCATCCTCGGATGGGCCGGGCTCGCGCGCATGGCTACTCCAGGTTGGCGACCTGCTCGCGGACCTTCTCGACCTCGCACTTGCCGTCGATGACGAGGCGGACGAGATCGGCGTCGCCGAGCTTCGAGCCCATGGTGTTGAGCTCGCGATGGAGTTCCTGGGTGAGGAACTCGAGCTTCTTCCCGCTGCCCGCATGCTCCCCCGCGCGCGCATGGGAGGTCATCTCCAACTGGCGCTCGACCTCGGCCAGGTGACTGCGCAGCCGCCCGATCTCCTCGCTGACGTCGCTCTTGTCGGCCATGAACGCGACCTCCTGCAGCAGGCGCTGCGGGTCGACATTGACGCTGCCTCCCAGCACGTCCTGGATGCGGCGATCGAGCCGCGCGCGGATGGCCTCGACCGCGCGCGGCAGGCCCTGCTCGACTCGGCGCACCATTTCCCGCATGAGCCCGACGCGCAGCAGTAGCTCGTCGGCGAGGCGACGCCCCTCGGCCTCACGCATGGCCACGAGCCGGTCGAGGGCCGTCGAGACTCCGCCAACCGCGAGCTCCGCCTGCGGCTCATCCAGGGCGCCGCCACCGCTCGTCACGACGGCGCATACGTCGGGGAAGCGCAGCACGTCGGCGAGGGTGACTTGGCCCTCGAGTCCCGCGAGATCGCGGACCCGATGCAGGGCCACCAGCAGCTCGCGAGTCAGGACCTCGTCGACCACGACGCGCGCGCCACCACCGGCGCCCGGCTCGGGCTCGATGATGACCTCGACGTGACCACGCTTGACACGCTCCTTGACCAGCGCGTGCACCCGGGGCTCGAGCGCCGAGAGCTCCCGGCCGAGCCGCACCCGGATATCGAGGTGCCGGTGGTTGACCGAGCGAATGGCGACCCGATACGGCCGACTCGCGCCCGCGGGGCCGAGGTCGAACGTGGCCTCGCCATAGCCCGTCATGCTGCGAATCGCGGGCATCGGCGCTCCTACCGGCTCCCGCCGAGGTACCAGGCAATTGTGCGACGTAGGCCTTCGGTGAAGTTGACTCCGCCGACGTAGCCGAGATCGCGCTGCGCGGCGGCGATGTCGGCGACCGAGTGGCGGACGTCTCCGACGCGCTCCGGCGCGTGAGCCGCAACGACCGACGTGCCCAAGATGCCGTTGATGCGGTCCACCAGGTCGAGAAGCGAGATACGCTCGCCGCACGCGACGTTGTACGTTCTTCCTGGAGCGCTCGGCGCAGTGCAGGCCAGGACGTTGGCCTCAATGACGTTGTCGATGTGGCAGAAGTCCCGCGTCTGACCCCCGTCGCCGAAGATGGTGGGGGCCTGACCTTGCGACATCATGGCAACGAACCGCGGGATGACCGCCGCGTAGTCGCTCTTGGGATCCTGGCGCGGTCCGAACACGTTGAAGTACCGCAGCGTGACGACCTCGAGGCCGTAGAGCGAGGTGTAGAGGCGGCCATAGGTCTCGGCCGCGATCTTGTGGAGCGCGTACGGCGAGAGCGGCTCCGGGGGCATGGTCTCGACCTTGGGAAGCACCTCGGAGTTGCCGTAGACGGCCGAGCTGCCCGCGAAGACGAGCCGCTTGACGCGCGCCGCGCGGGCCGCTTCGAGGAGCGTGAGGGTCCCGTTGAGGTTGACGTCATGCGTCAGGACGGGATCCGAGACCGAGTGTACGACGGACGGCAGCGCGGCCTCGTGGAGCACGAAGTCGCAGCCCTCGACGGCGCGCGCGACGGCCGCAGCGTCGCGCAGGTCCGCCCGATGGAGCGCGATGCGATCGCGGACCTCCGTCAGGTTCTCCTCGCGACCGGTCGCAAAGTTGTCCAGGACACGCACCGCATGCCCGCGCGCCAGGAGCGCATGCACGAGGTTCGAGCCAATGAAGCCCCCGCCACCGGTGACCAGCGTGGTCGTCATCGTGCCCCTTCCGTCAGCGCGCCAAGCTCCGCCGCGAAGTCCAAGATGGTGTAGCGCGCGCGGATGTCGCGCACCTTGGCCCAGCGGACGAGGTCGCCCGCGAGTGACGGGTCGATCTCGGCTGCCGTGGTGGGTGCTCCCGCGTCGCGCAGCGCCTGTCGAATCGCCCCATCGGGCAGCAGCGCCGCGCCGACGTCGGCCAGGATGGGGTCAAGGTTCTCCGCGATGGACTCGAGTCGAACCCGTTGCGCCTCCGGTGGGCGCCACTTCTTGGCGGCCTCGGCTACGACGCCGTCGACCACGTCCGGCGGCAGCTCCGTGTGGCACGCCCGCACCCGGGACCGCAGACCGTCGAGCGTCGTGGGCCAGTCCGCGAGCAGCGCGTCGAGGTCGGAAGTCCGGAGCGACCGCCCGCGCAGCGCCTGGACCGACCGATGCAGCGGCTCGACGAGGCAGCAGGCCACGCCGACCTGCGTGCCGTGGAGCGCGTACGGATGCGCGCCCATCCCATAGCGCATCATGTCCCAGTAGTGGCTGATGAGGTGCTCGCCGCCACTGGCCGGCGCGCTGGTCCCGGCCATGGCCATGGACATGCCGGAGAGCAGTAACGCCTCCGAGAGGTGCGCGAGCGCCGTGGGCTCCGCACGTCCAATGCCCGCCGCTGCCGCGACCATGCGCGCGAAGGCGTCTTCGAGCACCGCGCCGGGGCGCGCGCAGTAGGGCACGCGGTCGACGTGCGCGGAGAGCCGCCAGTCCGCCTCGCTGAACGGCTTGCTCAGCATGTCGCCGAGGCCCGCTAGCGTCATCGTGCGGGGCGCGGCGGCGCAGACGTCCAGGTCGAGCACGACGCCGAGCGGCGGCGTGGCCGGGAGCGTGCGCTTGACGCCGCCCTCGAGCAGCGCGCTGATGCTGGAGGTGTAGCCATTCATGCTGAGCGCGGTGCCAACGGCGAGGTAGGGCAGGGCGCAGGCCGTGGCCGCGGACTTGACGAGATCGTTGACGGTGCCGGCACCGACGGCCACGAGCAGGCCCGCGTCGCCAACGTGAGCGACGACCTGCGCGACGCCCTCAGGGCCCGCAACCGGGTGCGCGTCGAGGACCAGTGTGCGCACCGTGAGGCCAGTGTGAGCGAGGCTCTCCACGGCGCCCGCACCCGCTGCGGCCCAGGTGTCCGGATCCGCGACGACGAGCGCCGGACCGGCGAGGTCGAGCCCTCGCGCCATGGGCCCGAGCTCCGCGAGCGCGCCGCGACGGACCGCAACGCGCCGCGTCGTGACGACGTGGGTCGTCCCGCAGGGGCACGGGGTCACGCTGCCGAGGAGACGATCGAGCATGGGCTCGGTTGGTAGCTTGCAAGGGCCGTGCTGTCAACGCGGCCTGCCCGGAGGCGCCGGCCGGGCGACGCATCGTGTGCAGCTTTCCTTTATGATCCCACGGATTTTTTTGGTGGCAATCCCCAGGACCTGAGCTATCATGCCAAGGTCCGGGAGTTCCGGATCGCGGGTCTCGGCCCGCGACGTGCCTCGAAATGTCCTTTCCTCGATAGCATCGGGCGGGCGCATTGCAGAGGTCAGTGATGCGGAGGCGGCCACGTCGGTGCCCTCCGCCCGAGGTATCAAGCTAGAAGTGGCCCGCACCAATCGATAGAGGGGGCCACAAGGGAAGGATGTTTTCATGGGCAACAAGCTGTTCGTCGGTGGTTTGAGCTTCGGCACGCAAGAATCAACGCTTCGCGACACGTTCGCGCAGCACGGCAATGTCACCGAGGCGAAGGTCATCACCGACCGCGAGACCGGCCGCTCGCGCGGTTTCGGTTTCGTCACGTTCTCTTCCGAGTCCGAGGCGCAGGCCGCGATCGACGCCCTCAACGGGACGACGCTCGATGGTCGTACGATCAAGGTGAACGCCGCAGAGGAGAAGCCGCGTAGTGGTGGCTTCGGCGGTGGCGGCGGCGGCGGCCGTGGCGGCGGCTTCGGCGGCGGCGGC
>SXOX01000207.1 GCA_005776585.1 Pseudomonadota bacterium | reverse complement strand
CTTCCACCGGGCGCTGCTGGAGGCGCCGCGCTTCGAAGACGGCACCTACGACACCCAGCTCATCGCCCGCGACCTCGACGCGCTGCTGGATCTCGCGGTCGCTGGGGCGCACCTTCCGGGGGCGGACCCGCAGCCCGAAGGCGACGTTCTCAAAGACGCTCAGATGCCGAAACAGCGCATAATGTTGGAACACGAAGCCGACGCGGCCCGACAGCTCAGTCGCGCCCGCCTCGGCCACGAGGCGAATGGTGCCCGAGTCGGCGTGCTCGAGGCCGGCGACCATGCGCAGGAGCGTCGTCTTGCCGGAGCCCGAGGGTCCGAGGAGCGCGACGAGCTCACCGGGTCGCACGGTCAGGCTCACGTCATCGACGGCATTGGCCCCGGACGATCGACCGAACGGGTGAAAGCGCTTGCTGACGTTCTGAATCTCGATGGTGGAGCGCATGCGTTCCTTTCCGTTTGACGCCAATCACCGATGGCCACTCGGCCGGGCACCACGACGTTCGAGCCGAGTCTTGGCAAACAGCGTCCCGACGGCGACGAGCGTGAGCAGCGACGCCGCGGCGAACGCGCCGACCGCCTCGTACTGGTCGTGGAGCACCTCGACGTGTAGCGGGAGCGTGACGGTCTTGCCACGCAAGTGGCCCGAGACGATCGAGACGGCGCCAAACTCGCCCAGCGCACGCGCAGTACACAGCACGACGCCGTACAACAAGCCGGTCTTGATGCTCGGCAGCGTGACGCGAAAGAAGATCTGCCAGCCGCTCGCCCCGAGCGTGAGCGCGGCCTCCTCTTCGTCTTTGCCCTGGCTCGCCATGAGGGGGATGAGCGCGCGGGCCACGAACGGAAACGTCACGAACGCGGTCGCCAGCACGAGGCCGGGGACCGCATAGATGATGCGGACGTCGTGCTCCTCGAGCCAGGGGCCCATCACGCCTCGTGCGCCGTAGAGCAGCACGAGGCAGAGGCCCGCGACGACCGGCGAGACCGTGAGCGGGAGGTCGATCATGGCCACCAGTAGCGCCCGGCCGCGAAACGTGAAGCGCGTGACCGCCCACGCCGCGGCGAGGCCACCGAGGACATGGAGCGGGACGGTACATAAGACAACGAACAGGGTGAGGCGCACCGCGGCCCGGGTGTCGGGGCGCATCAGCGCGTCGCGGTAGGCACCCAGACCCTTGCCGAGCGCCTGGGCAAAGACAGTCACGAGCGGGACGACGATGACGAAGGCCACAATCAGCAGCGCGGCGCCGATGAGCGTGCGGCGGAGCCACACTGGCGTCTGGTGCTGCGGGTTCACGGCGCCCCTCCGGCGAGGCGACGGGCGCGGCGCTCGACGAGGCTCGCGAGGACGAGGAGCGCGAGCGACATGAGCACGAGGCTGAGGCCCAACGCAGCGGCACCCAGGTAGTCGTACTGTTCGAGCCGCGCGACGACCAGAAGCGGCGCGATCTCGGTCTGGCCCGGCAGGTTGCCCGCGATGAAGACGACCGAGCCGTACTCGCCAAGGCCGCGGGCGAAGGCGAGCGTGAAGCCGGTGATGATGGCCGGCCAAAGGAGCGGCAGCACGACCTTGACGAACGTCTGCGACCGCGTGGCGCCGAGCGAGCGCGCGGCCTCCTCGGGCTCGGTGTCGAGCGCGGCGATGACGGGCTGCACCGTGCGAACGGTGAACGGAAAACCGACGAAGACGAGCGCCAGGACCACGCCGAGCGGCGTGAAGGCCACGGGGAGGCCAAGGCGGGCCGCGACGCTGCCAAGCGCGCCGTGCTCGACCCAGAGCATCGTGAGCGTGATGCCCGCGACCGACGTGGGGAGCGCGAACGGCAGGTCGACGAGCGCATCCACGAGGCGCCGCCCCGGAAACGGATAGCGGACGAGCACCCAGGCGACGAGCAGGCCGAGGCCGGTGTTGATGAGCGCGGCGGCAAACGATGTGCCGACGCTCAGGCGGAGCGCTGCGAGGCAGCGTGGTTCGAGCAAGAGGTCGACGAAGCCGCCGAGCGACAGCTCCGAGGCCCGCAGGACGAGCGCGGCGACGGGGAGAAGCACGACCACGCCGAGCGTCGTGAGCGCGATGCCCAGCGACAGGCCAAAGCCCGGCAGGCGCAGCGGTCGCACGTCGACGGAACGTGACATGCCTAGCGACCCTTGGCTGCCGCGAGCGCGCGGTCGAAGGAGCCACCATCGGCGAAGTGGTCGGCGTGGGCCTGCGCCCAGCCGCCGAAGACGTCCTCGATGCTGAACAGCGTAACGTCCGGAAACGCGCCGCGCGCCTCCGCGATGACGCTCGGCTGCGTGGGTCGATAGCGATGCTTGACCCCGAGCCGCTGCGCCTCCTCGGTGTACAGGAAGTCGAGATAGGCGTTGGCCACCTCGCGGGTACCACGCTTCTTGACGACCCGATCGACGACCGCGACGGGCGGCTCCGCCAGAATGCTCACGGGCGGCACCACGACCTCGAGCCCATCTCCCGAGCGCTCCTTGACCACGAGGTGCGCTTCGTTCTCCCACGTGATGAGCACGTCCCCGATCTGGTTCTCGGAGAACGTGGTGGTCGCGCCGCGCGCGCCGGAGTCGAGCACCGGGACGTTGCGCAAGAGCGCCGTCACGAAGTCCTGTGCGGTGTCCGGGCTCCCATTCGGCAGTCGCAACGCGGCACCATAGGCCGCGAGGTAGGCCCACCGCGCGCCGCCGCTCGTCTTGGGGTTGGGCACGACGACGGCGACGCCCTTCCGCGTGAGATCCGGCCAGCCGGTGATGTCTTTCGGGTTCCCGCGCCGCACGACGAAGACGATGGTCGAGGTGAACGGCGCGCTCCGATGCGGCTTGCGCGACTGCCAGTCGGCAGGGAGCTTCTGCGCCTGCGACGCGATCGCGTCGAGGTCGTAGGCCAGCGCGAGGGTCACGACGTCGGCCTCTAGGCCGTCGATGACCGCGCGCGCCTGCTTGCTCGAGCCACCATGGGTGGTGGTGACCTGCACCGGCACCGGGTAGGTGCGCGCGAACGCGGCGTTGATGTCCTCGTACAGCTCGCGCGTGGGGTCGTAGGACACGTTCACGAGCTCGAGCGCACCGTCGAGGCCGCCCGTGCCCGGGCCCGCCACGTACCAGCCCACGCCGGCCAGCCCCAACAGGGCGAGCAGCAGGCGGCCGACGGACTGGGCTCTCTCAAGCGCGCTCATGCGGGTCTCTTACGCCGTTCTGCCGCGAAGTTCGAGAAAGTGACGTGCGCGCCGCGGCACCGCGCCTGTCACCGGGAGTGACGGCGCCTCGGGTGCCGAACCGTCGCGTGCGTCAGCGCCGGGTCGGGCCGGGGCCCGTCACACAGCGACAACAACAACAGCGCGTCCGGAGTGCAGGAAGCATGGTCGGCGACGGTAGCGAGCCCGTTCGTGCGAGTCAAGCCTGTCCAGGCACGTTCTCCTTGCGTGGCGAAACACCCCGCTCTATGGTGCGCGCGTGACGCTCACTCGCCGCGAATGGCTGACACGCCTCGGTGGTACCGCCGCCCTGACCGCCGCCGCCGGGACCGCCGGCCTGCTACTCAAGGATCGCGCTCGCCGCAGTCGCTCGGCCAGCGAGACGCTCAAGTCGTTTCAGGTCGAGGTCTCCGCCGCGCTCCCGGAGCTCGCCGTCGCGCGTGGCGGAGACGCTGTGCAGAACACGCGCGCCGCATTGGAGGCCCTCGGAGGGATGGGCGCGTTCGTCTCCAAGGGCGATCGCGTGATGCTCAAGCCCAACGTCGCCTGGAAGCGCGTGCCGTCGCAGGCCGCAACGACCAACCCGGAGCTGGTCGCCGAGCTGTGCCGGCTGTGCCTGGACGCGGGCGCCTCCGAGGTCGTCGTCTTCGACAGCCCGTGCGATCCCGGCCCCGCCACCTTCAAGTCGAGCGGCATCGCCGACGCCGTGGCCGGCATTCGCGGCGCGAGCGTGGTGTGGCCCGAGAAGTCGGACTACGTGAAGGTCGGCTTCGGCGGCAAGCTCATCACGAATTGGGCCGTGTGGAAGGAGCTTCCGCACTTCGACAAGGTCATCAACGCGCCCATCGTCAAGCACCACGTCCAGTCGCGCACGACCGCCGGCATGAAGAACTGGTACGGCATCCTCGGCGGCGATCGCGGGCTGCTGCACCAGGACATGGACGGCTCCATCGTCGACCTGGCGTACGCCATTCGCCCCACGCTCACGGTCTTGGACGCCCAGCGCCTGCTCATGCGCAACGGCCCGACCGGTGGCAGCCTCGGCGACGTCAAAGAGAACCGCGCGGTCGCAGCCGGCGTCGACGTCGTCGCGCTCGACGCGTGGGCCGTCGGCGAGCTCGGCCAGAAGCTCGAGAACGTCGGGTTCATCGCCAAGGCCGAGGAGCGCGGCATCGGGCGCGCCGACTGGCGCTCGCTGCGACTCAAAGAGGTCACGGCCGGATGAGCCGCGCAGGACTCCGTTCGTGGGTCGGACGGACGCAACGCCGGCTCAAGGCGCGGTGGCTCCCCGACAACACCACGCTCAAGAAGCTCCGCCTCGTCTACCAGGTCTTCTTCCTGGCCTTGTTCTTCGTGCTGCTCGGCATGACCACCTCCCGGCTGCTCGGGCGCACGCCAGTCAGCATCTTCTTGGAGGCCGACCCGCTCGTCGCGCTCGGCACCATGCTCTCCTCCGGCACGCTGTACTTGGGCTTGCTCTGGGCCGGCGTCATCGTGGCCATCACGCTCGTCTTCGGCCGCGTGTTCTGCTCGTGGATCTGCCCGCTCGGCATCATGAACACCTTGTTTTCGTCCATCTTGCCAAAGGCCAAGTCCGACGCCGCCAAGATGGCCGAGAACCGCCCGCGCAGGCTCTACACGCTCAAGTACTACCTGCTCGCATTCTTCATCGTGTCGGCCGCGTTCGGCAGCCTCCAGATCGGCCTGCTCGACCCCATCTGCCTCATCACGCGCTCGTTCACCGTCAGCCTGTTCCCGGCGGCGCACGAGGTCTGGTCGGGCGCCTACTCCGAGGTCAACTTCTCGTGGGGCTGGGTCGTCGGCTTCATCTTCATCGCGGTGCTCGTGGCCAACCGCTTCATCCCGCGCTTCTGGTGCCGCGCGCTCTGCCCGCTCGGTGCGCTGCTCGGGGTGCTCTCGCGATTTAGCCTCTTCCGCATCCACCGGAACATCGACAACTGCACCAACTGCAACAAGTGCGTCGAGGTCTGCGACGGCGCCGCCGAGCCGCAGGCCACGACCAAGCAGTCCGAGTGCCTCATGTGCATGAACTGCGTGGCCGACTGCCCGCACGACGCGCTGAGCTACGCCTTCATGCCGCCCAAGGAGGGCAGCGAGGACCTGCTCGACCTCGGCCGCCGCGAGCTGTTCGCCTCCGCCGTCGCGGGCGCAGCCTGGCTCCCGCTCAATCGGGCCAGCCACCTCAACACGCGCGAGGCAGGGCTCCCCAAGGCGTATGACCCCAAGCTCATCCGCCCGCCCGGCAGCCTGCCCGAGGACCAGTTCCTCGCGGCGTGCATCAAGTGCGACGAGTGCATCAAGGTCTGCCCGACCAACGTGCTCCAGCCCGCCGGCTTCGAGGCCGGGCTCGAGGGCCTGTGGACCCCGGTGGCCAAGTACCGGCTCGGCAACTGCCTCCAGCGGTGCAACCTCTGCGGCGACGTCTGCCCCACGGGCGCCATCGCCAAGATCAGCATCCAGGACCGCATCGGGGACCTCACCCAGGGCGTCAAGCCCGTGCGCATGGGCACCGCGTTCTACGACAAGGGCCGCTGCCTGCCGTGGGGCATGGACACGCCGTGCGTCAAGTGCGAGGAGTTCTGCCCGACCTCCCCCAAGGCGATCTGGTCCAAGGAGGTCATCAAGCTCGACCGCCACGGCGTCGAGATCATGCTCCAGCAGCCGCGGGTGGACATCGAGCAGTGCATCGGCTGCGGCTCGTGCGAGTGGGCGTGCCCCGTGAGCGAGCCCGCCGTCTATGTAACCAACGCGCATGAGTCGCGCGCGGAGAACAAGCGGCTCAAGCTCGTCGGGCTGGATGCGCTGTCGTTGTCGCGGCCGCGGGTGGGGTAGGCGCCGGGCCCCTGAAAAGGGCGGCGTGCTCGACGAGAGTTACCGGCACATTCGCGTGAGCATTGTGCGGCAGACGAGTGAAGGCGCGCCAGAGCGCCTACCGGCCCGCGCCCGACTTGGGCGCCACGGGCTCGGCTGGCGTTGCCGCTGGCGGCGGAGGGCGGACGCCGGCCGCCCGGACAAGCTTCCCCTGCGCGCGACACTCCGCCATCGCAGCTTGATCGAGGTGCCCCTGGGTGATCGCACCGCCGTCCTCACGCGCGCGGTACGCGGCACGCAACAGCGCGTTCTTGATGTGGCCGCCGGCCAGCTCGTGACGCCGGCCTAGCGCCGCGTAGTCGACCTTGGCGTCGACTGGCGCCTCGGGCGGCATCATCGCTTCCCAGATGCGGCCACGCTCGGCGGCCTCGGGGAACGGGAACGTGACACGAAACTGGATGCGTCGCTGGAGCGCGTCGTCGAGGTTGCCGAACAGATTCGTCGTGAGGATGGTGATGCCGTCGTAGCGCTCGATCTCCTGGAGGATGAGGTTGACCTCCATGTTCGCGTAGCGGTCGTTGGCGGTCTGCGCGTTCTGCGTGCGGCGCCCGAAGAGCGAGTCCGCCTCGTCGAAGAGCAGCATCGCCCGGGCTGCGCGCGCGCGGACGAAGATCTCGGCGATGTTGCGCTCGGTCTCGCCGACCCACTTGCTCACGATCTGCGGGATGTGCACCCGATAGAGCGGCAGCCGCAGCTCGCTCGCGAGGATCTCGGCCGTGAACGTCTTGCCGGTTCCCGGCGGCCCATCGAACATCGCACAGATACCGCGGCCCGTCGGAAGCCGTCGCGCAAAGCCCCAAAGGTTGAGCACCGCCTCGTGGTGTCGGCAGGCCGACAGGACCTCGCGAAGCTCGCTCATCTCGCGCTCGGGCAGGACCAGGCGATCGAGGCCAATCGCGGCGTGCGCACCCCGCACCGCGAGGTCGTCGAAGCGCGCGTTGAGCTGCATCTCGGCGGCTTCACGGAGGCGCTGCATGTCGAGTGTGGGGTCGCCCGGCTCAGACGCCAGGTTGGCGAGCGCCAGCAGCACCGTGTTGCGAATCGTGGCGCCGGTGAATTCGTAGGTCGACGCAAGCGTGGGGATGTGGATGTCGGAGGCGAGCGGCGCATCCGGCGGCAGGTGGACCTCCCAGATCTGCTCGCGCATGACTGCAGTCGGGGGCTCGAAGTCCAGCCGGTACTGGATTCGTCGAGCCATCGCGAAGTCGATCTTCGGCGCGAGGTTCGTCGTCATGATGACCAGGCCCGCGTTCTGGTCGAGCGACTCCAGCACCGCCAGAAAGCGCGCGCCCCGCTCGGCGATGAGGCCCTCGCAGTCGTCGAGCAGCACGACGCTACCCGTCAGGCGCGCGACCCGAAACACGTCGGCCAGGATGGGCTCGAGCGGCTCCTCGGTCGCGAGCAGGCGGCTCGTCTTGACGACCAGCAGCTCCCGATCGAGCTCGTCGGCGATGGCGTGCGCAAAGGCGGTCTTGCCCGTCCCCGGCGGGCCAGCGAACAGCAGGACGAGCCCACCCCCGTGCGGGAACACGCTGCGAAATCCCCACGCATCGAGCTTCTGTTGGAGGCCGGGCTCACCGACGACGAGCCTGCGGATGAGGCGCTTGTGGTCGTCTGGGACCACGACGCGATCCCAGCTCAGCGACGGCGACACCAGCTCGCAGTACTGGGCCAGCGGCCCGGCGAGCAGCGGTCTCCCGAGCAGATAGTTCGCCACCGCGTCGGGAACGCGTACCTCCAGCTCGTGGGCCGACAGTGACGCCGGTAGGGCCGCGAGCTCGATCAGGCCGAGGCGCACGAGCCGTGACCCGTGCGTGAGCAGCGTCCGAGCCTCGAAGCGCTCGGCCGAGGTCGCAAACAGCACGCTGAGGACCGTGTCGACGTCGAGCGCGCGGCCGGAGAGCGGGCTCGTCGTGAGCCGATCGAGGAACTCGCCGTCGACCCGCGGCGCGAGCGCGGTCAGGAGGATGTCGACTTCGGCGGGCGCTAGCCCAAATCCGGTCGCGACCTCTGCGAGCGGGACACGCGGCTCGACGGTCGCCGCCGCCGACAACGCCAACCCGAAGGCCGACCGGTCCGAATGCCACGCGACGAGGGCCTGGGCCACGCCGTCGGGATCCTCGCCCGCGAGGCGCCGCGCGCGAATCGGGACCAGCCGGAAGATCAGCTCGACGCCCCGCAGCGTCAGATTCTCGGGTTGGCTCGAGGTCATCGCTCTCGAAGGCTAGGGCCGCGCGTTCGGATACATCGTGCGAAGGTTGGCCATCATGCGCTGCTGCATCGGCGGCATGATCCCCGACTCCGCGGCGATGAGGGCGTCCGCCTGCGACAGCGACTGGCCCTGCTCGACCGCGGTCTTGACCCGCCGCCAGACACGAGCGTAGTCGTCGCCCTGGATACGGTTCGCCATTCCCGGTTCGTCCGCCAGGATGCCGGTCCCCTGGCGCACGATCTCCGAGGCCATCGAGCCGGTCCCCGCCTGAGAGGTCTGGACACCCACCACGTCGCTGCCAGTCGTGTTGAGCCGCCCGTTGAAGGGCCCGCCACGGAGGTTGTGGAGTTGCGCCAGTGGGAAGTCGGTGTGAGAGGCCGGCGTTGCGGTGCCCGCAGCCTGCAGCTCGTGCGCTACGCCGGGAGTGAAGACCTGGCCCGCGGTCGAGACGAGGTCACCCTCGGCACGATAGTGGGTACTCAACGGCATGCCGGTCCCATGTTGGGCCGAGTTGCGGACCAGGTCGCGGACCTCGTCGGCGGAGACCGCAGGCGCCTGGAACGTGACGATGCGCCGAACCATCTGCGGGAAGTGGCACGCCGCGATCTGCGCCAGTGCGCCGCCGAGGCTGTGGCCGACGACGTCCACGCGCTGGCCCGTCGGACCCATCGCCGCCGCGAGGACGGCGCGAATCTGCGGCTCGTTGGCGGCGAACTGGTAGGCGCCGATGCCTTCTCGGTTGAGATCATCTACAACGTCCATGGCCTCCGTCGGGACCGTGCCGCGGAACGCGACCACCGGCACGACGGGTCGGCCCTGCTCCGTGGCCATGTGCGCCGCCAAGGCCGGGTTGGGGAGAAAGGCATAGACCTGGAGGCTCGTGACGGGATCCTCGTGCCGCGTGCCCAGGAGATAGCCGAGCGCGAGCAGCCCACCCGCGTTGTTGGGCTCGTAGGCGAACCGATGGGCCAGCTGCTCGTAGACCACGTCCTGGTTCGAGATTGCGGCGGCTTGCGCGGTAACCCGCGCCTGACGCGTCGGGTCGTTCAGCTCCAGCGTCCGTTGGGCCTGCTCCGCGTCGGCGAGGTTGTTCACGACGCCGATCGCAGGGTTGACTACCCCGAGGAAGCGCTGCTCCGTGCCGGGCGTGAGGTCAGCCCGGACCGGTCCTGGGAGCGCTGGCGGGGCCGGCGTCGGCGCGGCAGGCGTCGCCGCGGCTGCGGCGCCTCCGGATGCGCTGGCGAGCGCGCGTGGAGGCGGGCTCGCCTGTGCAGTCGCCGGCGCACGCTCGATGGCAGTCAACGTGTTGGGACCGACCTTTCCATCCACTGTGAGGCCATGCGTCCCCTGGAACTGCGCGACGGCCTGGACGGTGGCCGTGTCGAAGCGACCGCTCGGCTCCACGCCGACGACGGTCTGAATTCGGCGAATGCGGTCCTCCGCGTATTGGCGACCCTCGTTGTAGGTGAGCGCCTCCTGCGCGTCCGCCGCCGACAGCCGCGTCGAGGCGCTCCGGGCGGCCCCTTGGCTGGCACCCCGTGCGACCTGCGCTCCGGCGCCACCGACCGTCCCGCGATTCAACGTGCCGCTTTCGGGCGTGTCTGCCCCACCGCCGGTGTCCTCGGAGGCAAGCACGGCCGAGTCCAGATCCCCGGTCGGATCCCGCAGGTCGGCGCGCCGCTGGTAGGGCGGATTGCCACGCACGGTCAATCCACCGCCGCCCGAGCCCGAGTACATCTCGAAGTGCAGCATCGACGAGCCGGACTCGAGCCGACCCACGTAGCACAAGAGCTGCCCGCGCCGGACGCGCCCGCCGACACTGACGCCGGGCGCGAGGTTGCTGAGGATCTCGCCGTAGCGCACCGTCTCGCCACCGTGGTTGACCTCGAGCGCATAGGTCCCCGAGTAGAACGCATACGGCCCGCGTAGCACGACGCCGTCGTCGACCGCGAGGATCTCCGTCCCGCGTGGCGCCAGCAGGTCGCAGCCGCCGTGCTTGCGGCCACCGCTGCGGTTGGCGCCAAACACGCGGCCGCCGGTCGTGTAGCTCGACGTGCGGGTGCGGAACGGAAATACCATCGGACGGCGGAGCAGGTGCACCGTGGCCGTCGAGGTGGTGGTCAGCTGGGGGACAGGCGACTCGAAGCGCGACGGGCTCGTGGGTACCGCGTTCGCGACGAGGCCTCCGATGTGATCGGCCTGGACCTCGGCCAAGCTCGTCGCCGGGGCTAGCGACAACGACTCTGGCGAGGCCGCGGGCGCCTGGACGGTGTGGGCAAGCTCGTGTCCCAGGACGGCCCGGCCCTCGGCCGTGTCGGTGCGCAGCGCGCCCTCCGAAAAGAAGACGTCCTGCCCGACGGCGACGGCCACGGCGTCGAGAGTGCGCGCGACCGCGGAGGCGCGTGCGCCGTCGTGAAGCCGCACGTCGCCGAGGCGCTTGCCCGTGAGCTCGCTGAAGCTACGGCGCATCCCTTCGGGCACCGGACGACCCGAGAGCCGATCCGTCAACGCCTCGCGCAACGCTCCGAGAGGATCGAGCGTGAGCGGAGACCGGACACGAGTCAGGCCGTCCGTCATACCAGTAGCCAATGCGCGCCGCCGGAGCGTGGAGGAAGCGAGCTTCTTCGCGTCTTGCGTGTGCCGCTGGCGCTCCGCATGAACCGCCGTACGCTTCAGCTTTTCATCGCTCGACATGGCGTGCTCCGACGTCGTAGGTGGGCTCCAGGAATTCAACAAGACGACGTCGAACCGTAGCACGGATCGGCCGATCGTTCAATCGCCTGGAGGTCGGCTCACCCCGTAAACGCCCTACCCTTCACGTCCAGCTCGCGCAGCGCCAGCCCCGTCGCCGAGCGGAGCAGCCCGAACACGCGCTGGGCTTTGCGGTCCTCGAAGAGCCGCTGCAGCGCCTGCCCTTCCGGCACCGGCACCTCGAGCTTCCGCTGGAAGCGATCCCAGGTGACCCCGGTGACGCCCAGGTCCTTGCCCTTGCGCCCGCCGCGCCACGGGAACAGCAGCAGCCCCTCGCCCTCGTGCACCGCGAAGGAGCCGTTGCCGACCTTGTCGTCGCCGAGCCACGCGTCCGGGTTGGAGGTCTGGAAGAACACCTCGTGTCCCGGCTTGAGCTGGAGGAAGGCGTTGGGCTCCTTGACGACCTCGCCAGAGAACGGGTTGAGGAACCAGTACTGGCAGAAGATGGGCGCGGCGGGCGCGCTCGGGCCGTGGACGTGCACGATGCGGCGGATGGCGTGCATCGGCGCCTCGAGGTCGGGGAAGAACAGGCGCTTGCCGACCTTGCCGCGCGCGTCACAGAGGCCGTAGAAGAAGAGCCGCCCCGTGATGCGGTGCGTGTCGAGCGCGCGCTGGACCGTGAAGGCGCCCGGCTCGCCGTGGACGTGGCGCAGGTTGAAGACGCCGTGGTTGAATGACTCTTCGCCCTTGACCTGGCCGTCGGCGAGGTCGAGAGACAGGAGCCTCCCGGCCTGCCCGCCACGCTCGGACACCGCAATCAGAAGGCGTCCGAGGCCAGGATCGACGACGGCGTCGGTCGCGAGCTGCACGGGGTCCATGGGCGGCAGGCGCTCCAGCTCGAACCGATTGACGATCCCGAGCCGGGTGCCCGCCCACTCTAGCGTCCAGAGCACGCGCGCCTCGGCGTCGAACAGCAACACCCCCTGGGGCGTCGGAAAGAGCCGCGTGGTGCGCCGCGAGATGCGGAGCGGGGCCGGCAGCCGCAGCGTGGCGCGGACGCGCAGCTCGGGGCTCTCGACCCAGAGGAGGCGCTCGCCTGCGCCAATCCAGAGGCGCGTCGTGTCGCCGCCCTCATCCACGGCGATGAGCACGTCGTCGAGCCGATCGGCCGGGAAGCCGGCACGCTCTAGCGCCAGCACCCCGGGCGTGCGCTCCATCGGCGGCGGGAGGGCGTCGACTCGGAAGCGGTCGCTCACCATGGCGACGGCCCGCTCGCGCGCAGGGCTCGGGTGGGTCTCCGCCTGGGTCGCCCGCAGCACCGCAAAGGGGTTGCCCGCCGCGAGCCAGCCCTCGAAGCGAGCCGCCTGTTCGGCGTCGGTGCGCTGCGCGGTGAGCGCGGCCTTGAGGCGCTTGCGGCGCTCGGCAGTGTCGACGACGTCCTTGCCGGCCGCCTCGACGGCCCGCTCGAGGGCGGCCAGGGCGAGGTCGAGCGCGTTGGTCGCTTCGTGCGCCTCGGACTCAGCCAGAAACCGCAGCGCGCGGCCGAGTCGCTCGGTCTCGCGCTGCGCCTGGAGCTGGGCCTCGAGCGCGCGCACGTCGGGATCGTCCTTGAGGTGCTTACGGGCCTCACGCACCGCGGCTTCGGCCGCGGCCTTGTCTTGCTGCTGCCCGCCGAGGTGCTCCTCGGCGCGATGCAGCGCGGCGAGCCCCGCGAGCGTCCGATCGGTCGGCCGCGCCTTCGTCAGGCCGCCCGCGCGCTGGACATAGCGCTCGAGCCGCGCCGCGAGCCGACCCTCGAGGCCGGTCGCGCCGGCCTCGAGGGCGTGGAGATAGGCCTCGAGCGCGGCGTCGAGGTCGCCCTGCGCCTCGTGCCTTCGCGCGGCGTCGAGCTGCTGCGCCGACTGCTGCCGAGCCACCGCCGCATCCACGCGGGCGACGAGCGCCGCGTGCGCCTCACGCTCGCCCGGAGCCAGCCGAAGCGCGTCACGCAGGGCCTTCTGCGCCGGCAGCCAGTCCTCGGCCGCGACACGGCGCTGGGCCTCCGCCACGAGCTCCGCGGCGCGGGCCCGCAGCTCGGCGCGATCGAGGTCCTGCCGCAGCCGCTCGACCGCCGGCTGCGGCTTGCCCTTGGCCAGGGCCTCGAGCAGGGCACGCGCGGCCGTGAAGTCCCGCCGCTCGAGCGCGGCGCGGGCCTCGGCGACGCGACACTCTACGGCGTCCTTGTCGGTAGCCGCGAGCCGCTCGAGCTGAGCGCGCGCCGCGTCGTGCGCCGGGTCGAGGCGCAGCGCGGCCTGGAGGTGGGCGCGTGCAGCGGCGAGATCCTGCTGCCGGAGCGCCATCTCGCCCGCACGCGAGAGGAGGTCGGCTGTCGGCTCACTCTTGGCCAGGCGTTCGTAGACGGCACGTGCGCGCTCCAAGGCGCCCGTCTCCGCGAGCGCATCCGCCAACGCGCGCTGCAGCTCCCGGTCGAGCGTCGGCTGGAGCGACGGCGAGCTGAGCAGCTCGGCGACCTCCGCGTGATCGCACGTCACCTCGGCGAGATGACGCACGAGACGCCGGACCGCAGGGAGCCGGGGTTCGGCGCGCGCGACGGCAACCCGCAGGCCGCACAGGGCACGCTCGTAGTCGAACGCCTCCTCGGCCTCTTCGGCAACACGCAGACAGGCGGCGGCGTCGAGACCATCGAACAGAGAAGCGAGCGTGGGGTCGGGCCGACGCAGCGCGAGGCCCGGGATGCTCCACGCGGCGTCGTCCTCGGCCGGGTCACCCGCGCCGAGCCGCGCGAGGACCGCTACGCGCAGGGGCGGAGGCAGCCGATCCAGCGCCACGAGCTGCACCGGCGCCTTGCGACCCGACGGCGGCTTGACGAGCAGCAGGTGCGGTCCCTCCTGCGCGCGCGACAGCCGCACGAGCTCGAGCCGGGTCGCGAGCAGGTGGCCGAGCACGCGCTCGCGCGCCACGTCGAAGAGGCCGGCCTCGAGCTTGGGCGCCGCGTCGCGGGCCTCCTGGAGCTTGGCCGCGAGCTTGAGCAGCGCCTCGGCGGTCGGTGACTCCTGCGGAGACAGGCCGGCGATGCGCTCGGCGTCAGCGATGAGCTTGTGGGTCATGGTTCCTCGAAAGCGTTACGGTCGCCAGGACAGCCACCGCAACCGGTGTACGGACTCGCCGTTGGGCTCGTAGCCGGCGAGGCCGGGTCGCAGCAGCGCTTGGCGCGTCGGGTGATAGACCGAGAGGATGGGCACCTCGCGATCGGCAAGCTCGAGCAGCGCGGCCACGGCGACGTCCCGCGCCTCACGCGTCGCGGCGGTGCGCACCTTCTCGGCCAGGGCGTCGTAGTCGCTGCTCTTCCAGCGGGGCCGATTGTCGGTCGAGCTCGACAGGAGCATGTCGGTGAAATCAATGGGGTTGCTCACCCCGGACAGGTTGAGGGTGGCGAGCTGGAAGTCGCCCGAGTCGACCCGCTCGAGGAAGGTCTTCCACTCGACATTGGTCGCCTGGACCGTGATCCCCAGGGCATCGGTCAGCTCGCGCTGGAAGAACTCGGCGAGGCGCCGCATCTTGTCGTTGGTGTTGTAGAGCAGCTCGACTTTGGGGAATGGGCGGTCCTTGCCAAACCCCGCCTCCGCAAGCAATGCACGTGCCTTGACCGGATCGTGCCGAACGCGCCGCGGCGGACGCGCCGTGGTGAGTCCGGGAGGCACGAACGATTCGGCCGGCTTCTCTCCACCGTTGAGCACCTGCCGCGTGAGCTTGCCGCGGTCGAGCGCGAGGTCGAAGGCCCGGCGCACGCGAACGTCATCGAACGGCGCCTTGGTCGTGTTGGGCACGAGGTAGAAGACGCCGTCCAGATCATGAATCGACAGCTCCGGCGCGTTACGCTTGCGGAGCGCTTCGACGCCCTCGAAGCTGAGCAGGCTCACCGACCAGTCGACCTCGCCCAGCTCGAACCATTGCTCGGCGGACTTCACGTCCGTGGTGAACCGCACCTCGACGCGCGCGAGTGCCGGCGGATGCTCCTTGTCCCAGTAGCGCGGGTTGCGTTCGAGCGTCATGCGACGCTCGGCCTCGTGTGCACGCAGCACGAAGGGACCGTTCGAGACGAGGTGCTCTGGCCTCGTCCATGCCGCGCCGTGCTTGTCGATCACGTGGCGTGGCGTCGGGCACGCGTAGGCCGTGGAGAGCACGTGCAGCAGGTCCGGCGTGGGCCGTTCGAGCGTGAGCACGACGGTCTTGGGGTCCGGCGCGCTCACACCCAGCGGCGCGTCCGGCCCGGCCTTGCCCTCTGCCAGCGCGCGTCCGCCGCGGAGCACCCAGAGCGTCTGCGCCTGGTGGTTCTGGGTCTCGGGCAGGAGCGCGCGGCGCAGCGACCACACGATGTCGGCGCTCGTCAGCGGCGTATCATCGGACCACACGAGGCCCTCGCGCAGCGTGAAGGTCCAGGTGAGCAGATCGCTCGACGTCGTCCACGATGCCGCCAGCGCAGGCACCGGCTGACCGCGGGCGTCGCGCGCCACGAGGCCCTCGAACAGATCCTCGGCGAGCTGTCGGCCCATGGCGTCGGCGATGCGCGCCGGATCGAGCGAGCGCGGCTCGATCATGACGACCGACAGCGTGTCCTTGGCCCCGCCGCTCTTGGCGGGCTCCGACCTACGCTTGCAGCTCGCGAGCAACACGACGGGCAAGAGCAGCGCAAGCGCCCAAGGAGCAGCGTGGCGAAAGGTCGGCATGGGCCGGCAATCTAGCTCGCGCGGCCCGCGATGCAACCCGGGTGTGCTATGAGGCCGACGATGCGCCGACTCGGCCCCCTCACCGCGCTGCTCCTGGCACTGTTGCTCTGCCCCGCCGCGAGCCAGGCGGGAGTGGTCCGCTATGTGAACGCGGTCGTCTTCGACCGACCCGAGCGTGCATTCGTCGTCCGCGACGGCCGCTTGGTCTGGAGCGCGACGGGAGCGGTGGACTCGGAGGTCGACCTCGCGGGCGGCTTCGTCGTGCCGTGGCTGCAGGACGCGCACGTCCACGTCCTGGGCCTCGGCGAGGCGATGGACACGGCCGACCTGCGTGGGGCCGACTCGCCGGAGGCCGTCGTCGCGACGCTCAAGCACCAGACACCGGAGACCGAGTGGGTGCGCGGCTTCGGCTGGGATCACACGCGGTGGCCGGGTCGCGCGCTCCCGACGCACGCGCCGTTGACGGCGGCGTTCCCTGACCGGCCGGTGCTGCTGTCGCGGATCGATGGGCACGCCGTATGGCTCAACGCGGAGGCGATGCGCCGGCTAGGCCTGAGCGCCTCGACCGGCGTCCTCGTCGACGCGGCGGCGGAGGCGGCGCGCGCGCGTCTACCGGCTCCGGACCCGGCGCTGCGGCGGCGCTGGGTGCTCCAGGCGCTGCGTCACCTCCGCGCTCAGGGGCTCACCGCCGTGCACGACCTGGCCGTCGATGCGGCGACGCTGTCGGTCTACGGCGCACTCGACGCCGCGGGCGCGCTGCCGATTCGCGTTCACGTCTACGTCGACGACCTGGGCACACCGCGTCCGCCACCGGGACGGCGCCTCTCGGTCGTCGGGCTGAAGCTGACGCTCGATGGCGCGCTGGGCTCACGTGGTGCCGCGCTGGTCGCTCCCTACTCGGACGCACCGGCGACCCGGGGCACGCTGCGCCTGGACTCCACGACGCTCGCCTCGCGGCTACGACAGGCCCAAGACGCCGGCTTGCGCGTCGCGCTGCACGCCATTGGCGATGCGGCCGTCGGGCAAGCGCTCGACGCGATCGAAGCAGCGAGCTTCGCTCCAGAGCGGGTCCGGCTAGAGCACCTTCAGGTGCTGCCTCCGGGTGCGGTCGCGCGGCTCGTGCGGCTGCGCGTCGTCGCTTCCGTCCAACCGAGCCACCTGCTCAGCGATGCCCCTTGGGTCCCGGCACGCCTCGGGCCCGAACGGACAAAGAACGCCTACCCCTGGCGCACGCTGTTGGATGCGGGCCTCACGCTCGCGCTCGGCACCGACGCGCCGGTCGAGCCGCCCGACGTCCTGCGCACGCTGCTGGCGAGCACGACGGGCCCCGAGTGGCACGCACACGAGCGGCTCTCGGCCACCGAGGCGCTCCGTGCGATGAGCGGGGGCGCCCTGCGCGCTGTGGGCGGTGACGTGGCGCTCGCCGACTTCACCGTCTTCGACCGGGACCCGCGCAGTGCGAGCCCGGTCACCGCACGTGTTCTGCGCGTCGTCGTCGGGGGTCACGACGTCCAGGTTCCCTGATCCACGCTTTTCTTTGCATTCCGAGCAACGTTCCATTACGCTCCCGAGAACTCCGGGTGCTGTCGCCGCGGGCTTGGCTCAGGTACGGTTCCGGCGTCACGCGACCATCGACGTCAAGCGGGCCTTTGGGCGCGCACTGGCCCTCGCAACGCGAGGCGCTGACCATCGATGGCAGAGCGACTGAGCAGGCACGTGACTCGCGCTCGCCACCGTGACGAGAATGCTGGCAGGAAGATTGGGCGACGGACGCAGTTCGGCGAACGCCGCCGTCATTGATGTCAAAACACCGACTGCCCGAGCGCGGTCGAAGGCTTCGAGGAAAACATGGACGTGACGGATTCATCGTCTGCGCGAGCAAGCACCGAGCCCCGCGAGGCACGCGACGGAGGCGGTCGCCGCCGTCGGCGCAATCGTCGGCGTCGTGGCGGTGGTGGAGGCGGAGGCGGTGGTGGGGGCCAGGGCCCGCAGCGCATGCACGGCGGGGCACCGCATGGTGCCCAGGATCCGGATGACTGCCGGGTGCGTGCGCCGCAGAGCGCGGACTCGGGTGGCTCGTGGGACACGCTGGATCCGTTCAACCTGTTCTGCGCCTATCACCTCGGGATCACGCGCGACAACGGCTTCAAGATGCAGGCGTTGCCCGACGTCGCCCGGCGCTTCGGCGTGGACGTCCAGACGCTCAAGCAGCACCTCCAGGAGTACGGCCTCGAGACCGACGCGCTGCGCCGCGCCGGCTTCGACGTCGAGTACGCCAAGCTCGACATCCAGGTCGCGCCCGAGGGCGTGAGCCGTCGCGAGCTCGCCCGCACGATGTGGGAAGAGATCGAAGACCTCCGCGACGACGCCGACGACGAGTGAGCGTCGACGCGGCCATCGCGGCCGCACGCGCGGACTACGCCGCCGCGGTCGCTTCGGGCGATCGCGTCGCGGAGCTGGCTTGCCTCATTCGCATCGCGGACGTGCTCGTGAAGAGCGAAGCGCCCCTGGCGGCGCCTCGGCTCATCGAAGAGGCGCTGGGCCTCGCGGCCAATCGGCGCGTCCCTCTGTCACTCCGTGAGCGGTCGCGCGCGCTGCGGCATCTGCTGGGGCTGTGGGCCCGCGTGGGTCTGAAGCAAGGCGGAGGCTCCGACCCGTCGCGCTACTGGTTCTTCAGGACGTAGGGCCACCCTGGGGGCGCCGGCGCTCAGAAGGTCCACTGCGCCAGCAGCGGAAAGAGCAGTAGGATGCCCAGCAGGGCGAGCAGCACGAAGCTGGCGCGGGCCAGCGGGTGATCCTTCCAGGTCCACAGGCCTGCGAGCGGATCGCCCTCGCGCGTCACGATTGGCGGCTTGGGGTCGTCGCTCACGCGGGTCGCTCCTCGCGCAGGAGCGCGTCGATGGTCTCTTGATCGACCGCGGGGAAGGTGTAGCCCTCGAACTCGACCGAGGTGACCCAGCGGTAGTCGTTGACGCCAATGCACTTGATCTCTTCGGAGAGCAGTTCGCACCAGAAGACGTGGAAGTCGATGAAGTAACGCTCGTATTCGTCTACGATGGCCACGAGCTCATCGCCGACACGCACGGCGACCGCCATCTCCTCGGAGAGCTCACGGGCCAGGGCGACCTGGTCGGTCTCTCCCGGCTCGACCTTGCCTCCCGGGAACTCCCACTGGAGCGCCATCGTGGCGCGCGGCATCCGCTGCGTGATGAGGTACTTCCCCTCGCGCTCGATGACGGCGGCCACGACGCGAATCGTGGGCTTCACTGGGGTGGTCATCCGGCTCCCTTGGCGCCGTGCTCACGGGGTGATGGCGCGGGCGGAGGTGTACCAACGTCAGCTGGAACGAGCAAGCTGACGAGCTCGACATGGCGCGTGTGCGGGAACAGGTCGACCGGAGTGACCGAGCAGAGGCGCAGGCCCTCCGAGACGAGCCGCGCGAGATCGCGCGCGCCGCTCTCGAGGTGACACGACAGCAGCACGACCCGCGTCGGCGCCAGCGCGACGAGAACCTCGGCCACGGAGTCGGCGAGCCCGGCGCGCGGAGGATCGAGCACGACCGCGGCGCCTGCGGGGAGGCGCGCCTGCTGCGCGATGAGCTGCGCGACGTCGCCCTCGATGACCTCCGCTGGGCACGGGAGGCGCTGGAGCAGTGCGCGGCAGGCAGCGGCTCCCGCGGGATCGCGCTCGACCATCAGGACGCGCTCGGCACGGTCGGCGAGTGCTGCGGCGAAGAAGCCGGCACCGGCGTAGAGATCGAGCAGCAGCGGCACGCCCGCAGGGAGCAGCGACCGCACGACCTGGGCCAGGCGCTCGGCGCCGCGCACGGACGTCTGGAAGAACGCTGTGGGCTCGAGCTCCATGAGGACGGGGCCCACCCGCTCGGTCAGCGTCGGTCGTCCCGCGAGCAAGACGGTGGTCGGCCCCAGGACGCGATTGCCCCGCTCGCCGTTGACGTTCAGCGAGACGCTGACGACCGCAGGTACGGCAAGCAACGCCGCTCCGAGGGCCGGCCAGTCGCGGCGGCCGGCGTCGGCGACGATCAGTACGACGGCCACCTGCGCGCCGCCGGTCACGCGCAGCAGCAGCGTGCGCAGCTCGCCCAAGCCCGTCAGCTCGTCATGGGGCGTGACCTGGTGGGAGTCGAGCAACGCGAGCACCCCACGACGCGCGGCCTCGCCGTGCGCGTCGTGGACTAGGCAATCGTCGACGGTGACGACCTCGTGGCTGCGGCGCCGATACAGGCCCGAACGGAGCGCGCCGGCAACCCCAGAGATCGGCGTCTGGAGCTTCGTCCGGTATCGAAACGGCGGGTCCATCGGCAGGACCGGCGTGAGGCACGTGGGCTCGAGCCCGTACGCGCGCAGCGCCTCGACAACGAACCGGTGTTTCCAGTCGAGCTGAGTGTCGTAGCCGACGGACTGCCACGGGCAACCGGAGCAGGTCGCGACCACGGGGCACGGCGCGTCGACGCGATCGATAGACGGAGACGCGACGCTCTGGAGCTCGGCGTGGACGCGCGCGCGGCCGGACGCGACGATCGTGACGTCGAGCCGGTCCCCTGGGACTCCGCCAATCACCTCGACGACCGCGCCGTCGTCATCGTGGGCGAGGGCCGCGTCACTGGTGGCGCTCAGCGCATCGACGGTGACCGTGCGACGTCCGCGTTTGCCCCCGATCCGCCTCACGCGAGGAGCCGGCGGACCAACCGACGATAGGGCTCCGGGTCGACGTGCGGGCGCACGATCTGGTCACCGTCGAAGACCCCAGCGACGCAGTCGGCGCGGCCGGCCATGACGAGCGCGGCGCCGAGATCCGGAGGCTCGACCCCCTCGATGCTCGGATGCGACCGGTCGATGGCGATGCAGTGCGGCCGCGTGCCCGGCAGGAGCGGCTCGGTGACGGCCATGAGGAGCGTGACCGGGTCGAGCACCTGACGGCGCCCGTGGCGATTGCGCTCGTTGTACTCGAGCATCCGCAGCTCCGCGAACGGGTCGATCTCGGCCTGGCTGTCCGACCCGATGGCCAGCGGAATCGTGGCTGCGAGAAACTCAGACGTCTTCGAGACGCCGTCACCGAGATTGGCCTCGGTCGTGGGGCACAGACACACGGTGGCGTTGGCGGTCCCCAGCAGCTGCACCTCGTCGTCGCTGACGTGCGTGGCGTGGATGAGGGTCGTCCCAGGCCCCAACACGCCGTGGGCATCGAGCAGCTCGACGGGTCGACGACCCCAGCTCGTAAGCGTGAAGGCGACCTCGGCCGGCTGTTCGGCCACGTGGACGTCACAGGACGCGCCGCGTTGCCTTGCCCAAGACGCGCAGGCGGCGATCCCCGCGGGGGTGACGGCGCGGACGCTGTGCGGAGCGACGCCGACGGGCACAGGCACGCGGCTCGAGAGGTCCTCGGTGCGCGCGATGGCGGCATCGACGTCCGCATCGGCGAAGCGTCGCTGCTCGGGCTCGCTCACGTTGAGATAGGCGACGCGCAGCAGCTCCAGGCCCAGCCCCGCGTCGGCCGCGGCGGCCACGAGGCGCAGCGACATCTCGTGCACGTCGGCGTAGGTGCCTCCGCCCGGCGGGTGATGCAGGTAGTGAAACTCACGCACCACGGTGTAGCCGGCTCGGGCCATCTCTCCGTAGGCGAACCGCGCGACGGTCTCGAGCTCGTCGGGGCCAAGGCGCTGCATGAGCCGATACATCTCCTTGCGCCAGGTCCAGAAGTCGCGATTGGTGCCACTCCCTGCCGCGACGGGGGACTCGATCCGGCCGCGCAGGAGCCTCTGGAAGGCGTGACTGTGGGCGTTGACGAAGCCGCCCATCAGCGCGATGCCCGGCAGGGTCAGGACGCGAGCGCCCGGTGCCGGCCCGCGGTCGAGCGCCACGAGCGTGCCGTCCCCGTCGAGGGTCAGCCCGACGCCCGAAACGAAGCCTCGCTCGGTGAGGACACAATCAGGGACGACGTGGAGCACAGGGCTGAGACAGTCAATCCGCAACGCGCTGCTAGGCTGCGATGTGCCCCGGGATGGCGATGTTGTCTCCCATGACGACAGGCCCGACGGGCACGTACGGCGGAGCGAAGGACGGGACCTGCCCCTTGCCCATGACGTTCATGATCATCTGCGTGGGCAGCCACGCCAAGAACGCCATGCCGACGCCCGTCGCGATAGGCTTGGCGATGAGGTTCTTGAACTGATCATCGGGGTCATCGAGGCTCTTGCCCTTGAACGCGTCGCACATGGCACTTTCGAGCTGCGGCGGGGTCATATCTGCCATCATCGGCGATGGACACGCCATCATCGGCACGGGGATGTTCGGCATCGGCGGAGCCATGGGCCCCGGAAAGCAAATCATGGCCGGATACCACGGGAGACCGGGGATCATGACATTGTCTGCCCAAGACTTCCACTGCTTGGCCAGGCCAGCGGCGACGGCATCACGCCACTTTTGCTCATTGCCGGAGGCGGCGGGCAGGCTCAGGTTCTTGATGTCTGACTCGATCGACGGGCCGTTGATGCAGCCCGGCGTCCCGAGCGCGATGCCCGCGTTGACCTTGATGTTCTGGACCTTGACCTTGACGCGCCAGAGATCAACGGCGGACTTGAAGCCCTTGACCATGGCGTTGGAGAAGTCCTTGAACTGCTTGCCGACCTTCTTGCATTGGTCGACATGGTACTTATTCGTGGACGGCGCCCAGAAGTAGCACATCGGCTCGGGCACGTGCATGTGCTCGGCGGTGGGGAACGCGTCCTGGTAGTGCTTGCCATCGTCACCCGATGGCTGACTCCAGTCGACGGCCACCTTCTTGTTGGCCGCGACCGCGAGCGCGTCGGCGAGTACGTCAATGGGTACGGAGAGCCCGGGCATCAGTCACCTCCAGTGCGAGTCAACCGGCGTCGAATGATAGCACGGATGGCCGCCCTCCGCCACGCGCAAGCAGCGGGCGCCTAGGACTTGGCGGGCGGCTTTTTCGCAGCGGCCTTCGGACCGGCCTGCTTGGCCTTGGGCTCGGCGGCCTCCTTCGCCGGGGGCTCGGGGGCAGCGGCCTCGTCCTCCTCGTCGTCGTCGTCCGCGGGCGCACCCTCGGGCGTGTCCTTCTTCTTCGGCTTCTTCTTCTTCTTGGCCTCCTCCGCGGCCAGTCGCTCAGCCTCCTCACGCTCCTTCTTCTGCTGTTCGAGCTTGTCTTTGAGCGCCTTCTTTTTGGCCTCGACCGCAAGGCGCTCATCGTCTGCGAGCTTCTTGGCGAGCTTCTCTTCCTCGGTGAGGTGCGCGTACTTGGCCTCGTCGACCCAGCCGTCATCGTGAAGGATGACGTCCTCCTCGTCCTGGAGGTCCACGAGCGCGCCGTCGGCCATCTTCTTCTCGCGGAGGTTCGTCGCCTTCGCCTCCTTGACGCCGCCCTTCCCGATGTCGGCCTGTTCGATACGCCCCACGAACAACGCCTTGTCCTCGTCGGACATCTCGTCGGTCCCATCGACCAGCGGCTCTCCCTTGCGCTTCCGCCGCTCGAGCGCCTCGGCCTGCTCCTTCTCGCGAAACTCCTCGACGGTGAAATCCAGGACCTCCACGTCGACCTTGTGCCAGTCGTCCATCTCCTTTGGCCCGGCGTACGGCAGGGCGCCGCGCCAGACGAGCGTGACCTTCTCGCCGTCTCGATCGATATGCAGCGTATCCAGCGTGACCTTGACCGGCTCCCAGCCTCGCCCACGCTGGAAGCGCACGAGCGGCTGATGTCCAGGCAAGCGAAAGAACGTGTTCCCCGTCTTGTCCAGGTTGGTCAGGACGACGTCCTCGGTGCCCTCGAGCTCAGCGACCTGAAGCTTGGGGTGCGCTCCATTGTAGTAGAGCGGATCCATGGCCTGCGGCTTCCGATCGATGAGCGCCTCGGCGACCTTCATGTCGTCCGGATCATTGGGATCGACGCCCTCGACGAGCTGCTTGTCGAGCTGATGCTGCGCCTCCTCGATCTCGTTGGGCAGCGCGCCGCCCATCGTGGACCGCGGGGACCAGGCCCGATAGTACGGCGCAAAGCCGGCCGGAATGGGTTGCGGCGCCGCAAGGAAGGCCGGCTCGCGGGGCAGGTCCTCGGGCGTCAGCAGCGCGTCGGGGTCCTCGATCTGCGGCATTGCGAGGCCATCGAGGCTCTCCTTGCAGTTCCGCAGCGCGAAGCCCTTGCCGATGAAGTTGGACGGGCACGGGATCCGCGGGAAGTCGCCCTCGACCCACTGGACCTCCTCCTCCGCGTCGAGCCCGAGCGACTCGTAGAGCGCCTCCCGCTCGCGAATCCCCTCGGCGACCCAGGTGTCGTCGGTGACGAGCTCGTCGCCCTCCTCCGCCAGGGTCATCCGCTTGTCCTCGCCGGGAGCGAGCGCCGAGACCTTGCGCAGCCGCTCGAACTCGTAGTTCTGGCGCTCCGCCTCCGCCTCCGCCGACAGCGCAGCAGCCTCCCGCGCGATGCGCTCTTGCTCACCGACCTCGGCGCCAAACACGTCGATGACCGGGCCCGCCTTTGCGCGTGCCTTGGCCTCCTCCGCCAGCTGAGCCGCCTCGCGCGCCGCCTGTTCGAGCTCCCGCTGCTCGGCCTCGGCCGCCTCGGCGAGGTCCAAGATGAGCGTGCCGTCCGCCGCCTTGCGCTTGGTGCTGCCGAGCTCTACGTCCAGGTCGACGTCCGCGGACTCCAGGTCCAAGCGCTTCTCGCCCTTGACCTGCGAGAACCGGCCCTCGAGCTCCTTCTTCGCAGCCTCGGCCTTCTTCTTCTGAGCCTCCGCCTTGGCCTTCTCCTCCGCCTTGGCCTTCTCTTCGGCGGCCTTCTGCTCCGCCGCGGCCTTCTTCTCGGCCTCTTTCTTGTCCGCCTTCTTCTTGGCCTTGCGGATGGCCTTCCGGTAGATGGCCGGGTCCTCCGGATAGTAGGTGGCGAAGCCGCCATAGGCGTGCTCGTACAGCAGGGGCAGCGACTTGATCGGCTCGGGCTCGCCGATGAGCGGCGGCTTCGGCAGTGGCGCCTTGTCCTGACCCTTGGGCTGCTCCGGCGGGACCCAGCTGACCTTGCGCGGGCCAAAGATCCGGAGCGTGCGCTTGTGCTTGCCCACCTGGAGCGTGACGTCGAACGACTTGACCGGCTTGCCGGCCGGCGCGTGGGCCGTCCCGACGAAGAAGATGTCGCGCTTGACCTTCCACGGCGCGAGGTCCGACTCATACCGGATGCTGGACTTGAACGGATCCTCAGCGCCCGTGAACTCGTCGGCGAGCTTGATGTCGACTTGCTCAGCGGACGGTTTACACCGGCCCTCGAAGAGGTCGAGGTCATAGGTGCGCTTTACGACGAACGCAATGCTGTGCTCGCCGAGCGCGTTGTGCCCGGTGTAGAAGCCGACTTTGTAGCCTGCGCGGTCGAACATCCAGGTCCTCGCGCTGGGAGCGTCGGGGCCCGAGCCACGCGACGCCCTCGAGATGCTGCTAGCGCGGCCCCGGCCCGCGTGCAGGCGCAGGTGCGCCTGACGGAGGCGGTGGACGCCGCGCGGGATCCACTGCGGGCGGTGCGGCTCCCTCCGGAGGACGCTCCATCCGCCGTGTGGTGACCTGCGGTCCCGAGGGTGGACGTTGCTCCGGTGGCTCGGGTGCCGTGGGCTTGAGCACCGCGCGTCCCTTGGTCGCCCCGGGATCGACCTGCGCCGTGATGCCCTTGCCGTCGACGCGCGGGGTCTGCGTGATGGTCCCGACGTCCGTCAAGCGCGCGATGATGCCGTCGAGCAGACGGATCCACATCTCCGGGCGCGCGTTCTCGCGGCCACGCATGCGCATCTGGAATCGGACCTTGTCACCCCGATGGATGAACTCGCGGGCTTGCTTGAGCTTGGTCTCGAGGTCGTGATCGCCGGTCTTGGGACGCAGCGTGATCGTCTTGACCTCGCCGGCCGGCTTGGACTTGGTCCGCTTGGCCTCTTGGTAGAGGAACTTGCCGTAGTCCCTGATCTTGCAGACGGGCGGTCTCGCGTCGGGCGCGACCTCGACGAGGTCGAGGTTCTTTTAGCGCGCGATCTGGAGCGCTTCCTGCGGGGTGATGATCCCGAGCTGGTCGCCATTGTCGGCAATGACGCGGATCTGCGAGATGCGAATCTGCTCGTTGACTCGGTGGCGCCGCTCCGGGCTAGGCGGCACATTGGGCATCGGGGGTCGCGTGGGTCACCTTCTCTCGATTCAGGGTCAGGCCGGTCTCGCCGGGGGAGCGTCCCCCGAACGGACTGCGCAGTGGCTCGACGGAGTGGGCGTCATCGCCGCCGACGTCGCCACCGCGCAAGGTTCGGCGGGGCGGTTTTACGTGACCGCGCGAGGCCGGTCAAGGCCGTCGTGCGAGTCCGCGCGCGCCGTCCGCCGCGTCAGTTGAGCCCGAGCTCGCGGCGCAGCTCGCCGGCCAGGTCGTCCAGGTAGCGCGAGAGCTGCCCCTGCTGGTTGGCAACGTTGACGTCCGCGATGATCTTGCTGAGCGGGATCATCATGATGGGCCGGTCGTCGATCTCGCGCTCCCACACCTGGAAGCTGCTTCCGACGAGATGATCGGGACGGCGATAATGAAAGAAGCCCAGAAACAGCGGATCGGGCCGACCGCGCACGTGGAACTCGAAGTTGTCGAAGAAGTAGTCGCGCCCACCGCGACCATCCCAGCTCGAGTTCCATCGCGGTACGGCCACGCGGGAGCCGAGCCGCAGGAGCACGGCGGAGGAGAAGCGGCCGAGCTCGTCTTGGAGACGGCGAAGGTCGTAGAGATCGGCCGGGACGGGATCGATCGGTGAAAACCCGCGAAACTCTTGAGACATTCATCCTCCCTGTGCGCTGACGCTAGAAGCGCAGCAGTAGCCGGCCGCGAATCGTGAAGGCCACGTCCGGCTTGGGTCCGCCGGGTCCGTTGCGCAACCCGTCGAACGGCACGAGCAGACCCATCTCCAGGTCGGCGCGTGCCCCCTCTTTCATGTCGTAGTAGAGCTTGAGATCCGCCTCGAGGCCGAGCGGCGCCGCCTGACCCGGAGTGGACTGCGCATCGAGCGCATGTCCGTACAGCAGGCTGCCCTCGAGCCCGAGCTCCGCGTCGCTTCCTTGGATGAGCGCGCCGCGCACGGTCGGCTTCAAGTAGATGGCTCCGGCGACCGTGCCGATGACCTGACGGAACAACAGCAGGTCCACCCGGTAGTCGCGATTGAACAGGAACTGACTGACCGTGCCATTCGCGCGACGGCGCGCGTCGGCGGCGTAGTTCCCGTCGTTGACCGAGTGCCACGGCTGCGCGTTGGGGCCCATGGCGATCTCGTCGGAGGTCGCGAAGCCGAACTCGAACAAGTACGCCATCTTGTCGTGCTTGACCTCCGCCTGAAGCACGCCGCCGAAGGCGACGAAGTCCTTCTTGGAGTCCGTGTCGGTGAGGTTCTGGGTGAAGAGCGTCTTGCCGACCTCAGCGGCCAGCTCCAGCTCGATGCGCACGCCGAGGTTGTACTTGGGCCGCCACTCGACCTTGACCCACGCGTCGCCGATCCAGAGGTCGGACTCACGACGCTGCAGCTGCGTGCAGTCGAACTCGGGCTCGACGGCGACCGGAGCCGGGTCCAAGGTCGCCGCGGTCGTGGCAAGCGCCTTACAGCGGTCGGTCTTGGCGAGCCCGGGATCGGAGGACAACTTCTGGCTGATGAACGTGTTGCGGAAGCCCCAATCCACGACCACCTTGCCGGTCGCGAGCTTCTTGGCCCGCGCGGCGAGATCGTTGGCATCATAGGGCTGCTGGCCAAAGGTGAACCCCCAACGGATCACGTCATCCAACTGGGTGGCGTCGGTCCCCGGTCCGAACGGATCGGCCGGCTTGCGGGCGATGGTGCCCTCGCTCGGGAAGTCGAAGAACCAGAGCGACGTGAAGCCAAACGCGCGGGCGAGCGCAGAGACGCGATCGACGCTGTCGCCGAAGTCGCAGTCGACACACTCGCCGCCGTGGTGAAGCATGCCCAGGCCCCAGTGATCCGGCATGCGGCCGCCGCGCAGGACCAGCGCGTGAACGACGTCCCACTCGCCCCAGAGCGCCTTGATGCGGATGAAGTCCGAGAAGCCGAACCCCGTGTCCCCGGGGGCTTGCCCGTCGCTCCATGCGGGAAACGGGGCGTCGGCCCGCCCGGGAGAGAAGTCCGGCGTACTGCCGAGCACGAGGTTGTCGAAGACGTCGATGGTCATGCCGATGCGCACGCGCTGGCCGATCGTGAGCTCTGGGCTCCACCGAAAGCGCATGTTGCCGGAGGTGACGTCGGTCGTCTCGTCCGCCAGCAGGGCGTTGCCCTTGAGGAGTCGGGCCCGGGACGCGAAGCCCCCGACGCCGACGCCCAGGTCTGGGCGGAGGATGTAGTCCCCGCGCAGCCGGAGGTAACCGGACTGCTTGAAGGTCATGACGTTGCTCGGGGTCACGAGCTCGTCCGTGGTCGGCGGCGGCTCGTCGGCGTAGGCGCGGCCAGAGAGCGAAAAAGCGGCGACCAGGCCTGCGAAGAGGCCCACGACGAGAACTTCGGACGTGGCCGGGGGTCGACGCATGGGGGCGGAGAATAGGCACGCGCCTCGCGCGGTGTCAAACGCCCAAAGCGTGCGACGCAAAGGCCGTGTGGAGGCTCGATCCGGGAGCTTAAATGCGAAGAGCGCCGCTAGTCCCGGTAGTGCGCGCCAACGCCCTCTGCGGAGTATCGAGCCACCGTCAAGTCACGCATCGTGTTTCCACGACGCGCTGCCTCTCATGAGGTCATCCTGCTCCACAGAGACGTCGCGCGATCCGTACCGGCTATTCGGTTCCCCGGTCCCTCCCTGGCGTTGCCCGCAGGCTGCCTTCGAGGTCTTCCGGAATCGCGTTGCCTCCAGCGATCTTTCGAAAGCTGGAAGCGTCTCTCACGAGCTTTGGACCCTCTTCAGAGACCTTGGTCGGCGCCGTTCACTCGTGACGCACCCGACGAATCGGACGTCCGTAGCGAACTCCTCCCATGAGGTTCTCCGCCCCTACAGCGACCCAAGCTCAACGGATCGGCTCGTTGGATTCCACTCCAACGCCATCCCACCATGGCCTTTCTCAGACCTTCGTGGGCTTTCTCCCCGTCAAACCCTGCGGCCTTGTTTCATGCCGCTCTCGCTCATGGGGTTCGTTCCCTTCAGAGCGTTGCTCCCGATGCGGAACTCTGCCGGATTCGTCATCCGGTGAGCCCCTCTCGCCGTTGGCCAAGTCACTCCGAAGAGTGGTCTGGCGTCGGCCTCAGGGGTTTGCGTACCGCGTCGAGCCGCACGACCGGCTCCGACATGTTTCAGCCGAGTCCGTCGCCGTTGCTCTCCTGGGCGTTTCTGGCTCTCATGGCGTTCCGGCGCACCGACCGTCGCTTCCCCTTCAGGAAGCGATCCACCCATGGCCTTCCCTTCTCGACTGGACGAGCCATGCGAGAAGTGGACCTTCGGCGTATTGCAGGTCAGGCACCTAGCATCTCTCGCTTTCGCGAGCGCTGGCCACCTCAGCCTTCTTGGCCTTCTCGACCGGAGGGCTTCCCGTTTCCAGGAAGTCGCGGTGTGAGTTTCGGCCCTTGGCCCGCACTGCCGTTTCCAGCAGCGCCTTCGTGAGAAACCCTAAGCAGGCCCCGTGCCAAGACGGAACTTATTGAAATAATTAGAACTGGACGGATCAAGGGCTGTTTAGAAACTGAACACGGCTCTCCACGGCCTGGGTGTCGTGGTTCCAAGCGCCGGACATCACTTGAAGTTAGGGGGGTGTCCAGGGGCGAGACATGGCCGTTCAGAACCTGAACAGCCTGGAGGGAGCTTAGAAGTAGTAGGTCGCGCCGGCCTGGAACTGGGCACCGAGGTTGAACTTGTCCTCGGATTTCACGGAGTTCAACCCGCTGCAGTAGGCGGCGTTTCCGCCCATGGCCGAGATGCACTTGTTGTTGATCTCGGTGATGTTGCCGATGTTGTTCCAGACGGTGAGGAAGCGCAGGTCGGCGTGGATGGCGAAGTGCTGCCCGAACTTGACCTGGACGCCGAAGCCGAGCGCACCGGCGACCTCGAGCAGCGAGTGGGTGAAGGCGCCGTCCTGGTAGCTGAGCTTCGTGAAGTCCACCCCGACGCCGAAGAGGCCGTAGGGGTTGATGGCCGAGTCCTCGAAGATGAAGACGAGCGCGGACAGCATGACGGGGATGGTTTGCTGGACGAAGCCGCGTTCGCTGTTCTGCCCGCGCAGGTAGTCCGCGGAGAGCTCGATGCCCCAGTGCGGCGACACGCGGCTACGAAACGCCAGACCGAGGCCCCACATGCCCGGGTTCTCGATGTCCTCGAGCGAGAGCTTGTGGCCCGAGAGGCCGGTCCCCGACACCCGGACCGAGACGCCGAGGGTGTCGTGACGCCGCCAGGTCGAGGCAGGCTGCATGACGACGGGGGCGGGCGCAGGGACGTAGACCGGCGCAGGAGGAGGCGCGTAGACGCGTACCGGCTGCGGCTGGATGTAGACCGGCGGAGGCGGTGGAACGACGACGACGCGCTGTCGATAGTAACCACGGTGCACCGGATAGTACACGGGCGGGTGCTGGGCCTGCGCGAGCGATGGCGCGATGGCAGCGATCATAGGCACGGTGGCAGCCACGATGGCAGCCACGATCGCGGCCGGGCCGAAGCTTCGGACCGACGCGAGCTGCTCTCCACACAGACGGTTCTCGTTGTTCATGACGGCTCCTGCGGGGGCTTGGCTAGCCACGAGCTCAGTGCTCCGCGCGCTACGCCCCGCTCGATGCCCCGTTCGACGGGGGCTGCCGGCGAGTATTCACGGGCAGCGCACGATCCTCGCGACCTGCGCGATCGCGGATTGAGTGTCACTTAAGTCCGTTAAGTCCGGCCGACGGAGCCCGATGGTCCAGTGGGGCGCGTCGAGCACGCGACCTCGAAGGAGGCCGAGAGGGCCATGAGTGCGGACCTGTGGAGCAACGGCAGAGGGAGCAGGACCACCGAGACGTGGTACGCCCCGCTGTGCGTCGCAGCGGTCCTGGCGAGCGCTCCCGCGATGGCCCTGTGCTCGGGGACCAATGACACCGACGGCGACGGCATCCCGGACGTGTTCGAGTGCGTCGTCTGGCAGACGAACCCGAACCTGGCCGACACCGACGGCGATGGCCTGCTGGACGGGCTCGAGCTTGGCGTTGGCGGAGACGCCGACCCGGGGTCGTACACGAACCCGCTGGCCCCGGACACCGACGGCGACGGCGTCCCCGATGGGCTCGAGGACCGCGACCACGACGGCGCACTCGGCGACGGTGAGACCGATCCCCGCTACCCGGACACGGACGGGGACACCATCGCCGACGGCACCGAGCTTGGGCCCGACCCCGCGCACCCGTGGGACAACGACGGCGACGGCGCCATCGACGCACGCGACCTGGACAGCAACGGTGATGGGGTGCTCGACGCCGCGGAGGCAGGGGATGACCACCTGACGACGCCCCCGCCCGACGATGACGGCGACGGGCTCCCGAACTCAGCGGACCCCGACGCGGATGGGGATCTGCTCTCGAACCTCGTCGAGCAGCTGGGCGACGCGACTGGCGACGGCGCGCCCGACGTGGACGCCGACGGTGATGGCGTCGCCAACCGGCTCGATTTGGACAGCGACGGCGATGGGAAGGCCGATCTGGCCGAGGGCGCCTCGGACGGCGACGGGGACGGCATCGCCAACTTCCTCGACCCGATTGACGACACGGCGCCGCCGAAGCCGCCCCTCAACACGGCACCCAAGCTGCCAAGCATCGAGGTGGAGGGCGCCATGGCCGCCGGGCTCTCTCTGGCCCCGCCTCCTGCGAGCGCGCCGTCGGTGGCGTCGTTCCCGGTGCCCGTCGTCCCGCCGCCGGCCACGACCACCCATGATAGCGATGGGGACACGTTGACCGATGCAATCGAGGCTGGCCTCGGCACCAATCCTCTACTGGCGGACTCCGACGGTGACGGCATCCGTGACGACGTCGAGGTCGGCTCGCCGGTCGCGCCGCGAGACACCGACGCCGATGGGACGATCGACGCGCTGGAACTCGACAGCGACGGCGACGCCTTCCCGGACGCGCTCGAGAACCAGGGCGCGCCTCCGCTGGGGCTGCGCGACACAGACGGCGATGGGAAGCCCGACGCGCACGACACGGACGCCGACGACGACGGGCTCGCCGACGGCATGGAGTGGACGCTGCTCGGCACCGACCCGCAGGCCTCCGACACCGATGGCGGCGGCGTCGACGACGGTGCGGAGGTCAAGGCGAACGCTACCGACCCGCTGGATCCGAGCGATGATGGCCGCACGCTCACGGCACCCGCGGTCGATCCGTGGGCCGGCGCCCATGCGCAGGGTGGCGTCGCGTGTGCACCCGGCCGTTTCGGGCACGCCGGCGTGCACCACCTCCCGCTCGTGTTCTTGGTCGGCCTGGTCGCGTTCGGGCTCCGCCGCGAGCGCCTGCGCGCCGCGAGTCGACCGACGCCGCGCCGAAGCACCCACCGCTCGCTGAGCACGCTGCTCCTGCTGACGACGCCGCTGCTCGCGACCGCCTCGGGGGCCCAGGGCCTCGACGGCGCCACGGTGTCGCTGACGGCGCCCGGCACGCACGTCCTTGGGACGCCATTGGCCTCGACCCTCGGACGGTTCCGCTATGGCGCCGGCCTCTCCACGATGTTCCTCCGGGACCCGCTCGTCATCGCGCGTGACGGCGAGGTCCTGCACAGCATCGTGCGCGATCGCGTCGACTTCGGGCTCCACGCCGCCTTCGGCGTGTGGGACTTCGTCGACCTGGGCCTGGACCTGCCGTTCGTCCTGCACCACGACGGCGCGCGGCCATCGGGCGAGGCGCTCGGCTCGGCGGGCATCGGCGACCTGCGCGTCTGGACGCGCGTCCAGGCGCTATCGCAGGCGCGGCACGAGATCGACCTCGGCCTCGTGGCCACGCTCATCGCGCCGAGCGGTGACCCAGAGGCCTACCGCGGGCTCGGCGAAGCCGCCTTCGAGGCCTCCCTGCTGCTCGGCAGGCGCTTCGGCGCGTTCTCCTTCGCGTTCTCCGCAGGATATCGCCTCGCTCCGGAGCGGCGCGTGCTCGACGCCGTCGTCGATGATCGGCTCCTGCTGTCGCTCGGCGCGACCTGGGACCCGCCGCGCTGGCCCTTCTCGCTCCAGCTGGCCGTCCATGCTCAGGCCAACGCGTTCGCGCCGTTCGTCGTCGCGCGCGAGACGAACCTCGAGAGCGTCGGCGGCCTCACCTGGTATGCCGTCGGCGAGCTGGCGGTCCTCGTCGGCGCCGGCGCAGGGGCGCTGCCGGGGCTCGGGACCCCAACGGTGCGCGCCTTCGCGAGCCTGGGCTGGGGGCTCGGCCGTCCGCAGCCGGAGCCGGAGCGCGACGAGCCGCCGCTGCGTCCGCCCGACGATCGCGATCACGATGGCATCATCGACGCCGAGGACAAGTGCCCGACCGAGCCCGAGGACAAGGACGGCTTCGAGGACCTGGACGGGTGCCCCGACCTCGACAACGACGCGGACGGCATCCCGGACGCGAAGGACCGCTGCCGCGACGTGGCGGAGGACAAGGACGGGTTCGAGGACGAGGACGGGTGCCCCGATCTCGACGACGACGGTGACGGCATCCCGGACGCGCGCGACAAGTGCCCGCGCGAGCCGGAGACGAAGAACGGCGTCGAGGACGACGACGGCTGTCCCGATGAGCTCAAGGTCGCGCTCGACAAGGAGAAGGGCGAGATTCGCGTCCTCGACGAGGCCATCGTGCACTTCGACTGGAACGAGGCCGAGGTGCCCGAGGACTACAGCGCCGTGCTCCGGCAAATCGCGGAGCTGTTGCGTCACCACCCGGAGATCACGCTGCTGACCGTCGAAGGCCACGCGAGCGGCGAAGGCGACGCGGCCTACAACCTCCAGCTCTCGCGGGAGCGCGCCTCGGCGGTCGTGGGGTATCTGCTGCACTTCGGCGTGCCGACCGAGCGCGTCGTCGGCAAGGGCTACGGCGCGAGCCGAATGAAGGTCAAGGCGGTGGGACCCAAGGTGAATTGGGTCAATCGGCGCGTGGAGTTCCGCGTGACGTTCGCCCACGCAAAGTAGCCCGGCCCAGCGGGACCGCAGCACCGGTCGGGGTCGTCAGTACTGGTCAATCTGGAACTGGAAGTCGACGAGCGGCGCCTCGGCCTCGGCCTCGACGAAGTCGATGATCTTGTCGATGCAGCCGTTCACGAACGACTTGTCGTTGCCGATGACGGCAAAGCCGATGACGGCCACGGAGTGCGAGTCGTTGTCCTCGACCTCGGCCATGGCGACGTTGAAGCGATTGCGGGCGCGCTGGATGAGGCTCTTGACGACGCTGCGCTTGCCCTTGAGCGAGTCGTTGCCGGCGAGGTCGAGCTCGAAGCGACAGACGCCGACGTACACCATGGCGCTCGTTCCTTAGGCGCCCTCAGCCGAGAGCAAGCGGGCGCGAATGTCGGAGAGGAGGCGCTCCGCACGAGCGCGCGGCGCCGGATCCCACGGCGCGAGGCCGACGGCGTGGGCGCCAATGCACTCCAGTAGATCGAGCTGCTCGGCCCGGGGTCGGCGCGACGCGAGGACGAGCGCGCGCAGCATCTCGACGAAGTGCACGAGCAGGCTCCCGGTCGCGGCGTCGAGCAACGGGAGGACCGTGGCATGAGCGCGCAGCTGCTCGCGCGCTTCGGCGCGAATGGAGTGGACCTCACGCAAGCGACGGGCGACGGAGCCGCCTTCGTTCAACACCGAGACCATCCGATCCAGCGCGGCCTCGACCGGCGCGAGCGACCGACAGGCGACCCACGCCGGGATCGCCTCGGTGTCCCCGGGCGGGATGAGGTCGATGCGCCGCTCCAGAAGGCCCTCGCGGTTCTTGTCCACGGTCGTCATCGTGCGGAGACCCGGGGCGCGCTGCTCATGGTCGGTTGCTCATGGTTGACTGTGGAACGTAGCCGATCCACCGCGCGGCGCAAGTGGCCAGGTCAATGCCCATGGGCTGTCGGGGGCCCCAACTTCCCGTTGACCTCGTCGGCGGAGGCGCCATAGGATGCGCCGCCCCGACGGCCGGGGCCGCACCCAGGAGACTTCACGCGTCATGAGCCATCCTACGTCTGCCAAGAAGATCGTCCTCGCCTACTCGGGCGGGCTGGACACCTCCATCATCCTCACGTGGCTGAAAGAGCACTACAAGGGCGCTCAGATCATCGCCATGACCGCCGACGTGGGGCAAGACGAGGAGCTCGACGGCCTCGAAGAGAAGGCGCTGCGCACGGGCGCCGACAAGTTCGTGATGGCGGACCTCAAGGACGAGTTCGTCCGCGACTTCGTCTTCCCGGCGATTCGCGGCAAGGCCATCTACGAGAACTACTACCTGCTCGGGACCTCGCTCGCGCGGCCCGTCATCGGCAAGGCGCTGGTCG
>SXOX01000206.1 GCA_005776585.1 Pseudomonadota bacterium | reverse complement strand
TTATGAATCCCTCGCTCTAACCACCTGAGCTATCCTGCCAAGCGTCGGCCTGGGCCCAAAGGGCTCGGTCGAGCGCGGGGTTTACGGCAGGTGGGGGCGGCTGTCAATGGCTTTTGGTTCATCGAAGCGTGCACTGCGCCGAGCGCTGGCGGGGCTCGCGAGCAGCGGCGGGCTCATCGCGCTCATCGCGTTTGTGCTCCCATGGGTCGTCGTCACCTGCCAGGACCGCGAGGTCGCGCGCATCTCGCCCTACCAGGTCGCGACGGATGCGGAGCCGTCGCCGGAGGCGGGCTTGCTGGAGGGGAGCCGCCGCGATCGCGACGCCCGCCACGAGCCCGTGGATCTGGTGAGACGTCGCCTCGCGTGGCTCTTCGCGCTGCTTCCGGCCCTGGTCATGGTGCTCGGTGTGTGGATCGCCGTTCGCAACGACCGCTCGGGTCCGCCCCTCGCGTTGGGCATGGCCGCAGCTGCCGGCCTGGCGCTGACCGTCGCGCGCGGGATGCGCGATCACCTCGGGCTCGCGCTCGATGACCTGGGAGGCTTGGAGGCCACGGCGCGTGTCGAGATCGCCTGGGGCGCCTGGCTCGCCGTCGGTGGCCATACGCTGGCACTGGCTGTCGCCGCGCTGCTCGTCGCGCTCCCGCCCGACGTGTCGGCGCGCGACCCGTTGTAGTGCCCCCACGGCTGGGCTACAACGGCGCCGTTCAACCCTGGGAGGGTGCCGTGCGTCGATCGTTCGTGCTCTTCGGCCTGAGTCTTGGCCTCGTGACCGTCACCGCGTGCGACAAGGCCAAGTTCGCCGCCAACCTCAACGCCGGTGTCCTCGACAAGGCCACCGCCGCCTTCGACGAGGAGCGCGACCCGTGGCTCGCCCGCGCGGCCGCGACCTCCAACCTCAAGCTCTACGAGGGGCTGCTGCAGGCGGCGCCCGAGAACAAGACCCTGCTTGTGCTCGCCGCGAGCGCGTACGCCTTCTACGCCTCCGCCTTTCTCGAAGATGAGCTCGAGGAGCTGGAGCAACGCGACGCAGGGTCGAGCGCCCACGGCGAGCTCCGGGCTCGCATCGGGACGTATTACCTCCGCGCGCGGCACTACGCCGAGCGGCGCATGGACCTCGACTTCGAGGATTTCTCGCGCGCGATGGGCCGGCGCGGGGATCGCCTCGCGCAGATCCTCTCGACGTGCGAAGAGGAACACGTCGCCGCGCTGTACTGGCTGGCGTTCGCGTGCCGCGGCCACGCCGCCAACTACGCCGACGATCCCGCGCAGTCGACCGATCTCGCCAACGTCACGCGCGTCATGGGCTGGGTCCGCGAGCGCTCCCCGGGCTTCGATGGCGGCGGCCCGCATCGGTACTTCGGACTTCTGGGCTCGGCGCTCGGGCGCGGGCTCTCCGGCGGGATGGACGCGGCCCGGCAGAGCTTCGAGGCCGCCGTCGCCGCGTCGGACGGCAAGTCGCTCTTGGCCAAGGTCCAGCTGGCGCGCGCCATTCACGCGGCCATGAACGACCGTAAGGCGTACGAGCAGACGCTCCGAGAGCTCCTCGACGCGTCCGAGGACCTGTCGGCGCCGCTGCGCCTCTCGAACGCCATCGCCAAGGCGCGCGCGCGGCGTTGGCTGGAGCAGAGCGACGCGCTGTTCGGAAGCGCGACTCCGGCGGCCAGTACCATCGAGCTCAGCGTGGCCACGTTGTCCCCGGAGTCGTCGTCGGCGGCGCTCATCCTGCGTGGCGCGGCGCGCGAGCTCCACACGCGCAGCAGCGGCCGTGTCACCCTGCGCGTCCACGCCGGCGGACAGCGCGGCGACGCGACGGCCATGAGCGAGGGCCTGGCGAGCGGGACGCTGGCTGGCGCCCAGCTACGCGCGAGCGACCTGGTGCCCGAGCTGGCCGTGCTTCAGGCACCGCGGCTCATCACGACGGCGGCGCAGCTCGACTTCGTGCTCAAGAAGCTCACGCCGCGCATCGAGAAGGCGCTGCTCGACAAGGGCCTCGTCTTGCTCGGCGTCACCGACGGCGGCCTGCGCTACGCCGTCTCGACGGGGCGCATCGCCGCGCCACCGGACCTGCAGAAGCGCTCGTTCGGCGTCGAGAACGGCGACCGCGAGGCGATGAGCGTCGCGACCAAGGCGAGCGCGACCGTGACGCCCTTCGAGACGCGGGACCTCGGCGCGCAGCTGGCGGCGGGCCACGTGACGACGGCCCTCGCGTCGCCGCTTCAGGCGTTGACGCTCGGGTGGTTCGAGTCCCTCAAGTCGGTGACGGGCTATCCACTGGCGCTGACCGTGGGCGCGACCGTCCTGCGCAAGGTGGACTGGGACCGGCTGTCCGCGGCGGATAGGGCGCTCGTCAAGGACATCATGGCGCGCTGGCACGCCACGCTCGTCACGCGGTCGCGCGTCGACGCCGATCGCGCGGTCACGACCCTCCGAGCCCGCGGCATCGAGTTCGTCCCGGTCGACACGGCTGCCGCGGCGCAATGGGACGCCCTCGCTCGCGCCGTTCAAGACGAGCCCGCGGGGAAGAGCTACCCCAAGGCGCTGCTGGACGAGGTCCGGGCGTGGGTCAAGCAGGCCCCCTGACACGATTTTTGTGACACACGGGACGCATCTCCGCTAGGCTGCGCCGGCGATGCGCCCTCTCCGCCTGTTGCTCTCGCTGTCGCTCTGTGGTCTGGCTCCGGTCGGCTGCTCGAGTTCCCCCGCCTCGCCGCTCTCGCCCTTGCCTGGGAGCTGGGTCGGAGACGCCGTCTCGTTCTCGCTCACAGGCGTCGTCGTCTCCGACATCGCCGTCAAGGGAGTCTCGTGCGCCATTGAGTCGCCCGATCCGACCGCGCCTCCGATCTGCTCGGCCATACCGGCCGTTCCAAAGACGGCGTCAGACGTGCTGGTCATGACGTCGACGCCGAGCTTTCTCATCGAGGCCGGCGACCTGACCATCCAGGGCACCTTCGACGCGGCGGGGCACGCCAAAGGCGTCTACACGTTTCGCTCGACGGGGTGTTGCTCCGCTCCTGGCAATTGCTGTACGGCGAGCGGAGCCTGGGAGGCCTGGCACACGACCTGGCGCGATCAGAAGGGCCCACCAAAGCCTCCCTCCGACGTTGGAGCGGTGTCGGACACCGGCGCGATGGTCACCGAAGTGCCTCCCGTCGGTGATTCCGGGTCCCTCCCGGACAGCGGCGGGGCCTCCGGGACCGCGTCGGGCCGGGCGATCACGCACGCCAATGCGTATCGCGCGCATTACCCGGGCCTCCAGCCGCTGAAGGAGTCACCCGCGATTACCCAAGCCGCGCAGGCGCACGCCGACTACTACGCGACCAACTTCAGCGCCTATCAGTCGGGCAAGATCGGCGCACACGATGAGTCCAAGGACTTCCCCAACGGCTTCACCGGCGCATCCTTCGGGGATCGGCTGCGCGCTGCGAAGGCCACGGAGGACCCGTCATTCGAGGTCATCGCCTTCGTCGACGACCCGGAGGGCTCGGTCGATAGCTGGATTGAGACCGTCTATCACCGTATCCCGTTCTTCTCGCCGGACGCGGGCTCGGCGGGGTACGGGCACCACAAGGCCCCCGCACGCATCGACGTCATGGACTTCGGCGCCAAGAAGGCCCCCAGCGAGGTGCTCGTGCCCTACCCGTGGCCCGATCAGACCGGAGTTCCGCGTTCGTGGGACGGCAACGAGGGGCCGCGTCCGCCAGCCCCGCCCAAGGGCTATCCGTCGGGTCCGGTCGTCAGCCTCAGCGTGCCCGAAGGTACGCCGCTCGACATCACAGCGCACGTGCTGCTCGATCCGTCGGGCAAGGAGATCGCCCACGTGTGGCATCCCAGGGGGGCCAACGGGTTCATGTCGGCCATGTGGGCTCTCTACGCGCACGGCCCGCTAGGGTCGCAGACGCGGTACACGACCCGCCTCACCGGCACGCTCCGCGGCAAGCCTTGGTCTCTGGAGTGGTCGTTCACGACCTCGAAGTAGCGCGCCTCCGGGCCACGAGCGCGAGCCCAGCCAGCATCACGAGCGTCCACCAGACGGGCGCGCCCTGCGGTGTTGGCGCACAGCCAGAGCTGCTGGAGGTCGCCACGGCCCCGGCCGGCTCGAACGGCTCGGCCGCTGTGACGGAATTGCCCGTGTCGGCGGTCACCGGAGCTTCCGCCGCGGGCACGACCTCGGCTGTCGAGGCTCCCGGCTCGGAGCTGCCGGCCTCCGGAGTCGGCTCCGCGGGCGGCGACTCCGGTCCCGTCGGCGTAACCGTGTCACCGGGCGTGTCCGTCAGGTGCGGATCGTCGCCATCGGCAGGCGGCACGTCGAGCAGCGGGCAGTCATCGCCGCGCCCATCGCCATCGGTGTCGAGCTGGTCGGCGTTCTTCACGAACGGGCAGTTGTCGGCCGCATTCGGAATCCCATCGCCATCCAGGTCGGGATCACACACGTCGCCCAGTCCGTCCTCGTCGAGATCCGTCACCTCGGCGTCGCTAACGGTGGGGCAGTTGTCGCCGTCGTTTGGGACGCCGTCGCCATCGGCGTCATCGTCACAGACGTCGCCCTGGGCGTCGCCGTCGGTGTTCTTCTGATCCGCATTGACGCTCTCCGCGCAGTTGTCCTTCTCGTTCAGCACCCCGTCGCCGTCCTGGTCAGTGTCGCATGCGTCGCCCTTGCCATCCTTGTCCGTGTCCTTCTGGTCGGCGTTCTTGAGCTGTGCGCAGTTGTCGCTGGCGTCCGGCACGGCGTCCCCGTCGTCGTCCGTCTCGCACGCGTTGCCCTTGCCGTCCTTGTCAGTGTCTGCCTGGTCCGGGTTGGCGACCGTAGGGCAGTTGTCCTTGTCGTCGGCGACTGCGTCCCCGTCGTCGTCGCTATCGCACACGTCGCCCTTGCCGTCCTTGTCGGTATCGACTTGGGTCTTGTTGTCGGTCGTGTCGCAGTTGTCCTTGGTGTCCGCGACGCCGTCGTTGTCGTCGTCGGTGTCGCACGCGTCGCCCTTGCCGTCCTTGTCGGTGTCGGTCTGTGTCTTGTTGTCGGTCGTGTCGCAGTTGTCCTTGCCGTCCTCCACGCCGTCGCCGTCCGTATCGACCGTCTCCGAGAGCTGGGAGCGCCTGCGCGCCGAGTACCCCGAGTAACCGCGTGGGCCGTGCGGGCAGCCGTAGGAGCAGCCCTTGCACTCGTAGGCCACGACGTCGCCATTGGCGGCGAATGACTCGAACACGAACATGTGGCCCGCGCCATTCTTATGGTAGACCATCGCGTCGCCACGCTTGGATGACGACGTTGAGATTGCGGACCAGTACGCGTGCGCGCCGATGTAGCTCCCGGTCGTATATGGCCCGTGGCTGCACGTCGTAATCGCGATGGGCCCCGGCAGCTGCCACGCCTTGTTGACCAGGCCGGAGCAGTCGGCGCCGTACTCCTTCGAGCAGCCCGAGCTCGGCTGGTGATCACACGACGGGCAGCCACATCCGCCGCAGTTCGGGACACACTTTCCCTTGCACGTGCCCTGATCGTTGAAGCAGCTCCCACCCCACCAGTAGGAGAAGCCGACAGACTTCTTGGCGATCGCGATGATCTGATCGCGTGTCATCTTCTCGGGCGCCGCAGGGGCGGTCGCGGGGAGCACGACGAACAGCACGACGAGCAGGGCGGCCCTCATCGGCTCACCCGCCAGACGGTCCCGCCCGCCTCGTCGAGGAATAGCGCCCAGAGCGCGCCGTCACCGCCCAGGGTGACGGGGTGTGGTTGATCGTCGGGCAGCCAGGTACGTGGCAGGGTCGTGCGCGCACGTTCTACCCCATTGGGCTCCAGAGCCACGATGACCTCGCGGTCTCGCGTGACCTCGAAGTCACCCGACGGTGTCGCGTCCTCGCGGCCGAGCCGCACTGCGACCCACGCCCCGGCGTGGTCGAGGCCGGCGAAGTCCAGCCGCATCACCCGATCGTCGAAGTCCAGACGGGCCACACGATGCGGCGCGCGCCCCGCCGGATGGAGCGTGAGGTTGACCGCATTGGTGGGCGCCCGACCGGCCAGCGCCGCGCGCAGGCTCCCGCGCGGTCCGACGGGCCGACCGGGCAGCGCGCTCCGCTCGACCAACGCTTGTCCCTGCACGTCGCCGATTTTTACAGTATACAACCACATGATTTCGACGTACAGGCCATCATCGGCGCGATGGAGGCTGGTGACGTGCATCGCGTGGTCCAGCAGCGGCCCGGCGAGCGTAAGCCGGCTCATCTCGTGGCCCGCGGCGTCGAGGCGCACGACGGTGTCCCCAATCGCGTCCAGCAGCCAGAACCCGCCGCTGCCGTCCAGGGTCACGTCGCGGAACGGCCGGTCCGGCAGCGCGACGGTCCACGGAGACGCGCCGCGCGTGAGCACCAGGAGCCGCCGGTTGACCTGGTCGAGCACGAAGACCCGCCCCGAGCCGTCGACGACCAGGCTGGCCGGGCCCTCCGCCGAGCCTTCGCTCGGACGCTCGCGACCGAGCTGAGCCAGTCCGGAGCCGAAGGTGAGCCGGTGTACGGACTCGACGTGAAGCGCGGGCGTCCGCGCGACGGCCGCGCCACCAGAGTTGAGCAGCACGGCCAGCAGAGCAAGACGTGTCATGGACGAACCTCCGTTCGGACAGCCTAGCGCGCGCAGGGCAGCCGGGGCAACCACGGCCGCAGAAAGACCAAGTTGACTCTATGCGCGGCGTCCGATGAGCGAGTGAACCGTATCGAGCAGGCGCTGGGCAGTGAATGGCTTGTCGAGTACCCGGTCGACTCCAATTGCCGCAAGCTCCGCCCGGTCGACTTCGGTCACGGCACCGGCGCCGACGACGATGGGCAACCCCGGGGCGACGCGACGGACGTAGCGGGCCAAGGTCGCACCGCTGACCTCAGGCATCCTGAGATCGGTGACCACGACCTCAACCTGAGCTGCATGCTGTCCGATGAGACTGATGCCCTCAGCACCATCGCAGGCGGTCAGGACGGCATATCCCGCCCGACGTAGTGTCCGGGCCAGCAGGTCGCGAATGGCACGGTCGTCCTCGACCACGAGAATGGTCTGCCCGGCGGCGGGCGACGCTGCCGCAATCGTGGGCAAGGGAGCCAGGTCGGTTCTCACGCATGGCGGCAAGTGAACACACATCGACGTACCCTGACCAACGGCGCTCGTGACCTGAATGAAGCCGCCGTGGCTCTGAACGATACCGAGCGCCATGGCCAGGCCGAGGCCGGTGCCCTGCTCGACGCCCGTGGTCGTGAAGAACGGCTCAAACAGTCGCGACTGGACCTCCGGCGTGATGCCCATGCCTGTGTCATGCACTGTGAAAGTGACGTACTTCCCCGGCGAAGCGCCCGGGGCAAGGCGCGCGAAGAGCTCGTCGATCTCGGACACGCCAAGCTCTAGCGTGAGCGTCCCCCCTGACGGCATGGCATCGCGCGCGTTCACGCTCAGGTTGACGAGCACTTGAACCAACTGTGTGCGGTCAACCTCGATGCGCGGGACGTCGCCATCGGAGGCGACCACGAGCGTGACAGAGCGCGGCAGGCTGGATCGCATCATCGACTCCACCTCAGCGAGCACCGCACGAGAGTCGACCACCGTCCGCGTGCCTTCCCCGCCCTTCGCGAAGGTCAAGAGCTGGCGGACGATGTTTCCGGCGCGCTGCGACCCGACGTCAATCATGTCGAGCAGCTCGACCTGGTCGGGCGCCGAGATGTCGCCTCGGAGGAGCTCCACGCCCGTCAGGACGGGCATGAGCATGTTGTTGAGATCGTGGGCGATGCCCCCGGCGAGCATGCCGAGGCTGTCCAGGCGCTGAGTTCGCCTGATCTGTCGCTCGATCTGCCGGCGCTCGGTCACGTCCGTGCCAATGGCGAGGACCCCCGCCGCAGACGGAACGAGCCCGTCGTCGACGTCCGTGAGCGCCGAGAAGCGCAGATCGAGGATGACGCGGCGACCGGGCCGTGGCTCGACGGCCACCTCGGTCTGCCACTGACCATCGCCGGCAACATGGGCTTCCGCCTCGTCGAGCAATTGCGGCTCGATACATGGCAACAGGTCTCGGAGGGGCCGACCGATCGCGTCGGCATTGTCGATCCCGAAAATTCTAGACGCGCCGTCATTCCAAAACGAGATGGTCCGCGCAGAATCCCATACGAAGACGGCGTCTCGCGCCTGGTCCAACATCCGCGCGCGACGCTGAACCTCTCGAAGCAGGCGCTCCTTTTCTCGCAGCGCGTTTCGAACCGCGAGCTCGGCCTCACGGCGAGGCGTCACGTCTCGGATGGTCGCTGCGACGATGCCCCCGCTGTGGGAGTTGGTCGGTGCCAGGCCGATCTCCACGACGACGCGAGACCCGTCCTTGCGCTGGAGCCAAAGCTCGGGTTGCCCGTTGCCCATGAGACGCGGCGTGGCGCGATCGGCAAACGCCCGGCTCATCATCCCGTGGCGCGCGCGCAGCTCGCTTGGGACCAGGGTCTCGACCGGTTGGCCGACGAGCTCATCCTTCAGATAGCCCGTGAGCTGCTCTGTTTGACGATTCGTCGAGGTGATGATGCCGCGATGGTCGACGTAAATGACGGCATCTGGGGAGAACTCATACAGCGCTCTAAAGCAGAGCTCGCTTTCCACGAGTTGAGCCTCGACCGCCCGCAGTTCAGTGATGTCGGTCATATAGGCGACGATCGCGTCAAGGTTGCCTTGCCCATCGACGATCGCGCGGCTTTGTTCCCAAACGGTACGCTGGACTCCGTCTGGGCGAAGCAGGCGATACTCGATGGCGCACGTCCCATTGGTCGACAGGCGCTCGACAGCTGCGTCCCACGCGCGCGTCCGGTCATCAGGATGAATGAGTGAGGCGAGTTCGACGGAACCGGTCACGAGCTCTGCGGAACTGACGCCGAGCAACCAATCCGCGCCGGTACTGGCGAAGTCGACTCTCCAGCCCTGCGTACGGCTACGGCGATAGACCAAGCCAGGTAGGTTCGGAATGACCTGACAGAGCGATAGGTCAGCGGCAGCGGCAACCGCGTCGTGATCGTGGCGGTGACCGTCCGCGCTCATCGCGGCCTCCGAGCCGATTGAACCGGGCCACCGATGACTAGCTGAGCAGCGGGTGTAGACGCAAACCAAGAAGCAGCAGGTGTGATCGGAGGCTGGTCGGGTCGAAGGGCTTGGTGACGTAGTCGTCCGC
>SXOX01000205.1 GCA_005776585.1 Pseudomonadota bacterium | reverse complement strand
CAGCGGATTCCAGACCCTTCGAAACCCGAGTCCACTGAAGTCGTGGACAGTGGCGGTCGCGAAGTCGCGAACACCGAACGCCTGCAGAGCGAGGGCCGTCCGCACGGCGTAGATGCGACGACGAGCAAAGCCGGAGTCCGCAGCACGGGACCAGAGCTCGTCGTGCAACGCCCGGCTGGTCGGCGGAAAACCAACGATCTGCCAGATGGGGTGGCAGCGAAAGCTTCGGACGACGTCCGCTGCGGCAGACGCCGACAGTGGGCGCTCTAGCACCGCGGGGTTCCGGAGGTGCAAGTAGAACTCGGTCAGCACGAACTCGCTCAAGGCGACGTCGTCTCGCGCAGCCAACGAGTGCAGGAACGCGAGGGATTCCGAGTGCTCGGGCGCCCTCGAGCTGAACGCGTACAGCAACAAATTCGCATCGATCGAGATCATGGCTCGCGTGCTGGCGCCTGATTCTGGTCCTCGAAGGCCAGCGCTCGCAGCTGCTCTGCGCTCATTCCACCCAGCCCGAGGTCGCGGACGTGGGAGGTGACCACGGACTCGAAACGCCGGGCTGAGTCGCGTATCGCTCGAGGAGCTGCTCGACGCCTCGCCGGAAGGTCTCAGCGATCGACCACTGTCGACGCTCCGCAAGCTCTTTGACCTGGCGATAGAGTTGGTCCGAAAGCTGAATCTGAGTCTTGGCCATGATGGAGAAGTTGGGGTGCCATCGTTTAGATGTCAACGGCGGGTTCCCCACCGCTTGCGCGTCCCGCGATCGTGGATGCGAGCGCGTGACCGTGGTGAGTAGTGCGCGCAAGGAGCGCGTTGCGGATTGACCGTCACTCGCCGTCGGGCGGCTCACGGGCGCTTCCCGCGCCAAACGGTTCGGCCGGGCATCCAGCCCGCCCTTCACCGTTTGACCGGCGCTTCGCGCCTCGCAAGAATCGCCGCGTGATCCGCTCCAACGGCTTCGCGCCGGCAATACGCAACACGCTCCTAGGAAGCGACGTTCCGGCGGAGGAACCCCCACAGCGCGAACGCGAGGCCGATGTCGACGACCGCCCAGATCAGGCCAAAGATGGTCGGAAAGACCACCAGGCCGGACTGGTTCCAGAAGCCACCCTGAAGCTGGATCGTCTCGGGGGCCGCGGGTCGGTAGAGGACCGTGAGGGTCTGCCCGACCGCCAGACCGCTGGCCGACCAGACGACCTGGGTCGCCTCGCGCGGTGCGCCGGCTGCGTCAGTGAACGTCACGCGGACCTCGGTGATGTCTTCGGAGCTGCGGCCGTCGAACCGAGTCTTCTCGGCAATCGCGGTGATGGTCGCCTCGGCCGAAGAAGCGCCCTGAGAGAAGCGCTTCTCGCTGCGCCACGCGTAGTACGCGACGGTCCAGCAGATGAGGGCCGGGAGGGCGAACACCCCCAGCATGACGTAGAGCTTGCGGCGGACATGCGAGGCGAGGACGGGTTCAGGCATCGACGAGGGGTCTACCAGAACCGATTCATGGCGTCATTCCTCGAAGTAGATCAGGTGAATGTGCGAGCCGACGTCGATCTGCTCGAGCGACTGGCCGTCCGACCACCTTCGCTGCTGCACACATCGCTGAACTCTCGGGCTGTAAATCCCTTCCAGTGCCCCGACGTAGCCCGATGTCGCAGCGGATCGCCGGCGGGGTAGGGCGAGGTCATGCACTCGGTCAAACCAACGACAGCGCCGCGAGCGCGCCGGGAGCGCCGGTGAGCCAGCCCCCGGGGTGGGTGGAGCCACCGCCGAGTGTGAGGCCCGCGATGGGCGTGGCGTAGCGCCCGACCGAAATGCCGGGCCGCAAGCTCAGGAGCTGGTCGGGCGCGTGCTCGCCGTGGTGCAGATGGCCGCCGCTGAGGCCATAGCGCGCCTCGAGATCGACGGGTGTGAGGCACTCGACGGCCACGAGGTCCTCAGCGACCGCCGGGCAGACCCGGGCAAGGGCCGCAAGCGTGACGTCCCGGACGCGCTCTCGCGCGGCATCGCTCCAGCCACCGTCGAGCGTGTACGGAACGGCGTGCACGAGCAGCGTCGCGACGGCGTGCCCGCTCGGACAGAGCGAGGGATCGGCGATGGAAGGGACCCGGACGTCGAGCACCGGGACCTCGGCGATGCGACGGTACTTGGCCGCGTCGAAAGCGCGCTCCACCGCGTCGAGCGTCTCGCCCGTCCGCAGCGCCTCGACGATGGTGCCCGCCGCGGTCGTCAGGGGCTTGGAGAGCGCCAGCCGCACGACGGCGGTCGTGCCACGCATCCGATAGACGCGTGCCTCATGGTCTACCGCGAGCGGCAGCCACGGAGGGCCCACCAGGTCCAGGAACGTGCGCTTCGGATCGAGCGTGGAGAGCACCTGTCGCGTGTCCAGCACCTCGCCGCCTACGAGCCGCACGCCCGTGACGCCGTCGTTGCCCACGAGCAGGCGCTCCACGGTGCTGCTAGTACGCACCGTGACGCCCGCCGCGCGCGCCGCGGGCTCGAGGAGGCCCACCAGCCCGGCGGCGCCGCCCTGGACCTCGCCGCACGAGAGCGCCTCACGCAGAAACAAGATCGCGGCCGTGTGCGCCGACCAGGGCCCGGTGAAGGCGGCCTCGACCGCGGGCAGGCAGAGCCCGGCGCGCAACCGTTCCGTCGCGAAGGTGTCGCGCAGCCAATCCGCGATGGCCATGGGCATGATCCGGAGCAGCTCGACCATGGTGTCTGCGCCCAGGCGGCGGACCGTCAGCCCGGTCTTGGCGAGCGACCAGAGCCCATCGTGCGCGGACGGGGGCGGGCGATCGAGCAGCCGCAGCAGCGCGGGCCGGATGGCTGCGGAAAAGGCTCGAAATCGGCTCCAGGCGGCGCGATCGGCGTCTGTGACGGCGCCGGACAGATCGCCGTCGGGCTGTACCCGCAGCTCGGGGCCTTCGCGGCTCGGTAGCACGATCTCAGGGCGCGGCCGACGCGTTGGCGTCAGGCCGAGCTTGGCGAGGATCCATGGACGGACCATCGACGCGTCGTGGTGCAGCCCGGGCGCGCGGTAGCCGGGATGGAATTCCTCGGACGCGGACAGCCCGCCCACATGGGAGCGTTGCTCGACCAGCGTGACCGCGCGGCCTGCCTTGGCCAGCAGCGTGGCGGCCACGAGCCCGTTGACGCCGCCGCCGAGGACAACCACGCCTCCGGTCCGGCTCACAGCGCCCCCTCGGACAACATGCGTGCCGCTGCGAGCTGGCCGGGTGCGCCCATGATCCCGCCGCCCGGATGCGTGCCGCTGCCGCACATCCACAGGCCCTTGATGGGCGTCTCGTACTTGGCCCAGCCCGGCGCGGGCCGCAGGAAGAAGAGCTGCTCGAGCGAGAGCTCACCGTGGAAGATGTTGCCCTCCGTGAGCCCGAACTCCTGCTGGAGGTCCCAGGGCGTGAGCACCTGCCGGAACAGGATGGAGTCCCGCAGGCCGGGGGCGAGCTCCTCGAGCGTGTCGATCACGTCGTCTCCGAAGGCGTCGCGGTACTTGGGCCACTGCTCCGGCCCCTCGGCCAACGCGTAGGGCGCGTATTGCACGAAGCACGAGACGATGTGCTTGCCCGGTGGCGCGAGCGAGGGATCGGTGAGCGTGGGGATGACCACGTTGATGTAAGGGCGCTTGGACCACCGGCCGTACTTGGCCTCGTCGTAGGCGCGCTCCAGGTAGTCGATGGACGGCGCGACCGCGATGTCGCCGCGCATGTGCAGCCCATCGCCCGGCCGCGACGTGAACTGCGGGAGCCGGTCCACGGCGAGGTTGACCTTGCCGGAGCTGCCGCGCATCCGGTAGCGGCGGATATGGTCGACGAGCTCGTTGGGCAGGTGCTGCGCGCCGACGAGCCGCAGAAAGGTGCGGTGCGGATCGACGCCGGAGACGACCGTCTTGGCCAGAATCTCGCGACCGTCTTCGAGCACGACGCCGCGCGCGCGACCGTCCTTGAGCAGGACCTGGGCGACTCCCGTGCTGGTCTCGATCTCGGCTCCGGCCGCGAGCGCCGCGTTCGCGATCGACAGGCTGATTCCGCCGGTGCCGCCCTTCGAGAAGCCCCACGCGCGAAAGGCGCCGTCAATCTCGCCCATGTAGTGATGGAGGAGCACGTACGCCGTCCCCGGAGAGCGCACGCCGAGGTAGGTGCCGATGATGCCGGAGACCGCCATGGGTGCCTTGAGCACCTCGGACTCGAACCACTCGTCGAGGAAGTCCGCCGAGCTCATCGTCATCATCTTGGCGAAGCGCGACAGCTCCGCGTCGCTCATGCCTCCGAAGCGGGCGCCGAGGCCACCGAGGCGAGACAGCTCGAAGGGGTTCCACGACGTGGGATCGGGTGCGACCATGTCGATGACGGGCTTGACGAACTTGGACATGTGCCCCATCGCCCGACCGAACTGAGGATAGAGCTCGGCGTCGCGCTGGGAGTAGCGCGCGATCTCGCGGCGGGTGCGGGCGCCATCGGGCCAGCGCACGAGGCCGGGACCGTCGACGTGCGGCGCGAAGCTGCACTCGAGCGGGAGGATCTCGAGGCCGTGTCGCGGCAGGTCCAGGTCGCGAATGATCTGCGGGCGCAGGAGGGAGACCACGTAGCTGCACACGGAGAATCGGAAGCCTGGGTAGAGCTCCTCGGTAACCGCCGCGCCGCCCAGCACATGCCGCTTCTCGAGGACCTTCACGCGCCGGCCCGCGCGGGCGAGATACGCCGCGCAGATGAGGCCGTTGTGTCCGCCGCCGATGACCAGGGCGTCGTAGAGGCGGTTCGAGGTCGACATCGCGCGCGAGCTTCGCCGTCGCGGTGCGGCGCGTCAACTGCGCCTTGCCCTCGCCGCTCTGCGTCGTTACTCTCCCCGTATGAGTTCGACTCTCACGTCGTCCCCGCTGCCGGTCGCGCCGCGCCGCCGGCCGCCGCGCGCCCTAGTGCTCGTCCCGGAGCCCATCGGCCAGGACCTCCCGCGGCAAGAGTCCCCGGAGATCAGCTGGGAGGACTGGTACCTCACCGACGAGGAAGACATGGCCGAATCGCCATCGCACGCCGAGATCACGACCCTCGCTCACGACTCGCTCGGCGTGCTCGTTTATCAGCGCGCCTGGAAGGACGTGTACGCGGGGCGCAACACGTTCTTCGCGTGGCGACCGGACCAACCGCTCGTCCGGGTCTCGCCCGACGTCTACCTCGTCGTCTCTCCGCCGCGCCCGCTGCCGGACATGTGGGAGACCTGGAAGGCGGGTCACGCGCCGCCGCGCTTTGCGCTCGAGGTCGTCTCGAACGATCGCGTCAAAGAGTACGTAGTAAATCCGGAGAAGTACGCCGCACTCGGCGTTGAGGAGCTCGTCATCTACGACGCCGACGAGGTCGGCCACCGCGTGCGCAAGCAACGGGTCTCTCGGCTCCAACGCTATTCCCGCAGCGCGGACGGGATCTTCGAGCTGCGCGAGAGCAGCGACGACGTGGTGTACTCGCCGGTCCTCGAGGTCTACCTCCGCGCCGAGCGTGGCGGGCATCCGGCGCTCCTCCGGCTCTCCTATGATGCCGAAGGGACTCAGCTCGTCCCCTCGAGCGCCGAGCTGGCCCTCCAGGAGCGCGCGGCCAAGGAGCAGGAGCGCGCGGCCAAGGAGCAGGAGCGCGCGGCCAAGGAGCAGGAGCGCGCGGCCAAGGAGCAGGAGCGCGCGGCACGGGTCGTCGCCGAGGCCGAGGTCGCGCGCCTCAAGGCTGAGCTCGAGCGACTTCGTAGCTAGCGCGCGCTCCAGAACCACCCTTCAGACCGGCTCGCCGGGAAGTTCACGCGTCCGCGCCAAGTGCCGTTGACTCGAACGGACGTTCGTGTTCAAGTCGAGACATTCGTTCTTTGAGCTTTCGCTCACGCTCCCGTTGTTGCTGAAGCTTTCGCTGAAACTGTTGTCGAACCTGCTGCTGAAGGAGTTCTCCATGATGCGAATCCGCTCCGTCCATTCCCCATCCATGCTCCCGTGGCTGGCCGTGCTCGCCTTCACCGTCCGTTGCGGCGACGACGACCGTGCCGGTGACTTCGATTCCTCCGACAGGGGTCAGCTGACCGTCACGAGCTCGCTCGGCGCTGCGCCCTTCCGCGCCATCACCTTCCCCGCGACGCCGGCGGGTCAAACCGCCCGAGCCACGGTCACCCTCGCCAACGTCGATCCCAAGAGCCCGCTGCACCTGTCGCTCGCGTTTCAGGTCACCGAGTCCTCGGCTGCGGCGATCCAGCTGACCGGCGTCCGCCGCGGCAACCAGGCCCTCACGCCGACCGGGCCAGGTCGGTTCGACGGCCTCCTCGTCGGGCCGCTCGGCGTCGATCGGCTCGAGGTGGACGTCGAGTACACGAACCTGGACGGCGGCGTGCCACATGACGCCGTGCTCCTCATCGAGTCCGACACGCGGAGGGTCGACGACCGACGCTTTCAAATCACGTTCAGCACCTCGGGAGGGCGCCCGCGCCTCGATCTCGCGCCGAAGGTGGTCGACTTCGGCGTCGTGCGCAAAGACGACGCCGCGTCCACGAAGCGCCGCCCATTGACGCTCACGAACTCGGGCTCGGCGCCGCTCGAGATTCGCTCTGCGCGCTTCAGCGGCCATCCCGACATGCGGCTCACGCTCCCGACCGAGGCCGGCGGCCAGACGTTCGCCCCCTCCGGCGAGCCGGTGACGTTCTCGCCCCCGCTGAGCCTGGGCCCCCAGCAGGTGATGCAGCTCGCTGCGAGCTACCTTGCGCAGTCGCCGGAGCCCGCCGAGGCGATCCTGTGGCTGGACTCCAACGACCCGAGCGAGGCCCAGGAAGGGACGCGCGTCGATCTGCTTGCCAACCGCACGGTCCCCAAGCTGCGCGTGCTCCCGGCCAAGGTCGCTTTCGGAGCGCGCAAGGTCGGCTCGACGGCGCAGCAGATGGTCGAGCTCGAGAACATCGGGACAGCGCCCCTCGTCGTGACCGGCCTCGCCTTCCAAGCCGGCTCATCTACGGCGTTCACGCTCGGGTACGCGACGCTGAAGCGTCACGAGGACGGGAGCCCGCCATCGGAGGACGTACCGGTCACGCTCCAGGTCAACGAGCGGTCCGCGTTCGGGGTCACGTTCGCGCCGGCTCAGCTCGGGGACGTCGCAGCTAGCCTTCAGGTGACCTCGAACGCCTATGTCGCTACCGCCACCATCCCGGTCACTGGGAGAGGCGTCGATACGGAGTGTCCGGTCCCCGTCATCGTCGTTCAGGAGGGTGAGGAGGTGATCCCGCAGACGATCCTCCACCTCTTCGGGGACCAGAGCGTGGGGCTCACGTCGCCGATCTCGACCTGGAGCTGGAAGCTCGAAGCGCCCGCGCAGTCGGTCACGGTCCTGAAGCCGAGCACCGGCGCTCCGAACCCGACGTTGGAGGTCAACGTCGCGGGCGTCTATCGTCTCACGCTCGAGGTCTGGGATCAGAACGGGAACAAGAGCTGCGAGCCGGCGGTGAAGGAGGTCGCCGTCGTCCCCGAGGAGGGCATCCACGTCGAGCTCACGTGGAAGACGCCGGCGGATCCCGACGAGACCGACGTCGGGCCCGACGCGGGCAGCGACTTGGACCTGCACTTCATCGACGAGGCCAGCGCGACGGGGACCTTCGACGTCGATGGTGACGGCGCGCTGGATCCCTGGTTCGACCCGCTCTACGACGCGTTCTGGTATCACCCGAAGCCGAGCTGGGGGAGCTTCAATCCGGCGATCCCCGATGACCCGACCTTGGACCGCGACGACACCGACGGGGGCGGACCGGAGAACCTCAACCTCGATGAGCCCGAGGTCGGCAAGCGCTACCGCGTTGCCGTGCACTACTGGGCCGACCATGACTACGGACCGGCGCTGGCGACTGTGCGGATCTACATCCACAAGGTGCTGGTCCTTGAGGTCAAGGACGTGAAGCTCTTCCCGATGTGCCTGTGGGACGTCGCCACCATCGACTGGCCGTCTGGGAAGGTCACCCAGGTCACGGACCCGAAGACGGGCGGGCTGCGCATCATCTGTCCGTACATCAATCCGTACTTCAAGCCATAGGGTGACACGGCGCGGCGCGGTGGCTATGGTCTCGCGCCGATGGCTGAGCTGACACCGCAGGACGCCGAAGAGCTGGCCCGCCGCCTGGAGGCCTTGGCCGACGACCGCGTGCGGCTCTTCGAGCTGCCGGAGCCAGTGCGGCGCCGCCTCCTGACTGCGGCGGGGCGGCTCTCGCGGCCCGATCGGGTCGACAAGCGCAAGCAGGCGCGCGGGCTCCGCAAGCGCGACGACGCGCGGGTCAAGGAGCACGACTCCGCCATCCTCGCCGAGACCGGCATCCGGGGGCTGCGGCGCGATCCGTTCTACGTCACGCCGCCCGTGTTGCCGGAGCCGGGCGTGGGCGGCGAGCCCCTCGCGACCGTGATGACCTCGCGGCGGTGCTACTGCTGCAAGGCCCCCTATCGCGCCGTGCACCACTTCTACGATCAGCTCTGTCCCGCGTGCGCCGAGCTCAACTGGCAGAAGCGCCACCAGACGGCGGACCTGCGGGGTCGCACGGCGCTGGTGACCGGTGGACGCGTCAAGATCGGCTACCAGGCCGCCATCAAGCTCCTGCGCGCCGGCGCGCGCACCCTCGTGACCACGCGCTTTCCCAACGACGCCGCACGGCGCTTCGCCGCTGAGCCCGACTTCGCCGAGTGGGGCGACAGGCTCGAGTTGTATGGCCTCGACCTGCGGCATACGCCCAGCGTCGAGACCTTCGCGCGGCACCTCCTGCGCCGTGAGTCCCGACTCGATGCGATCCTGCACAACGCGTGTCAGACCATTCGGCGTCCTCCCGCCTACTACGCACACCTGATGGCGGGCGAGTCGAGCGACGTCCTGTCCGTCGATCAGCGACGCCTCTTGGCGGGCTATCGTGAGCTGCGCCTTTCAGGTCGTGGCCTCGCCGACGCCCCGGCGCTGTCCCAGGCCGTGCTGACGGCCGAGGAACGGAGCCTGACCTCCGGCGGCTCGCTCTTCCCTACCGGCCAGCTCGACGCGGACCAGCAGCAGGTCGACCTCCGGGAGGTCAACTCGTGGCGGCTGGATCTGGCCGAGGTCCCGACCATCGAGCTGCTCGAGGTCCAGCTCGTCAACGCGGTCGCGCCGTTCGTCCTGTCGGCGCGTCTCAAGCCGCTGATGCTGCGCGCCGGGACCCGGGAGCAGCACATCGTGAACGTGTCCGCGATGGAGGGGCAGTTCTACCGCAACCTCAAGACGACGCGGCACCCGCACACGAACATGGCCAAGGCTGCGCTCAACATGCTCACCCGCACCTCCGCGGCAGACTACGTCCATGACGGAATTCACATGAACAGCGTCGATACCGGCTGGGTGACCGATGAGGACCCTGCGGCCATCGCCGAGCGCAAGGCCGAGGCCCACGGCTTCCACCCACCGCTCGACATCGTCGACGGTGCTGCGCGCATCTGTGATCCGCTCTTCGCTGGGCTGCTGACCGGTGCGCATGCCTGGGGCGTGTTCTTCAAGGACTACCGGCCGACGCCCTGGTAGCCTTGACGCGCGCGGCGCGCCCGGCCACAGTCACGCGATGCACACCCACGCCGCGCTCATCACGCGCTTCTACGACGCGTTCGCCAAGAAGGACGGCGCCGCGATGGCCGCCTGCTACACGCCGGACGTCACGTTCACCGATCCGGCCTTCGGGTTGTTGCGGGGCGTGGAGGCCGGCGCCATGTGGCGCATGCTGACCGCGCGCGCAGCGGACCTGGCGATTCGCCACTCCAACGTCGAGGCAAACGACCAGTCCGGTCGCTGCGACTGGGAGGCCGACTACACCTTCGCCGCGACGGGCCGCTGGGTGGAGAACCGCATCCACGCCGAGTTCGAGTTTCGCGATGGGCTCATCAGCAAGCACGTCGACCACTTCGACGTCTGGCGCTGGTCCGGCATGGCCATCGGCGTGCCGGGTCGGCTCTTGGGCTGGGCGCCGTTCTTTCGCTCCGCCATCCAGAAGAAGGCGCGGGGGCAGCTGTTTGCCACCATGACCAAAGAAGGCGTCCCCCGACCGGCCTAGAAACTGGCGGGGTCGTCCAACCCGGCCTAGGCTCGTGTCCGTGAGCCAGCCCTCCTATCGACCGCCTGCGCTTGCCTCACTCGATGGGGCGCGAGAGGTCATCGACGGCCGCTATGAGCTGGTCGACGTCCTCGGTCGTGGCGGCATGGGCACCGTCTATCGGGCAATACAGCGGCCCATCGAGCGCGAGGTGGCGGTCAAGGTGCTGCGACGCGGCTTCGGCGGCGAGGAGGATCGCCGCGCGACGCGCCGCTTTCTGAAAGAGGCCCGCACCATCGCCGGCCTTCATCATCCGCACGTGATTACTCTCTACGACTTCGGCGAGACGGAGCGCGGGGATCTCTACATCGCGATGGAGCTTCTGCCGGGTCGCTCGCTGGCCGAGCTGCTCGTCTCGGGCGGCGCCATGCCGCTGGCTCGCGTGGTGCACGTCGTCGATCAGGTGCTCGACGCGCTGCACGAGGCGCACGTCCACGGGATCGTCCACCGCGACCTCAAGCCCGAGAACATCCAGGTCGGTCGTCGCGGCGAGATCGAAGACTTCGTCACGGTGCTCGACTTCGGCATCGCGCGGGACACGCGCCGCGAGGGCGTCTCCTCGAGCTCGACGACGATCGAGGTCGCCGGCACGCCGGCCTATATGTCGCCCGAGCAGATCCTTGGCTCGGCGATCGACCCGCGCTCGGACCTGTACGCCGTCGGTGTCCTCCTGTTCGAGCTGCTGACCGCACGCACGCCGTTCGTCACCGAGCGCGGCGTCGAGATGTACACGGCACATCTTCGGACGGCGCCGCCGCGGCTGAAGGACGTCGCACCGGCCCTGGGCACCGTGGCCGGGCTCCAGGATCTGCTCGACCACTCGCTCGCGAAGGCGCCGGCCGACCGCTTCGGCGACGCGTCGGCGTTTCGTCGCGCGCTTCGCTCCGTCGGGGGGATGGCTCCGCTGGGCGCGCGTCGCCAGACGACAGGGCGCGCGTCGGGTGTCGCCAGTGTCAACGACGACGGGGCCCAACAGCCGACGGGCTTTGAGCTCGTGGCCGCCATCGAGCCGGCCGATGCCCCGGGGGCCGGCGAGCTGTTGGAGCAGTGGGCACTCGATCTCGCCGAGCACGGCGGGACCGTGCGCGAGCGCCGCCCCGGACAAATCCATGCGAGCTTCCCCGTGACGCAGTCGGTGACCGCGGCGTTGCGCGCGGCGCTCGCGATGAAGGCCCGCACCCGCACGCAGCGGCAGGCGACGTTTCGCGCGCTGTACCTTCGGGTCGGGATTCACGCCCATCGCGACGTGGCCTCACGTCTGTGCGAAGAGGCGCCGCGCGGCTCCATCTACGTCGGCGACGCCTGCCTCGGCGGCCGGGACGCCGATGTCGCCGATCTGCGCTTCGAGCCCTCCGGCGAGCTCCGCATCCGAGGCCTTGGCAAGCCCGTCCGCATGCTCCAGCTCCTCTCCGGACGGTGAGGTCGACCACAGCCGGGGCCGCAGCAACCGTGGCCGCGCGCGCGCCGCCCTGGCGGGACGCGTTCGGACGCGCGGTGACGGCGGTCCTCGCCGGTCTCGCAGCCAGCGTCTATTTTGTCGGGACCCACTTCGCGCCGCCGACCGTGCGGGACCCGTGGGGCACCGCGCCAGACCTGGAGCCCGTCCCGGCGGCGGGCCACCGGCTCTTGCTGGTCCTCGTCGATGGACTGAACGCCGATCGCGCCTTTGATCCCGAGGTCATGCCGTTCGTGGCGGGCCATCGCGCCGAGGGCGCGTGGGGGATCGCCGAGACGGGGCTCATCACCATGACCGGGCCCGGCGTGCTGACGATTGGCACCGGCCGGCCGCCGACGCTGTCGGACGCCATCGAGAACTTCGAGCCCCCACCCGCGCCCTGTGATTCGGTCTTTCGGCGGCTTCACCTGGCGGGCAAGCGGACCCACCTCGTCGGAGATCGCGTGTGGGAGCGGCGCTTCGGGGCCTTCGCCGAGCGGGCCGTCGCGCTCGCCGACCGCGGCATGCACGACCAGACGGAGTCCGATCGCGAGGCACTCGCGGCCGCGCTCGAGAGCCTGCGCAGCACACCGGACCTGCTCGTCGTGCACTTCGTGGGCGCCGACCACGCCGGGCACGCCGATGGGACCGTGGGTACCACAGGCGCCTACGCGCGGCGGCTGCGAGAGATCGACGCCGACATCCGTCAGCTCGCGCTCACCGCGGCGCCCGACACCGCGGTGCTCGTCATCGCGGACCACGGCATGACGGACTCGGGTGGCCACGGCGGCGGCGAGCCCGGCCCACGACGGGCGCCGTTCGTCTGGTGGGGTGCCGGAGTCCTCCCGTTGCCTGCGATCGAGACGGCGCAGACCGCGATCGCGCCGACCCTCGCGGGCTTCTTTGGCGTCCCGCCACCTGGGGAGTCGGCTGGGCCCGTGCTCACAGGAGCGCTCGCGCTGTCGCCAGTCGACCGTGCACGACTGGAGCGCAATCTGGAGCGCCAGCGGGCCGCCACCGGCGCCGACACGCCCGAGGTCCCCACCATCGCCACATGGGGGCCGCGCCTGCTCGGCGTCCTGCTGGCTCTGGCGGGCATCTGCGCCGGACTGATCCTCCCCCGCCGGCGCACGGCGCTCGCGGCCGCCGTGGTCGTCGGTCTCGCCGCCATCGTCACTGCGCTGTACCTCCCCAGCCTGACCGCCCTGATCTTGGGGATGAGCGCCCTGCTCGCGGGCGGCTGGCCGACGGCATGGGTCGACGTGCGCCATGGCCTCGACGGGCGCTGGCTCGTCGCCCTCACGGTCGCCGTGCTGCTGTCCCTCCTGCCTCCGGTCCTGCGCTGGCTGCCTGGTCACGTCGAGGGCGAGGCCGTCCTGCTGCTCGGGCTCGCGCTCGCGGGCGCCGCGCTCGCCCGTCGCGCCGCTGCGAACAGCGCTGCGCTGCACCTGGCCTTGGGCGCCGCCAGCCTCGCGGGACTCGCGATCGCGTCTGAGCACGGCCTCGACATCCGTCGCATCCCGGACGGCGCCTGGGGAATCGCCGTGCTCGCCGTCATCGCCCTCCCGACCCGCTCCGTCGGCCCGCCCGCACTTGCCCTCGCCGCGCTCGCTCTGGCGCACCGTCTCGTGCCGCCTTCCCCGGCCCGGATGCTCCTCCTCGTCGGCGCCGCGCTGCTGCTGTGCTGGACCTTGAAGCGCGCCGCTCGCCACCGCGCGCCGGTGCATGTCGTCATCGCCGCCACGCTCGTCTTTGCGAGCCTGCTCGCCACCGATACACAGCTCGTCGTGCTGTCCGCGCTCGGTCTCCTCGTCGTTGGAGCGACCGACCTGCCACGTCGCCGCCTCGGCCCGCTCCGCCTCGGCGGCCTCCTCGCGCTGCTCGGGCTCCTCGAGACGGTGACGCTGCTCGCCCTCAGCCGCGAATACACGTTCTCGTCCATTCCGGTGGCTGCCGCCTTCGCGGGCGGCGCGGATCTCGACGTCGTCTCGGCGGTCATCCTGGTCGTCCTGGGCGACGTCATCCCGCTCGCCCTCGTCGCGCTGGGCCTCAGTCGCTGGGACCCGCACGCACCCCGGCTCCTCACCGCACTGGCCAGCTTCCTGGGCCTGCGCTTCGTCGTGACCGTCCTCACGTTTCCGTGGGTCGCAGGCGCCAGCTTCTGGCTCGCCGCCTCCGAGCTGCCCTACCTCGCTGCCATCCTCACTGCCATCTTCGGTCTGCTCCCTGTGCTCGCGCTCGCACGTCTGGCCGCGTACACTCCCTCGCCGTGAAGACCACAACGCTCATCGGCTCTGGTTTCCTTGCCCTGGCTCTCTCTGGACTCGGCTGCGCTTCGGGCGGTGGCGGGGGGCGCAAGGACGCGTCGGCCGACGGTGCCCAATCGAGCGCGGAGACCGGCTTTGCGCCCGCGGCGGACGCAGATGGCGACGGCGTCATCACGATTCCCTTTGACACCGGGACCTCGCCGTCCGACACCGTCTCCATTCCCTTCGACCTGGGTGCCCCGCCTCAGGACGCGCCAATCGATCCGGGCCTGCCGCCCGTGGATCTGGGGACGCCGCCCGCCGACACCGGGGTGCTCCCGCCGCCACAGCCCGTCACGGGCGGCCTCCTCGTCCTCCAGGTCGAGTATCCCGGCAAGGAGGTCGCGAGCGTGGCCGCCCGCTTCCGGTACGGTCCGCCGCCGCAGCCCACCGTCACCGGCACGTTCGGCACGTGTCAAGTCATCCCGTCCACCGGCGGAGATGCGCCACCGGACACGACGACCGGCATCGACGCTGGGACCATCGTGGTCAAGAACCTCAGCCAGCCCGTCACGCTGTCGCCGGTGCCGGGCGCGCATGGTCTCGACTATCAATCGGGGCTGCCGGCGTCTCAGAAGAGCATCTTGAGCGCGCAGCCGAAGCTGCTGGCCAGTGCCACGGGCGGCAAGAACGTTCCGGCCTTTGGCGGTGAGGTCGCGGTCCCCGGCGCGGTGCAGGTGACGAAGCCCAGCGGTGGCAGCGTCTCCAAGAGCAGCGCGCTCCAGGTCTCTTGGAACGCGGGACAGGGCGACGAGGTCCGGATCGACGTCTTCGTCGCCGACCTCGATGGCCCCAAGAGCGGCAACGCGCTCGTCTGCACGACGAAGGACACCGGGTCGTTCACCGTGCCTTCGGGCGCGATGAAGGTCCTGCCCGGTGGCGGCGGCGGCTTCCCGATCCCCATCAGCGACCTCGTCATCGTGGGCGTCACGCGCATCAAGGCGACCGAGATCGCGACCGAGGTTGGCACGGTCACGCTCGCAGTCTCGCGCTCGAACGGCGCCTACGCCACGCTGGATTAGTCTATCGTTTTGTCCACGTGACGCCGGAAGCTCGCTTGCATTCTGCCCGTACGGTATAGTCCCACCCGGACCACGGCCCAACGGCGTGGCGAGCAATCTGGGGCAAGCGATGCCAGAACCACAGCAGGGCAGTTCACCCGGCGGCCGCGGCAAGTACTACTGCCCGGGCTGCGACATGGTGCTCGCCGAAGGCGTGAAGTCGTGCCGATTCTGCGGCGCCGTCCTGAGCGAGGAGGTCTGGGCCAAGGGACCGCAGCTCCGGGTCAAGGACGCCGGCAGCGGCCTGTTCGGCCTGGCTGCAGGGGCGATGCCGACTGCGGCGAGCGGAGGTGACGGCCGCTCGCCACCACCCACGCCTCTACCGCCACCGCCGGCCCTCAAGGCGGAGTCCAAGCCGATCCGCACCTCGGAGCTGATCCCCGTCACGCAGCCGCCGCCGTCGCCGACGCGCCGGCTGGTCGGGCTCGGAGCTGCGGCCCTCGTGCTCACCGGACTGATCCTCTGGTGGATGTCGGGAACCGACGCACCCAAGGCCAGCGGTCCGGCCGGGCAGTCGTGCGTCGCCAAGTGCGAGCAAGCCGAAATCGACGCCGTGAAAGCCGCCGGCTCGGTCCAGCGCGACTTCTTCAGCGGCTGCATGGCCCGCTGCCAACGGCCGAGCCCTCCTCGCTGAGGGGTGACGGGCTCGCTGAATCGCGATACCGTGCGGCTGCGATGGCGATCGACGACGTGCGGACAGGACCTCGCCCACCACTGACGCTGGGGCCAACTACGGTCGGGCCAACTACGGTCGGGCCAACTACGGTCGGGCCAACTACGGTCGGGCCAACTACCGTCGGGCCAATGACGGTGGGCCTGACCGGTGGCATCGGCACAGGCAAGTCGACCGTCGCCGAGCTGTTGCGCGCGCGCGGGTTGCCCGTCGTCGATGCCGACCAGCTCGCCCGTGAGGTCGTCGCGCCTGGAGAGCCGACCCATGCCGCGATCGTCGCGGCGTTCGGTCCCGAGGTGCTCGCCGCGGACGGGACCCTCGACCGGCGCGCGTTGGGCCGCGTCGTCTTTGAGGACGACACGCTCAGAAAGCGCCTGGAGAGCCTCATCCATCCCGCCATCGCCCAGCGCGCGCAGGCGCGCCTGCTGGAGCTCGGCCGCGCAGGTCACCGGCTCGCGTTCTACGAGGCGGCGCTGTTGTGTGAGACCGGCGCGTACCGGCTGTTTCCGGCCCTCGTCGTCGTGAGCGCCCCAGCCGCTCTGCAGCGGCAGCGGGTGCTGGCGCGTGACCCGGATCTCAGCCCCGCGGACGTCGATGCGCGCATCGCGGCGCAGATGTCGCTCGAGGCCAAAGAGAAGCTCGCCACGTGGATCGTGCGCAACGACGGGACACGTGAGGCACTGGAAGCAGCAGTAGATGACGTCATCGAGGCGCTTCGCGCGCGACTCGATGGCATGGAAGGCGGCGGACGATGACGACACGAAGCGTAGGAGCGCTGCTCATTCAAGCCGGGGCTACGACTGAAGAGCGTGTGGCGGAGGCGCTGGCGCGGCAGTCGACGGACGCCCGCCGCCTCGGGGCGCTGCTGCTCGACGCGGGCGCGGTCTCCGCGGGCGCCCTGAGGACCGCCCTGGGGGCCCAGAGCGGCGTGCGCTTCGTCGACCTCGTCGAGGTGGGCTGTGATCCCGAGGTCGGCGCGTTGCTCCCGGGCCATTTCGCCGAGGGCCTCGGCGTGATCCCACTGCGCCGTGATGGAGACACGCTGATTGTGGCCACGCGCGACCCCGGGGCGACGGTGCTCCTCGACGAGCTGACGGACGTGCTCGGCGCCGCGCAGCTGGGGATCGTCGGGGTCACGGCGGCGGACTGGGATGCCTTTCAGCGCTACGACGCGGCCTCGACGGAGCTCGCCGTCGTCGTTCGCCGGCAGGTGGAGCGCCTCCTCTCGGACCTCGACCCGACCGTCACCGACAGCCTCATCCTCGAGCGGACCGGCCGGCTCTCGCGGCTCCGGGAGCGTCGCCACGGTCGCTTGCATACGCGGGCCGCGGTGCCTGCGCGACTTCATGCGGCCCTCGCCGCAGCGCTCGAGGACGCCAGCCGCGACTCCGGCGGCCAGATCATCGCCCGCACCTTTGGGTCGCCCGAGCAGCGCACACTCACGCTCACGCCCGCGCGCGTCGCTCCGCGCTCCGCGCCGGAGCTGGGGCTCGCGACCGAGGACCTGCAGCACCTCGACCGCCTCATGCAGAGAGGCGCGGGTCTCGTCCTCGTCATCGGCCCGCACGCCTCGGGGCGCACGACGACCGCCGCGGCGCTGGTCACACCCTTGGCCGCCTCACGCCACATCGTCGCGCTCACCACGGGCAGGCAGCCGACGGGGCTCGGAGCCCCGCTGACGGCGACGTCGCCGGCGCTGCTCCACGACGCCGTCGACGGCGCCCTGGGCCTCGCTCCCGACGTCATCCTGGTCGACGTGGCGCGCGTCGAAGACCTCCCGCGGCTCGCGAGCGCGGCGCACGATGGGCGCCTCGTCGTGGCCACGCTGTCTGGAACACGCGTCGTCGAGACCCTTCGGCTCGCGTTGACGGCGGACCGCCTGACCCGTTGGCGCATCGCCGCCGCGGTCTCCGCCGCGATCGCTCAGCGGCTCGTCCGCGCGCCGTGTCCGGACTGCGCGTGCGACGATCCGGAGTCGGCCGCCTTCATGACCGAGTTTGGTGTCCCGGCCGAGGTGGCCGCTCGCGTGAGCTTGCGCCGGGCCCAGGGCTGCACATCGTGCCACGGCAGCGGTGTTGCAGGCCGGGTGCTCCTCTCGGAGGTCCTCGTCGCCACTGACGAGCTGCGGGCCGCGCTCCGAGATGACGCCACGCCGGCGCGCCTCTTGGAGCTCGCGCGTCAATCTGGAGCGCACACGTTGTGGGAAGACGGCGTGGCCAAGGCGCTGGCGGGACAGACGACCGCGGCGGAGCTGCGGCGGGTGCTTACCGAGCCGAGCCCGTGAGCTCACGATAGCGGTCGTGATCGATGACCAGCCCCTCATGCTCGCAGAAGGCGAGGATGCGGCGATGAATCGCCCGAATACGGTCCGTCGCCCAGCGGGCGCGCGCCTGTGGATCGGCATACACGACACGCATGAATGCACGCAAGGGGACGCGCTCCGCCAGCGACCGGGTCAGCGCCTCCAAGAGCTCTGGGCGCGTCTCCGAGGCGACGAACGCGCGGACCTCGTCCATTCCCTCGGGCGTACTCGCTCGCGGTAGCTCGAGCCAACCAGGGAGGCGGGTGCGCTCCAGGATGCGGCCGCGGACCTTCTCGTCGTCCATGTGGCTCGTGTAGACGACCTCGCCGCTCTCCACGTTGAGGAAGTACCGCGCGTCGGGGCTGCCGATGTAGAACGCCGCCTCGAAGTCCTCCCACCGCTCCATCGGGACCGTGCGCTGGCTCACGCGGCCACCGAGTCCGCCGTCGAGATCGACTTGGTCCTCAGGAGCTGGGACACGACCGCCGCCACCTCCAGGCGCGACATTCCGCCGCCTTCGTCTAGCAGGCGACCGATGGACGTGCGGCCATCGACGCGAGCCAGGACCCGCGCGATCTTGGCGTTCTCGAAGAACCGAGCCGGCATGGGCTCGATGGGGGCGACGCGCCGCGGGACCTTCTCCCACGGGCCGATGAGCGTCTGGTAGACCTCGACGAGCCGGTCCTCGTTGACCCGCACGAACTCCTCGAGGTCCGAGTTGAGCTCATTGGCCGCCAACAGCCGCTCGAGCGAGACGAGCGCGCCCTCGCTGTCGCCCAGCTTGAAGAGGCGCAGCGCGTCGTCGAAGAGGAGCTCCGCGACCCGCGTCCAGCCGGGAGTTGGCTGGTCGTCTGCGATCGGCGTGACCTCGGGCTCGGGCGCGACGTCCTCGGGCCGAACTGCGGGAAGATCCAACACCGTCTTGCTCGCGCCGCGTGTCGACATCTCCGCGAGGTCGTCGGAGAGCTCGCGCTCGACGACATCGGGCTGCACGGCGCCCTCCGTCGCGCGCAGTGCATCCCGGATATCCGTCTCTGTGACGGCGTTCAGGATGGTGGTCGGCCGGTCGTCGTCGGGCGGAAGCGCCTCCGTCGGCGTATCCCGGCGAATGACCGGGCCCGGAAAGCGCGCCGTGCTCTCGAGCGTGTCGTCCGAGTCAGTCTGGGCGATGGGCTGCGTGGTGCCATTCGCCATGGCGAGACGATCGCGCTCGATCAGCGCCGGCGTCATTGGCAGGATTGCCACCGGCTCCTCGACGGGCGCTGTCGGCGGTCGCAGCGCGATCGCGGTCTCGCGCTCCCGCAGCGTCAGCATGAGCGCATCCAGCGCCGCGAGGGTGGCCTCCATGGCGATCCGGCGAGACTTGGGAAGCGCCTTCAGTCGCGCGGTCCGCAGCGACGGGAAGTCGATCGTCCCGGCGTCGGAGACAATCTCGCGGAGCAGAGACTCCGCGGTGACCACCGCCGCGCTGGAGGTCTGCGTGCTCATGACGGCTTGCCTTCCTGGGTCGGCGGGTTGCGCTTGACCTCGCCGAGCGCGTCGGACAGCAGCTCGACGGCCGCGCGGACGTGCGCCTTCTGCGCGATGAGGGGCGGGAGAAAGCGCAACGTCTTCGTGTTGAGCTTGTTGACCAGCAACCCGCGCTTCATGCAGGCATCCGCCGTAGCGAAGGCCCACTCCTCGCGAAAGCCGAGCCCTTGGATGAGCCCGACGCCTCGGGGCCCCGTGAGCACGTCAAAGCGCTCACTGAGCCGTGTCAGCTCGTGATTCAGCGTGGCCCCGGTCTCGCGCACGTTGTCGAGGATGCCATCTTCCTCGAAGACCTCCAAGACCGTGAGGGCAACCTGAGCTGCGAAGGCGTTGCCGCCGAACGTCGTTCCATGGCTGCCGGGTGCAAAACCATCGGACGTGGCCTCGGAGCACAGCATGGCGCCAATGGGGATACCGGCTCCGAGCGCCTTGGCAAGCCAGACCACGTCCGGTCGAACGTCGTGCGTCTCGAACGCAAAGAATCGACCGGTGCGCCCACAACCGACCTGGACCTCGTCCAGGCACAAGAGCGCCCCGTGGCGATCGCAGAGCTCACGGAGACCGCGAAGGAAGCCGGGCGCGGCGGGGAAGAGCCCGCCCTCCGCTTGAATCGGCTCGACGAAGACCGCGCACACGTCCGGACCCATGACCGCTTCGACCGACGCGAGGTCGTTGAAGCTGGCGTAGCGCACGCCTGGAACGATAGGGCCGAAGCCCTCCTGGTACTTGGGCTGCCCCGTGACCGTCATGGCGCCGTAGGTGCGGCCGTGAAACGAGTGCTCGAACGACACGATGACGTTGCGCTGCGGCTCCTTCTTCACGGCATAGGCGTAACGGCGAGCGAGCTTCATCGCAGCCTCGGTGGCCTCTGTCCCGCTATTGCAGAGGAAGACCCGCGCGGGGCCGCCGGTCGCGCGCTGGAATTCGTCGGAGAGGCGCTTGGACAAGCGAATGGCGGGCTCGTTGAAGTAGAGGTTGGAGACGTGGACGAGCGTGCGGATCTGGTCGCTGACCGCCTCCACGATGCGCGGGTGGCTGTGCCCCAAGCCGTTGACGGCGAGCCCGCCGACGAAGTCCAGGTAGCGGCGCCCCTCCGCGTCCCACAGGTAGCAGCCTTCGCCACGCGTGAACACGATCGGGGCCTGCCGAAAGCTCTTGGCCATCGTGGCGCGGCCAAGCTCCACCAATGCGGCCATGTCGAGCGGTGCTTCACCCTCGCCCGCATCGTCGAAGCCCAAGACTCCGGCGTGTCCGCCGGTCGAAGCACCACTTCGGTTGGTGGTCGTCATAGGATGTACCGCTCCAAATCCTGGTCGACCAGGACCTTGCCCAGGGCCGTGCGCACGACGCTCTCGGTGATTGTCATTGGCTCCCGCGGGAGCTCGGGCGCCTTGAACGAGAGGTCCTCCAGCAGCTTCTCCATGACCGTATGAAGGCGGCGTGCGCCGATGTTCTCGGTCCGACGATTCACCTCGGCGGCGATCTCGGCGATGGCCCGGAGCGCGCCGTCATCGAAGGAGATGTCGAGGCCTTCGGTGCCGAGCAGCGCCTGATACTGCTTGGGGAGCGAGTTCTCGGGCTCGGTCAGAACGCGCAGCAGGTCGTCCTCGCCGAGCGAGGTGAGCTCGACGCGAATGGGAAAGCGGCCCTGGAGCTCTGGGATGAGGTCTGTGACCTTGGCCACGTGAAAGGCGCCCGCGGCGATGAAGAGGATGTGGTCGGTCTTCACGGGCCCGTACTTGGTCGGCACGGTCGAGCCCTCGACGATCGGCAGCAGATCCCGCTGCACGCCCTCGCGGCTCACGTCCGGCCCGCCCTGGGAGCGTTCGCGACCGGCGCTCTTGGCGATCTCGTCGATGAAGACGATCCCGGTCTCCTCGGCCCGAGTTCGAGCGACGCGGACGATGCGCTCTTGGTCGAGCAGCTTGCCGACCTCCTCCTCGGTGAACAGCTCAATGGCCTCGCCGACGAAGAGCTCCTTCTTCTTCTGCTTCTTCGGCATCATGCCGCCGAGCATCTCCTGGAGCTGACCGCCCATCTCCTCGACGCCGCCTTGGCTCGTGAAGATCTCGATGGTGGGAAAGGTCTTCTCGGCCGTCTCGACGGTGACCTTGCGTTCGTCCATGGCGCCGCTCTCTAGCATGGCGCGCAGCTTCTGCCGGGTGCGGCCCCGAGTCGAGTCGCCCGTGTCGGCCGGCGGCGCCTCGAAGCCGGCGCGTCCTTCCTCCTTGGGGGCCAGCAGGTCCAGCACGCGCTCTTGGGCGCTGGCCCGCGCGCGCTCGAGGACGGCCTCCCGCTCCTCCTTGCGGACGAGGGCCACAGCGGTCTCGACCAGGTCCCGCACCATGGAGTCCACGTCGCGCCCGACGTAGCCGACCTCGGTGTACTTGGAGGCCTCGACCGTGACGAACGGCGCGCGGGCGAGCTTGGAGATGCGTCGCGCGATCTCCGTCTTGCCGACGCCCGTGGAGCCAATCAGGATGATGTTCTTCGGCGTGATCTCGTCGCGGAGCGGCTGCGGCACCTGCCGGCGGCGCCAGCGGTTGCGGAGCGCGATGGCGACCGCCTTCTTGGCGTCGTTCTGGCCCACGATGTAGCGGTCCAGCTCGCCGACCAGCTCGCGCGGCGTGAACGACGCCTCGACCGGCAGATCCATGTCCTTTGAGGGCGCCATCTCAGACCTCCGAGTCGAGCAGCTCGACGCTGACCTTGTCATTCGTATAGAGGCAGATCTCACCGGCGATCGCGAGGGACTCCCGCACCACGGACTCCGCGGTGAGGGTGGGCGCGTGGCGCAAGAGCGCCCGAGCCGCCGAGAGCGCATAGTTCCCACCGGAGCCAATGGCGATCGCGTGGCCATCCGGCTCGATCACGTCACCGGTGCCCGAGACCAGGAGCGTCTTCTTGCTGTCCGCCGCGAGGATGAGCGCCTCCAGGCGGCGCAGCAGCCGATCGGTCCGCCAGTCCTTGGCCAACTCCACCGCCGCGCGGGTGAGGTGCCCATTGTGGTCGCGCAGCTTGGCCTCGAGTCGCTCAAACAAGGTAAATGCGTCGGCCGTGGCGCCCGCGAAGCCCACGATGACGCGGCCATCCAAGAGCCGCCGCAGCTTGTTGGCCGTGGACTTGACGACGGTGCTACCCAGCGTGACCTGCCCGTCTCCGCCAATGGCCACCTGTCCGAGGTGCCGCACGGCGACGATCGTCGTGCCATGAAACGTGGTCTGGCTCATGGCGTCTCCCGCGCCGAGCTCATCCAATGCGTGGGCGCGCGGCGAAGATAGGAGCGGGTGCCGGGGTCGTCAACGCCTCCGGAGGAGAGGACTTGGCGCGACGCATGAGACCTCTAGAATTTTCGACACGACATCAGGCGTCGACTTCGCCATGATGCTCGCCACTGGCGGGACGCGTGGGTCCCGGCGAAAGCGCAGTGTGGAGGCTTCGATGCGGTGGTTGACGATTCGAGCTGGTAGCGCCTCCGTGGCGTTGTTCTTCGGCGCGCTGGGACTGGCGTGCGCCTCGACCGAGGAGGAGGGGGTGCAGGTGTTGCTCGGCGATGCGACGGGCTCGACGGCGGACGTGACCACCGATGCGCGCTCAGACACGCGCGCTGACGCCAAGCCGAGCGGCGAGACCAGCGCACCGGTCGCGGCACCCGACCTCGGTAAGCCGTGCAAGCAGAACACGGACTGCTCTGCGGAGCTGTGCATTCAGCTCGCCTCGAAGTCGGTCTGCTCCCAGGGCTGCTCTACCGCGTGCCCGGCGGGCTGGTACTGCCGCGTCATCGCCAATGGTGGCGGGGCGGACTCCATCTTCGCGTGCATCCCCGAGGACACGCCCGACGCGTGCGGCAACCAGAAGTGCGACCCCGGCGAGACGCCCACGAGCTGTCCTGCGGACTGCGCCACGAAGCCGGAGCCATGCGGGAACGGCACGTGTGACGTCGGCGAGACGCCGGCGAGCTGCCCGACCGACTGCAAGGACGGGCCCAACGCGTGCGGCAATCAGAAGTGTGACCTGGGCGAGACGCCCATGAGCTGCCCCTCGGACTGTAAGCCGCCCACACCGGCGACGTGCATCACCGACCACTGCAAGACCGACGTCTGCGCGGCCAACGCGGCATGCCAGGGCGGTATCGACTGCCTCGCGAGCTGCAAGGACGCGGCGTGCGTCGACAAGTGCATCGCGGCCACCCCGCAGCAGGTGCACATCCTGCTCTCGGGCATTGCGAGCTGTGCGAATCAGGCGGGCTGCTTCAAGATCGATCCTCCGCCCGAGACCTGCGGGAATGGCGCGTGCGACCCCGGAGAGACCAACGCGAGCTGCCCCAAGGACTGCCCGCCAGCGCCTCCAGGCTCTTGTGCCGGCAAGTGCGGCCAGTATCAGGAAGGTGCGAGCTGTCAGTGCGACCAGGAGTGCACCCAGTTCGGCGATTGCTGCGGTGACTACGCGACGCTGTGCTCCGGTCAGAACCAGTGCGGCAACGGTCAGTGCAACCAAGGCGAGAACCCGTTCAACTGCCCGCAAGACTGCCAGCCGCCAAACCAGTGCGGCAACGGTCAGTGCAACCAGGGCGAGACCGTCCAGAGCTGCCCGCAAGACTGCAAGCCGCCGGAGTCGTGCGGCAACGGCACGTGCAACGAGGGCGAGAGCTACAGCAACTGCCCCAAGGACTGTCCGCTCTCGGCGACGGCCCAGTGCCTCGCCGACCACTGCCAGATTGGCCAATGCCTGAGCGTGGCACCGTGCGCCGCGGTCATCACCTGCATGGGCAAGTGCACGACCGATGCGTGCGCGATGACGTGCATCGGCCAGGTCCCGCCGCAGGTGGGCGGCTTCCTCCAGGGCGTCGTCACGTGTGGCGCCAACGCCAAGTGCTTCACCGCCGGCCCGCCGCCCGTGGGGTGCGGCAACGGCAACTGCGGCGAAGGTGAGACCCCCGCGACGTGTCCCGCGGACTGCAAGGAGCCGACCTCGGTGCTGACGTGCCTCAAGGAGAAGTGCCCCGTGGGCCTGTGTCCTACGTTCCCCGGCTGCAACGGCGCGCTGGAGTGCCTGGCGGCCTGTACGACCGGCCAGTGCCGTGAGGACTGCATCGACGACGGCCCGGACGCATCGCAGAACCTGCTCGAGGAGGTCAGCCAGTGCGGCGTCGAGAAGGCGTGCTTCCCGGCCGCGCCCCCGCCTACCGGCTGCGGGAACGGCAACTGCAATCAGAACGAGAACGGTCAGACGTGCCCGCAGGACTGCGCGGCCGACCCGCTCGCATGCATCAAGGACAAGTGCCCCATCCCGAACTGTGCCAACCTTACCGGGTGCGAGACGGGGCTTGCGTGCGTGGCCAAGTGCAAGAATTGGGATTGCGTACAGAACTGTACGGACAACCTGCCGAACAGCACCGAGAACGCGCTCGAGTTCGCCGGCGGCTGTGGCTTCCAGAATAATTGTATGTAGTTTTCGAGGCTTAGAACCTGTACTCGATGTAGTAGTCGCGACACTCGCCGGCGGTCGCGGCCTCCTCGGCGTTCTGCGGAGGCGTGAGGCTGCGCACCCGCAGGTAGATGTCCGCCGAGTCGTCCAGGCCGCCGAGCTTCGTGCAGCTGTACTCCACACGCGCCTCGCCGCCCTTCTTGGTAACGCAGCAGCCCTTCGTCGTGCCGCTGTCGATCCAGGTCTCGGTCCCGCCGTTGCACGTGTCCCCATCCTCGTCCTCGTCCCAGAGCACCGTCGTCCCCTGACTGCACGCAACGAAGATGCACGCCTCGAAGTCGTCGCTCAGCAGCTGCACCTTCGGATCGGCGTAGCAGAGCGTCTTGTCGATGCCGCGAAACGTGAAGTAATCCACGTCACCGTCGCCCGCCAGCGCGCCGCCGAGGCTCGAGTCGATGCCGAGATCGCAGTCGCTCAGATCCTTGAGCTTCACCGCCAGCGCGCGTGAGTCGTTGGGCTCGACGTCGATGCTCTCGCAGACGAGCGGCACCGGGATGGGCGTCGGGTTGCCGCCCACGCCGACGGGAGCGCCAGTCCCCGGCGGATGCGACGCGCACCAGGCGATACCGTCGGGGCCGATGGTCGCCAGGTCCATCGGGATCGTTGGCGGATCCCAGAACGGCGGGTTCTGGAAGTCGAAGAGGTCGAGCATCGGCCAGGCGTTCGCGTCACGCGCCGTCATCGCAGGCAAATCGAAGCGGTTTTGCACGAACCGGGTCACGCTCGTGAGGTCGGTCACGAGGTGGCTCATGTAGTGCGCCTTGGCGAACGGTGAGACCACGAGCAGCGGGATCCGGATGCCCAGGCGATCGAACGCCCCGGTGGGCGGCTTCTTGTCGTCGGGTGGACACGCGGCCGGTGGCGAGACGTGGTCATAGTAGCCGCCATGCTCGTCGTAGGTGACGATGAGGACGGTATTGCGCCAGACGTCGATGTTGCTCGCCAGCGTCTTGATGACTCGGGCCACGAGCGCCTGGCCCTTCTGGATGTTGGACGGCGGGTGCTCGTCGTTCTGGCCGGACCCCGTGAAGTTGGGGTCGACGATCGACAGGTCCGGCAGCGCGTTCTTGGCCACGTCGGCCTCGAAGGTCGTGCCGATGAGGCTGCTGTCCTCGTCCCAGAGGTCCGCGCCGATGTACTCGATGGCCGCGTAAGCGCCCGCCGCAAACGACACCGTGCCCGCACGGTAGATGCGCCACGAGCGCTTGGCGGCGTCCATCTGGTTCATCAAGTTCGGAAGGTTCTCATCGACCGGCGTATCCGGGGTCTTGCTGCGCCCGTGGGACGTCGAGGAGAGGTAGTAGTAGCGGTTGGGCCACGTCGGGCCGAGCAACGAACAGAAGTGCCGGTCGCTCGTCGCGAAGGTATTCGCCATCCAATAGTAGAACGGGATGTCAGTGTCGTCGTAGTAGCCCATGGCGCGGGCACCGCCGCCGCCTGCGCCGTAGATGTTGCTCGTCGCGACGAAGCCATCCATCGCGCCCTCGTTCCACTGAAGGTGCACGTGGTTCCAGTCGTGCGCCGTGTCGACCGTACAGTAGCGGTTCTCGTGAAACCGGGGCACGAGCGCTGGCGGCGAGAGCCAGTTGTCCGGGTTGCGGTCGGGCGTGTTGTCGAGCTGGCCGGTCTCAGGGTCCGTGCAGTCGTGGAAGTCATCGATCTCGTGCCCACGCGCGTGATCGCAGTTGGCGACGTCCACGTTGCCGGGGCCGTAGTACTTGGGATCGGCGAGCTTCGAGAAGTAATGGTCGAAGCTGCGGTTCTCGAGCATCAAGAGCACGACGTGCTTGAAGGGCATGGCGTCCCCGTGGAGGACGTTGGGCCCGACCGTCGTGGTCGTCACGGCCCCCTTGCCGTAGGTGCACGCGGCGCGGTCGGCGACCTGCTGGTCATAGGCCGGCACCTCGGTCGTATACTTCGCGGGCAGCGGCGGTGGCCCGAGATCCGGCGGAGGCCCCATGTCGATCGGCTCCGTCGTGTCCGGCGGCGTCGTCGTCTCCGGATCCGTCCAGACGTCCGTCGGCCCTGAGGCGTCCTCGCCCGAAGGGACGTCGGTCGGCCCAGGTGCGTCCGCGGTCGCGACCGCGTCCGAGCCGCTCCGTGCTGGGACGTCCGAGGTGGCGACCGCATCGAGCGCGCCCGTACCGCCGGTCGCCGCATCGGAGGTCGCGACCGCTGGCGTGTCGCTCTCGCCCAAGACGGTCGCTGGAGAGTCGGCCTTGCCGGTGCACGATGGGAGACTGGCGAGTGTCATCAAAGAAAGCCATGCGCTTGCGCCCATGGCCACCGACTGCATCTCAGTACGCATGGGGAGACGGTAAGCGCCTGTTGCGGCCGAGGCAAGTCGCGCGGCTCCACGACTCCGGCTACCATCGGCGCATGGGGAACATCGCGCTTCGGCGGCACGACCGCATGACCATCTTCCGGAAGATCGCGCTCGGGACCTGGCGGACGGAGTACGACCCTTCGGTCTACGGCACGCTCGCGTTTCGCGCCGACGCGGCGCTCGAGTACATCCGCCGGTTTCGCGAGGTCACGGGGGTGCGGCTCACGTTGTCGCAGCTCATGGCTAAGGCGCTTGCGGCGGCGCTCGTCGAGGTGCCCGAGGCCAACGCCATCCAGCGCTGGGGCAAGCTCTGGCTGCGCGAGTCCGTCGACATCTGCTTCCAAGTCATGCTCACCGATGACGACGAGGCGGATCCCCCGAGCTCGGCCGAGCCCAGCGGCAAGAAGCGCAAGTTCGACCTCTCGGCCGTCGTGTTGCGAAACGTCGCTGGGCGTGACCTGCGCGACCTCGCCGAGGAGATGCAGCGCGAGGTCGATCGCGCGCGGCGCCGTGAGAATAAGGAGCTGGAGCGTACCCGGGGCACCTTCAAGTGGCTCCCGCAGATCCTCATCCATCGCATCCTGAACGTCGTGAGCTTCTTGAGCTACACGCTCAATCTCGACCTCCGCTGGGCAGGGCTCCCGAAGGACCCCTTCGGGTCGGCCATGGTCACCAACATCGGCGCACTGGGCCTCGAGAGCGCGTACGTGCCGCTCGTCCCCTACTCGCGCTGTCCGCTGCTGGTCGCCTTGGGTGCCGTTACCGACGAGCCGGTCATTGAGAACGGCCACGTCGTGCCCGGTAAGATGTTGCGGGCCTTTGCGACGTTCGATCACCGCATCATGGACGGGGCGCACGCCGCGGTCATGAGCCGCGTCATCAAGGCCCACTTCGACCGCCCTTTCGAGCACTTCGGGATTGTGACACCGTAGCGCGCGTCGAACGCGGTTGCCGACTACAGGCCGCAGAGCCCGTCCTCGGCGTTGGACTTCAGCGGCGTGCCGAACGTGGTGCTCCCGTCGAACGCGCATCCCGAGAGGAACCAGTTGGCCTTGTTGTCGTTGTTCGTCGCCAACGGCGCCGCAGTCGACGCCTTGAGTTGAATCGAGCGGCCGTCGGTGCTCGTGGGCCAGCCGGTGGTCCCGCCCGCGAGGTAGACGACCTGATCGATCACCGTGCCGAAGCAGGTCAACTTCGCGGTGTCGCCGCTGTTGGTCAGGAAAAAGCCTGAGTAGACGTATGACGCTGTAAACGGCTTGCTGCCCGGTGATGTCAACACGGCATAGGCGCCCGAGGCCACTGGGACCGAGGCCGTGATCGTATGCGACGTCGCGTTATCGGCGATCGTGCAACCTTTGAGGTCCACGGTCGCTCCGGTCGTATTGAGCACCTCGATCCACTCGGCGTTGCCGATCGCTGCGCCTTCGTTGGCCGAGCCCGCGGCGTTGTAAAGAATCTCGGTAATCGCCATCTCGCCGGCGAGCTTCGGAGGCGGGATGCAGCCGGCGATCGGCGTGTGAGTGATACCCGTCAGCGAGTCGCACTGGTCGAGCGTGCATGGGTCGTTGTCATCTTTGGGCAGCGCTGCCGTCGAGTTAGTGCAGACGCCGTCTCCGCAGATGGTCCCATTGACACACTTGCCGCAGGTGACGCCTGAGACGGCGAACGGGAATGCCCGCAGCTCGCCGTTCGGAGGCATCGGGAGAAACTGATTTGAGTACACCGTTCCACCCGCGGCGGTCATCGCCACGATGATGCCGATGAGTCCCTGCGCCGGCACGCCGTTCGGGAAGAGCGTGGCCAACGGGATCGACGTCTCGAGGGAGCCCGCCACGGCGTCGGCGACGAGCGGGGCCTCGAGCCACGCGAGATCCGCGGGATTGGTCAACGAGCGCCACCCTGCGGACTCCGAGAACGAACTGGGGTTGGAGGCCATACCGACGCTGCCGAACGCGAACTCCGCGCCAAAGCCTGGGATATTGACGACGGCCGTGCCGGAGAGCTGATCGTCGAGGATGCCCGTGTTGTCCGAAAGCTCGGTCGGCTGCTTGATGCCCGTGGTCTTTCCAAAGTCCGTGTCAACGTACGCGACGATGCTGTTCTGCGCTTCGGCGCGGCCCTTGATGCCGACATAGAGGTTGGTCGCGTCGTAGGACACGTGCAGCTCGGAGAGCTCGTTCTTTCCGACGCCCCAGTCGGTCAGGAGCGCGTTGGTCGCCTCGACGGGCGACTGCCAGTCGGCGCCGATGACGCCGTCGACCGTGGCGCCGAGCGAGCTGGCCTTGCCCTTGATACAGCCAAGCGTGACGTGGCAGGTCTCGACGGTGCAGGTCGTGCCGTCGGCGCACTGCGCGTCCGAGAGGACGTGCTTGCACTCGAAGGTGACCGGATCGCAAGAGTCCAGTGTGCACAATATTCCGTCCTGACAGTTTACGCCGTTCGAGCAGCCGTTGACCTCGCCGATGTAGCAGATGTCTTCCGTGCACGGCTTGTTGTCCTCGCAGAGCGTGCTATCGGGCGTGTTCGTGCACCCGTCCGCGACCGTGCAGGCGTCGATGGAGCACGTGATGTCATCGGCGCACTGGTCGTGGTCGAGCGTGTAGACACAGCCCTTGGTCAGGTCGCAGACCTCCGTCGAGCAGCTGTGATCGTCGTCGCAGTCGCTGTCATTGGGCTCGTAGTTGCACCCGAGGTCCGGGCTGCAGTCGTTGAAGGTGCACTCGAAGCCGTCGTCGCACAGCGAGTTGTCGGGCATGTGGCGGCACTTGTCGTTGCTCTCTTGGTTGAGGTCGCACCAGTCGTCGGTGCACTCGTGCCCGTCGGTGCAGAGCGAATCTTTGGCCTCATGCTCGCAGTCGAACTCACCGCACGTGTCGACCGTGCAGACGATCTCGTCGTCGCACTTGGCGTTGTCCGGCGTATGCACGCAGTCTTGCGTTGCGTCGCACACATCGATCGTGCAGCCGATCTCGTCGTCGCACTGGGAGTTCTCCGGCGTGTAGACGCAGCCCTTGGTCGCGTCACAGCTGTCGGTCGTACAGCCGACGTCGTCGAAGCACAGGTCCGAGTTCGCCGTGTGGGTGCAGCCTTCGGAGGTGCACGCGTCGTCGGTGCAGGCAATGTCGTCGTCGCACGCGCCCTCGATAGGCGGGTGGAGGCACTCGCCGTCATCGACGGAGCACACGTCCGTGTTGCAGCTGACGCCGTCCTCGCACAGGGAGTTCGTCGCGACGTTCGTACAGCCCTCAGTGATCGAACAATCGTCGATCGTACAATCAATGCCGTCGATGCACGCCTCCGCGTCCGTCGTCACGACGCAGCCCTTGGCCGTCGAGCATGTCTCGGAGGTGCAGTTGAAGGCGTCGAGGCACTTCTCGTCGTCGGGTGCGTACTGACAGCCGTCCAGGAGGTCGCACGTGTCTTCGGTGCACGCGTAGGTATCGTCACACTTGGCGTTGTCTGGCGTGTTCGAGCAGCTGCCCTCGCCGTCACACTTGTCGACCGTACACGCGACCTGGTCGTCGCAGAGCGCGTCTGTCGGCGTGTTCTTGCAGCCATCGGTGACGTCGCAGACGTCGGCCGTGCACTTGGACTCGTCAGCACAATCCGCATGGACCGGCGTGTGGATGCACCCGACCTCTTGCGCAGCCGCGGCTGGCTGTGGACCCTCCGACGTCAGTGGGAGGACGCATGCGTCGGTCGTACATTCGTGGCTGTCCGCGCAGGCGGTATGGTCCGCCGTGTTCTTACAGCCGGTCTCGGTGCACGTGTCGGTGCTGCAGTCGATGCCATCGTCGCAGAGCGCGTCGGTGAGCTCGTTCTTGCAGCCCTCCTCGACGCTGCAGGTGTCCACGCTGCACGCGTTCTGGTCGACGCAGAGCTTGTCGTCGGGCGCGTGCTGGCAGCCTTCTTTGGCGTCGCAGGTGTCCGCGGTGCAGGCGTGGTCGTCCGCGCAGCTCGTGTTCACCGGAGCGAACTGGCAACCGTTCTTGGCGTCGCACGTGTCGGCGGTGCAATCGACGCCGTCGGTGCACTGGTCGTCGTCCGGTGAGTACACGCACCCAATCCCCGGAGAACAGGAGTCCTTGGTACACGCAACGCCGTCGTCGCATACCGTTTCGAAATTGGTACACGCGCCGTTGACGCACCAAGGCTTGTCGCAGGCGGTCACCTCGCCGCACTCGGGGTTCGGGACGAGGCCGAGGCGACCGACGAGCCGCTGCTGGGTCCACGCGCTGCCGTCCTTGGTGACGATGGCGACGTGCACCGCAATGGTGCGGGACCCGGTCAGAGGGCCGTTCAACAGCGTTGACGTCGGGATCTGGAAGAGGAGGCCGCCGCCCGGAAGCGGCGCCACGGCGCCGTCGAGCCAGGGCAGATCGGCGGTATTCGACAGCGAGCGCCAGCCGGCGCCGTCGATCATGCCCTTGCCGGTGGCCATCCCCACGGTGCCCGCGGCCGCGTCTGCGCCGAAGCCCGCGTCACCGAAGTCGATGCCTGACGAGACCGCATTGTCGAGCCCACCCGCGCCGTCCGTGAGGGTCTTGGGATCGGTGACGCCCGTGTGGGCGCCGTAGTCCAGGTCCAGGTACGCCACGATCGCGTTCTGCGCCTCGACGGTGCCCTGAATCACGAGGACCACCTTCTCGGCGTCGCCGCCGAGCCACAGTGACGTGACCTGGTTGGCCGTGCCCCAGTCGGAGGGCGACGTGTTCGTGTCCGTGGCCGAAGGGAGCGCCTCGACCCCGCTCGCGCTCAGCAGCGGCTCCGGGTGCGCGAGGCCCGCGAAGACGCAGCCGCCCTTCTTGGCGCAGTCGGCGACGAGGATGCAGTCCCCGTCGGTCGAACACGTGATGGGCTCGTTGACGCAGCCGGACTCCGTGTCGCAGTCGTCGGTCGTGCAGTCGTCGGAGTCGTCGCACGAGAGAGTCGTCCCGCCGCACTGACCCGCGGTGCAGAGGTCGTCCTTGGTGCACTCGTTGCCGTCGTTGCACTGCGTCGTGGCACCGGCGTCCTTCTCGCTGCACTCGCCGGTCTTCGGCGCGCAGACCATCACCTTGCAGACGCTCGAAGGCGCTTCGCACGTGACGATGGTGGCCGCGAGGACCTCGCAGGAGCGCTTGCCGTCCGCGCCGGTCTTGCACTCCAGCGTGCCGTTGCAGAGGTCGCCGTCCTCGAGCGCGTCGCAGTCGGCCTCCGTATCGCACTGGCAGGCCTTGGCGCCGCCGCACGTCCCGTCGGTACAGGCGTCGTCCTTGGTGCACACGTCGTTGTCGTCACAAGGGGAGCCGTTTTCCAGCGATCCGGGCTCGCACTGGCCGGTGGCCGGAACGCACGTGACCTTCTTGCACGCCGCGTCCGGGGGCGTACACGTCACGATCGTGGCGGGGTCCACGGTGCAGGACTTCTTGCCATCTTGAGCGGTCGTACAGACGAGCGTGCCGTTGCAGGCATCCTTGTCGTCGAACGCCGCGCAATCGCTCGTGGTGGCGCACTGGCAGGAAGACGACCCGCCCTCACACTTGGTGTCCTTGCACGTGTCGCCGTCGGTGCACGGGTTGCCGTCGCTGCAGCTCGCGGTGTTCGGGACCGACTTGCAGCCGCCATCGCAGACCTCGTCGGTGCACGGGTTGCCATCCTCTGTGCAGACGACGGGCGCCGTCGTACACTGCCCGTCCTGCCCGCACGCGTCGGTCGTGCACGGGTTGCCGTCATCGCATTGTTGATGCACGGCGCAGCCGCCATCGGGAGGTGGTCCTGCATCCTGCGCGTCTGGCTCGACCGGGACATCCGGTACGTCCGGTGGCGGCGTCACGTCGGGCACGTCGACCGGTGGCGCCACATCGGGCACATCCGGCGGCGGCGTCACGTCGGGGACGTCCGTCGGGAGGAGGCCGTCTTCCTTGGCGAGGATGTCGGCTCCCGGACCGACGACGGTCTCGGAGCTCGCGATCTCCGTCTTGCCGCCGGCGCCGTCGGTCACCGTGTCCGTCGTGCCCGGCGTGTCCGTTCCGGCGCCGACTCCGGCACCGTCCAGCACGTCCCCGCTGCACGCCGCGACCGCCGCCAAACATCCCAAGCCCACAAGCCATTTCACGTTCATGCTGCCTCCGCGCTCCCAATGATTCGGGAGCTTACCACATCCGGCGCCCGCGTTGCGTGGCGTGCGCGGCCAAGGCATCCTCGCGCGCGTGACGTTCCGGATACGCATGGCGCGCGACGACGACGAGGCCGGGCTCATCGCCCTCATCGGCGACGTGTTTACCGAGTACGACGGGTGCGTCCTCGACGTGGACGGCGAGATGCCGGAGCTCCGCGGCATCGCCACGTGGTTCGCCGCCCACGACGGGCGCTTCTGGGTCGCCGAGTCCGAGACGGGCGCCGTCGTCGGCTGCGTCGGCATCGCGCCCGCCGCGACGGAGCCGGGAGGCGCGGAGCTCAAGAAGTTCTACGTTGCGAAGGACTGGCGCGCCATCGGCGTCGGTCGTGCCCTCTGGGAGCACGTGCTCGCCGCCGCGCGAGAGCGGGAGGCCCGCTTCATGGACCTCTGGTCGGACACGCGCTTTCAGACCGCGCATGCCTGGTACGAGCGCAAGGGCTTCGTCCGCGGCCCCACGACCCGGGACCTGCACGACAAGAGCCAATCCGTCGAGTTCTACTTTCGCCTGGACCTGGGGACGGTCCTGACTTGTTGCGTTTAAGAACGGCGCTAACTCAAAACGCGCAACAATACGAACTTGAGGTAGTGCCCCTCGGGCCAGCCGAGGCGGTTGGGATGGTCCGGCCCCGCGCCATGGACGCCTGCAACGACCACGCGGCGCCCAGCCGTCGCGGCCGCCCGCGCGATCAGGTCGAGCAACGCCGACTCCCGGACGTGCGAGGAGCACGACGCCGAGGCCAGCCATGAGCCGGGAGCCAGCGCGCTCAACGCCATCGCGTTGAGCTTCTCGTAGGCCTTGAGCGCCCGCGGTAGCGACTTGGCGCTCGGCGCAAACGACGGCGGGTCGAGCACGATGAGGTCGTAGTCCCCACGACGTGTCGCCACTTCGGCCAGCACGTCGAAAGCGTCGGCGGCCTCGAAGCCGTGGCCCGACGGGTCGACTCCGTTGAGCGTAAAATTGCGGCGCGCGACCTCGATCGCCGGCCCGGCGATGTCCACGGAGACGACCCGCTGGGCACCACCAAGCGCAGCCGCGACCGAGAAACCGCCGGTATACGAGAACAGGTTGAGCACGCGGAGGCCGCGCGACAGCCGACCCACGAGCGAGCGGTTGTCGCGCTGGTCGAGGAAGAAGCCCGTCTTCTGGCCCTCGCGGATGTTGACCCAGAACCGACGCTCTCGCTCGCGGATCGCGACCTCGCCGGGCACCGTCCCGCGCACGACGCGCGCGGCGCCGTCATCGACGTGCGGGTTCTTCACCACCACGCCGGTCGGTGCATGGGCCGCGACGATCGCCTCGATGAACGGCCCCTCCCAGGCGACGCCGATACGCCCATCGGTGCGAAGGACCGCGATCCGGTGGCGCCCGTCCTCGGACGCATAGACGTCACACTGAAGCCCCGGCACATGGTCGCCCTCGCCGTGGCAGACGCGCAGTGCGGTGACGTCGGCACCCACGGCCGCGCTCCGCCACGCCGCGGCGGCCGCGACGCGCGCGCGCACGAGCCCCGCGTCGATGGGCTCGTGCGCCTCCAGGCACCACGCGCGAAACGTCAGCGGAGACTCGGGCTCGACCATCCCCGAGGCCACATAGGATGCGCGTGCATCGTACAGGTCTACGACATCGCCGGACGCGAGCCCCGGCGGCAGCTCCAGCGCATCGCGAAAGACCCACGGCCGCCCAAGCCGTACGCCAGCGCCCTCATCCCGCCGCAGCGTGAGCCGCTTCCGCGCGCTCATGGCTTGGCAACCCCGGGGTGCTTGTGCCCGTGCTCATGCCCGTGCTCAGGCCCGTGCTCGTGCTCGTGCGAGTGCCCCTCGGGATCGTCCGGCAGCACCTGGCTGAGAAACTCGCGTGGCCCGACTCGCACGAGCGACCGGGCCGTGAGCAATCCGAGCACCGCCACCGCGGTCCACGCTCCCCAGCGCTCTGCGTGATCGTGGACGGCCCCGGCGACCACGCTCGTGCGCCCGAGCACCGCGTTGGCGATCCATCCGCACGCGACCGCAGCTATCGCGATCGTCGCTGCGAAGGCCAGCGCGACACGTCGACCGTGCAGCTCGCGGAGCACGCCGAAGGTCGTGACGTTGGTCGCCGGACCCGTGATCAGAAACGCGATCGCGGCCCCGGGAGAAGCTCCATGCGCGATAAGCACCGCGACCAGCGGCGTGGCTCCGGAGGCGCAGACGTAGAGCGGCATCCCGACGAGCGCGAGCAACGGCACATCCAACCCGAGCGGCATCGCGGCCAGATCCCCCAAGGCCGTCCCGAGCAGCGGCTCGAGCACCGCGGCAAAGACGAGTCCGACCAGGATCCACGGCATGGTGTCGTCGACCATCGCGCCGAAGGCCACGTCTCTGGCCACGCGCACCCGGGCCCCAAACGTGGCGGCCCGCGTCTTGGCGGAGGGCGCAATCGACGCCTTCGCGGGGGATCGCTCCCGCGCAGCGAGCCGTCCGACGATGGTCCCGACGGCGACGGCGACCAGGACGGCCGCGACGACGCGCGCGACGGTCATCGACGTGCCGAGCAACGGTGCCGACAGCAGAACAGCGTCTAGCCCTAGCTCCGGCGTGGCCACCACGAACGCCATCGCCGCCGCCGCCGGCACACCCGACAGCACGAGCGAGCGATAGACCGGGATGACCCCGCAGGAGCACAGCGGCAACGGTAGCCCGAACGCGACGCCGCGGAGGGACTGCGAGACGCGGCCGCCGCGACGTAGCCACGCCGTCCCGACCGCGGGAAGGAACGCAAACACCACACCCGCCAGCACGAAGGCCAGCAAGAGCGCCGGCGCCGAGTCGAGCGCGAGCTCGCGGAACACATCGTTGAAGCTCGAATGGCCGTCATGCTCGCCATGCTCATCGAACCGCACGACGGCGATGGCAACAAGCAGCGCGATGCCCGCCAGTCCGCCCCAGCCTGAGGCGGCGCGCGTGTCCAGTCCCGCCTCGACCGGGTGCGACCGGTGGATCATCACGTGCAGTAGCGAGCCCGCGACGAGCGCCTGGAACCAGCCGAGCCACGCGGGCACCGTCGCGCCAAAGAGCGCGTCTCCGGCGTGGTAGCCGACCAACGTGCAGGCCCCGACGAGCGCGAGCGCGCCCGACGCGATGGCCACGCCGTGCGCCGGTCGGAGGAGCCACCAGATCGTGAGCGCCTCCGGGACGCGGTGCAGCAACACCGCCAGCGGCAAGATGACATCGCTCCGAGTGGCGCCGTCTGCCGAAGCGAGTGCGAAGCCGTCGACTAGGCCGTGAAACAGCAGCCCGAGCGTGGCCAACAGCAGCGCGAGCGCATGCGCCTGGCGGCCACGCGCCTCGAGTGAGCGCTCGAGCAGCCCGGGGCCGAAGAGGCCGAGCACCGCGACGAGCAGCACGCCGAGCCCGCCGGCCTCGATGGCGTGGGGGAGGACGTGCCCCAGGACCAGGCCACCGATGGCGACGAAGACGAAGCCGTCGAGGACCGCGAGCGTCCGCGCCGAGCGCAGCGCGAGGCGGTGAAGCAGAGGTGCCGCGGCGAGCGCCAGCAGGCTGGCGATGAGGAAGACGAGACCGCGGGGATCGGAGCCGAGCACCGGCGGAGCATAGGGACGCGCGCGGGTTTTGCCTAGCGCGGTGACGCACACGGGGCGCTTCCTTCGCACCGTTCGGTGGGCGTGCTAAGGTCGCGCCGATGTTCCCGTTTCGCCCGTCGTTCGCACGCACCGCCTTGGCCGTCGTGACGTGGCTGTTCGTTGCGGCAAGCGCCAGCGCGCAATGTCCGATCGACGTCATGGTCGTACTCGACGCGTCGGGCTCGATGCGCCAGAACGATCCTGGGCGGAACGCCATCATCGCGGTCGATGCGCTCGCGGGAGCGCTCACGCCGCGCGATCGTCTCGGCATCGTCGTCTTTGGGACCGAGGTCGTCACGCGCGGGCCGCTCTCGCCCGCGGCCGGTGCGCTGACCGCAGCGCTGGGCATCGCCCACAAGGTGGCCTACGACCAGGCCCACACGAACATCCCCGCGGGCATCCAGGAGGCGTTCTACGAGCTCAAGCAGAACGGGCGCGCGGAGGCCAAGCAGCTCGTGGTGCTGCTGACCGATGGCAAGGTCGACCTCAAGGGCGGGCCCGCCGAGATCGAGAAGGCCCGCGCGTGGCTGCTCGGGGATCTGACGTCTCAGATGAAGCGCGAGCGCGTCGCCATCTACGCCGTAGGCTTCTCCGCCGGCGCCGACATCGCGCTGCTCCAGCAGATTGGCGAGCGCACCGAGGGCAATTACTACAAGGCCGAGGCCGAGAACCTCGCGAGCACCTTCCTCACCGTGCTGCGCGACGTCCGTATCGGGTGCCTGCAGGCCGCCGCGCGTCAGGTGCGCCGGAACGAGCCGCGCGAGGAGCACCGGATGCGCCGCGCCAAGCCGGACGAGGAGTTCGAGCTCGAGTCCTCGCCCAAGCGCAAGAAGCGCGGCAAGAAGGCCGAGCCCGAGGAGGCGCCGCCGCCCAAGGCCTCGCTGTGGTGGCTGTGGACGCTCATCGGTGTCCTCGTGACCGGCCTATTGGCGTGGCTGCTCCTACGCAAGAAGCCCAAGGCAAAGCCCAAGCCGAGGCCTGCACCCGAGCCGGAGCCCGAGGAGGTCGAGCACCACGGCACGATGCGCATGAAGGTGCCCTGCGTGCTGCACCTCGAGCGCGACATGTACGCGAGCTGCTCGTGGTGCAAGAAGCCGTACTGCCAGGAGTGCCTCGTCGAGATCGACAAGAAGCTCATCTGCAAGCGCTGCCACAAGCCCGAGCAGGCGCGTCCGGCCCCTCGCATCAGCGGACCTGCGCTCGAGTCCGACCGACCGCGTGTGGCCATCAATCCGGTCCCAGTCCCCGTGCGCGTTCAGCCGCGCGTGCCCGACCCGGCGCCTGAGCCGGACACCGTGCGCGCGGAGTTCGAGGGCAAGGAGAACTACTCGGAGCCCGTGCTCACGCTCCTCAACACGCGCGGCGTCTCGCCCAGGGTCACCGGGCAGGCGACACGCGACTTCATGAACCGTGCGCCGCGCTGGCCACAGGAGGCCATGACCCCGGAGCTCGAGGCGCTGTGGGACGCGTTCTCGCGGCTGCCGCAGCGCATTCGCTCCCAGTTCTACGACGAGGACGGCAACGTCTCCCCGCAGTACATCGACAACTACCTCGACGTACGGGGCATGTTGGCCAAGCACCCCGTCTACCAGATCGGGCGCAACCCGAAGCAGGTCGCCGAGCGCATGTCCGACATCCTCGCAGCACAGGTCGAGGCCGATCGCATGTGGGCGCGCTCGAGCGATCTGGCGCAGCAGAAGAAGCTCCGCTTCGATGGCGCAGTCATCGATCTGTGGCGGTTGCGGCTTGTGATCGCGGAGGCGCAGATTCGGTTCCTGTGGGCCGACATGTACGAGAAGGGCCGCTACGGCCGCCTCATCCGAGCGATGGCCAGCGAGTCGCTCAATAGCGACGCCAAGGCGCAGACGCGGCGCCCGTGGGCGGTGCCGGGCGGTGCCTCGCTCCAGTCGCTCAACGAGGCGTTCGAGCGCCTCAATCGGGACCAGCTGGCGCCATGGCGGCAAGAGAGCCTGTCGGCTTACGCGCTGACACCGGAGGCCAAGAAGGCGCACTTCGCTGCGCGCGAGGACGTGCCCGGTCAACTTCGCGCGATGATCGAGGCCGTAACGCCGCTCCTGCCGCGCATCGATATCGAGTCGCTGGAAGAGGAAAAGCCCACGATGTCCATGCCCAAGGGCATTCCCCCCAAACGCTAGCCCGCATTATGCATGACTTTCACGCGTCAACGCTCGCGAACGCAAGCTTGCGCCGCCGTTCACCTCCTTCGGCGTACCACCAGTACGCCTCAGTCGGTGAATGCCGGCGCTTCGCGCCGCGACGGCTCAGCCGTG
>SXOX01000204.1 GCA_005776585.1 Pseudomonadota bacterium | reverse complement strand
TCCTGCGTGAGCTGGCCGATCACGGGCTGGTCGTCGAGGACTGGGGCGGTCAGACGGTCGTCTGTAAGGTCTCCGCGCTCAAGAAGGAGGGCATCGACCACCTGCTCGACATGATCCTGCTCCAGGCGGAGGTCATGGAGCTCACGGCCAACACGAAGAAGCCGGCGCGCGGCCTCGTGCTCGAGGCACGGCTCGAGCGCGGACGCGGTCCGGTGGCCACGCTGCTCGTGCAAGAGGGCGTGCTGGAGGTAGGCGACATCGTCGTCGCCGGCTCGATCAGCGGCAAGGTCCGCGCGATGTCCAACGACGTCGGCGCGCGACTGAAGGATGCCGGTCCGTCGACTCCGGTCGAGGTCATCGGCTTCTCCGAGGTGCCCGAGGCGAGCGAGGTCTTCTACAAGGTCAAAGACGACCGGGCGGCGCAGAAGATCGTCGACTACCAGGTCGCGACGAGCCGCGCCGCGGACATGGCCAAGGCCGGACCGCGCATGACCTTTGCGGACCTCGACAAGCAGATTCAGGCCGGTGGCGAGGTTCGGGAGGTGAAGCTGCTCGTCAAGGGCGACGTTCACGGCTCGGTCGAGGCGCTGGCTGCGGCCATCGAGAAGCTGTCGCGACCGGAGGTGGGGGTCAAGGTCCTGCACTCGGGCGTGGGCGGCATCACCGAGGCCGACGTGAACCTGGCGAGCGCGTCCGGCGCCATCATCATCGGCTTCGGGGTACGCCCGGAGTCGCGGGCCAAGCAGCTGGCGGAGCGCGACAAGGTCGACATTCGCCAGTACAGCATCATCTATGAGGCTCTAGACGACGTAAAAAAGGCGATGCTGGGCCAGCTCTCTCCGGTCAGCCAGGAGAAGTCGCTTGGCACCGCCGAGGTGCGCGACACGTTCAGCGTCCCGAAGGTCGGCATGATCGCCGGCTGCTTCGTCACGCAGGGCGTCGTCAACCGCCAGGCCAAGGTGCGCCTGTTCCGCGACAACGTGCAGATCTACGAGGGCTCGGTCGTGTCGCTTCGACGCTTCAAGAACGACGCGCGCGAGGTCACGCAGGGCTACGAGTGCGGTATCGGGCTCAACAACTACAACGACCTCAAGGTCGGCGACTTGCTCGAGTTCTACGAGGTCGAGCAGATCGCGGCGACGCTGTCGTAGCGACATGAACCACCGAGGGGCCGCGACTCGCGGGGTCAAGCGCTCGGCGCGCATCGCCAAGGACGTTCATCGGCTGCTGGGCGAGGCGCTGACGTTTCAGGTGCGTGACCCGCGGCTCGAGGGCGTCGTCATCACGAACGTGGTGGTGACCGACGACCTGAAGCTCGCCAAGATCAACTGGACCCTGCTCAGCGGTCGCGATCCGCGGCACATCCTGGAGGCCGAGGGCGGCTTCGAGAAGGCGCGCGGGCTCTTCCGTCGCCTCCTCGGCAGCGAGCTGGAGCTCAAGTCGGTGCCCGAGCTCAAGTTCTACTACGACACGGGGCTCGAGCACTCGCGCCACATCGAGACGTTGCTGGCTACGACGGCGACGGCTCGAACGTCCGAGCCCGACGCGCCGTCGCATGATCCCGAGCGCTGACGGCCTCCTCCTCGTCGACAAGCCGCTCGGCCCGACCTCGACTGACATCGTACGCGACGTTCGGCGCGTGTTCGGGACCCGCGAGGTCGGCCACGCGGGGACGCTGGACCCGACCGCGACGGGACTGCTGCTCGTCTGTGTGGGCGAGGCGACCAAGCTCGTGCCGCACCTCATGGCCGCGCAGAAGGTCTATGAGGCCGTCGTGCGCTTCGGCGCCGAGACCGTGACCGACGACGCCGAGGGCGCGGTGCGCTTCGAGCGGCCCGTGCCCATTCTCGACGCGGCGAGTCTGGACTCTGCGCTACGGCGCTTCGAAGGCGTCGTCCTCCAGGCCCCGCCGCGCGTCTCGGCCATCAAGCAGGACGGCCGGAGGATGCACGACCGCACCCGCGCCGGTGAGGACGTCGAGGAGCGACTCATCCCGCGCGAGGTCATCGTCCACGCGCTCGAGGTCCTGGGCGTCGCGCTGCCCGAGCTCACGCTGCGCGCGACCGTGGGCAAGGGCTTCTACGTGCGCAGCCTGGCCCGCGACCTGGGTCGGATGCTCGACTCGGCCGCGCACCTGACCGCATTGCGGCGCACGCGAATCGGGGCGTTCGCCATCGCCGACGCCGTGACCCCCGAGGCGCTCGACCGAAGGCACCTGCGGCCACTCGGCGCGGTGCTGAACGCCTTTCCCCGCGCCATCGCGGAGGGCCGGACGGCCGAGCGGCTCCGGAACGGCAACGCGGTGCCGCTCGCCGACGTTCGGGTCGCCGAGCCGGGGACGTCGGCGCTCGTGGTCGTCGCCGAAGGGGAGCCCATCGCCATGGGCGAGCTCCGGACGACCGAGGCGGGGCCCGTGCTGGTCGTGACGCGCGGCTTCCGTCCGGGCGCGGCCGTGCCCGGTTTCGCGCCCGGATTCGAACCCGAGGTGAGGCCCTTCGATTCACGTTGACAAAGGTGGACCTCGCCGTTAAGTTCCCGCGCGGCAAAATACCGACCCGCCAACGCCAAAGAAACCGCCCGACGCACGGGCGAAGCGGGCACCCAAGGAGACTGATCATGGCACTACTGCCCACCCGGAAGCGGGAGCTCATCACCACCCACGCACGCCACGATGGTGACACGGGCTCGCCCGAGGTTCAGGTCGCGCTGCTGACCGAGCGCATCAACTACCTCACGGAGCACTTCAAGACCCACAAGAGCGACCACCACTCCCGTCGTGGCCTCCTCAAGCTCGTCGGCCAGCGCCGCCGCCTGTTGGACTACCTGAAGTCGCACCACGTCGATCGCTACAAGTCGCTGATCGGCACCCTCGGTATCCGCAAGTAACCCCAACGGACGCCGGCGCGCTGAGGCGGAGTCGGCGGTTGGGGCGGCCCGTGGACTCGACGTGACCTCTACGCACGTTCTCGTCCTCGGTCGGCGCTAACCTCCAACTCACGAGTACACGCCTTCAGCGGTCGTCGTCCATCGACCGCCCCCGACGCGGGGCAAGAGGAGGCTCCATGAGCCAGAGTTCAAGTATCACGTTCAATGTCCACACGACGCGCGCCCAGCTGGGCGCAGCCGAGATCAGCTTCGAGACCGGCAAGATGGCGCGCCAGGCCGGCGGCGCCGTCGTCGTCCGCATGGGCGACACGGTCGTTCTCGCGGTCGCCACGGCCGCCAAGGACGCCAAGCCCAACCCGTTCGGCGGCGACGACTTCGTTCCGCTCACGTGCGACTACGTCGAGAAGGCCTACGCCGCGGGCAAGATCCCGGGCAGCTACTTCCGACGTGAGGCGCGCCAGAACGAGTTCGAGATCCTGGCGAGCCGCCTCATGGACCGCCCGATTCGGCCTCAGATGATCAAGGGCTGGGTCTACGAGACCCAGGTCGGCGCCACGGTGCTCTCGCACGACAAGCGCCACGAGTCGCAGGTCCTCGCGATGAACGGCGCCTCGGCGGCTCTGCACATCAGCGAGATCCCCTTTGACGGCCCCACGGCCGCGGTGCGCGTCGCGCGAATCGACGGTCAGCTCGTCGCCAACCCCACGCTCGATCAGCTCCCGGACGCGGACATCAACTTCCTCGTAGCCGTCGGTCCCGACGGGATCTGCATGGTCGAGGGTGGCGCGGACTTCGTCGACGAGCCCGCGCTGATCGACGCGCTGCTCTTCGCCCAGGAGGCCTGTCAGCCCGTCATGCGCGCCATCGAGGAGCTGCGCCAGAAGTGCGGCAAGCCGAAGCGCGAGGTCAAGAAGGTCGAGATCGACGAGGCGCTTCGAGCGCGCGTCCGGGAGCTCTCCAAGGGCCCGCTCAACAAGGCCTTCGCGGTGCGTGAGAAGCTGCCGCGCTACGCCGCGCTCGACGAGGCCAAGGCCGAGATCCTCGCGCAGTTCAGCGCCGAGGAGCTGGCCGCGAGCGGTTCGCAGATCAAGGGCTTCATCGGCGAGATGAAGCGCGACATCGTGCGCTATCGCATTCTGGACGAGAAGGCGCGCATCGACGGCCGTGGCCTGCGCAACGTGCGCCCCATCGTGTGTGAGGCCGGGGTCCTGCCCCGCACTCATGGCTCGTCGCTGTTCACGCGTGGCGAGACCCAGGCGCTCGCGACGGTCACCCTGGGCACCAGCCAGGACACGCAGAAGATCGAGACGGTCACGGGAGACGTCGTCAAGGAGTTCCTGCTCCACTACAACTTCCCGTCATTCTCGGTTGGCGAGGTCAAGCCGAACCGCGGGCCCGGTCGTCGCGAGATCGGCCACGGCGCGCTCGCGCAGCGCGGCCTCGAGCAGATCCTGCCCGACGGCGGGGCGTTCCCCTACACCATCCGCATCGTGAGCGAGATCCTCGAGTCCAACGGCAGCTCGTCGATGGCGACGGTGTGCTCGGGCTCGATGGCGCTCATGGACGCGGGCGTCCCGGTGCGTTCGCCGGTCGCGGGGATCGCGATGGGCCTCATCCAAGAGGGAG
>SXOX01000203.1 GCA_005776585.1 Pseudomonadota bacterium | reverse complement strand
GCCGGCTCCGGCGCTCGCGACCGGCACGCCGGCGCCCGTCCCGGCTCCCGCGACCGGTCCCGCGGCCCCCGTTCCGGCGACTGGCGCCGTCTCTGCGACCGGCCCTGCGGCAGCCACGGGCGCGCCTGCCGCGACCGGCCCCATGGCCAAGGTCGAGACCAAACCGCTGACCGAGGCGGAGAAGAAGGCGCGCGACAAGGCCGAGAAGGAGCGCCTCGACAAGGCCAAGGAGAAGCAGGCCGCGATGGCGCTGCTCAAGGCCGAGGAGAAGAAGCCCGCCGAGACCGCCAAGGTCGAGCCGGTCAAGAAGGACGACCCGCCGCCACCCAAGGTCGATCCCAACGATCTCCTCGGCAAGATCGACGCGTCGTCCAAGAAGAGCGAGAACGACGGCGGCAACGAGATGCCGGAGTCGCTGACCATGGCGCAGATCCAGAAAGGCGCGAACAAGGCTGCCGGCAAGGTCAAGTCCTGCGCGCAGGGCGCGGGGCTCGCCGGCGTGACCATCAGCGTGCGCTTCACGATTCAGCCGAGCGGTTCGGTGTCCGGTGTCTCTGCCTCGGGTGCCGCGGCCGCCACGGACTGCGTGACCGGTGCCGTCGGCTCCGTGAGCTTCCCGCCGTTCAAGGGCCCCGCCAAGCCCGTCAGCATCCCGTACAAGATCCCCTAGCGCACGGCGCTTGCGCTCCGGTCCTTCGCGCGCGACTAATGCGCCGTGTCTCGCCCAGGGCCCATCCTCGCCTCGCTCCTTCGCCTCGCCGCCGATGCGTGGTCCGTCGCGGCTGCGTGCGGCCTTCTGGCGGTCGCGGTGCATCTCGGCGCGCTCAAGAACGACTTCGTCTTCGATGACGTCCCCGCCATCGTCGAGAACCCGCTCGTCGATGGCTCGAGCGACGCGAGCGCCTTCACGAGCAACTTCTGGGGCGCGCGGCGTGGCTTCGAGCACGTCACCACCTATCGCCCGCTCACGACGCTCTCCTTCCGCCTGACCCACGCCCTCTTCGGCCCGGGGCCGACGGCCTTCCATTCGACCAACCTCGTCCTGCACGCGCTCGTCTCCGCGCTCGTGGTGGGGCTCCTCTGGACCTGGTTCGGGCGTATGCGGGAGGCCCGCATCGGGGCCGCTGTGGGGGGAATGCTCTTTGCCGTGCTCCCGGTCCACGTCGAGGCGATCGCCGGGGCCGTCAACCGCGCCGAGCTTCAGTCGACGGCGCTCGTCCTGCTCTCGCTCATCGCCTGGGGGCGCGCCACGGTCGTGGATGGCTGGCGACGGAACGCCCGCTACGGCGTGGCCATCGCGGCCTTCGCCGCGGCCGCGCTCTCCAAGGAGCAGGCGATCACGACGCCAGCCGTCGTCGTGCTCTTCGAGCTCATGCGCCGCGCCCAGGCCGGGGACGCGCCTCCGCCCATACCGCGCTGGCCGCTCGTGGCGCTCGTCCTCGTGGCTGTCGGTGTCGTCGCCGCGCGGGCCGCTGTACTGCCGGCGATTCTGGGCGGGGACGTCCCACCACTCGACAACCCGCTGGCGCACACCGACGCACTCACGCGATTGCGCACCGTGCCCAAGCTGCTGTTCGAGTCCCTGCGCCTCCTGTTCGCGCCCCATCGGCTGACCGCGGACTGGTCTGCCCACGCGATTCCGCTCACGACGACCTGGAGCGACGCCGACAGTTGGGCTGGCCTCGTGTTGGGCGCCGGTGGCCTCGCGCTGCTCGTGGGTGCCGTACGGACCCGGCAGGTGCCCCTCGCGATGCTCCTGGCGTGGTTCTTCGGGCAATGGGCGCTGATTGGCAGCGTCTTCTTCCCCAGCACCATCCTCCTCGCCGAGCGCGTGCTCTACTTGCCCAGCGTGCCCGTCGTCATGCTGGTCGGCCTCGTCGTCGGCATCGTGCACGACCGACTGGCCTTCCCCGCGATGCGGCTGAACTTGCTCGCGGCCGTGGTCCTCATCGTGGCGCTCTTCGCCGGCCGCTCGATCCAGCGCGTAGCCGATTGGCACGACGGCCTCTCGTTGTTTGCCTCCGCGGTCCGCGTCGCGCCGGACTCGGCCCGCGCCCGCATGAACCTGGCCATCGAGTTGCGGGCTCGCGGCGCGTTCGAGGAGGCCGAGGACCACGCTCGCGCCGCGCTCGCGTTGGTGCCCGACGATCCCGACGCGCTGGTGGGCCTGGCGGAGGTGCGCGTCGATCGTGGGCTGGCGGGCGAGGCCGTCGCGTTGGCGCGCCGCTCGATGGCGCGACGGCCCAGCCGTGCCGGGATTCGTGTGCTCTGCCGCGCGCTCGGCACCCAAGGCGACGACGCGCCGGGGACCGTCGACGCGTGCGGGCTCGCCGTCCGCGAGTGGCCGCGTGACCCCATGGTGCATCACCTCTTGGGTCGCGCGCTGCTCGCGGTCGGCAAGCGCAGCGAGGCGGTCGCGGCGCTCGAGACGGCCCTCGCCTGCGCCCCTGGCCACGCGGCGATCACCGCCGATCTCGCCCGTGCGCGCGCGCCTTAGCTACTCGGCGTCGGGCTGCCGCGACGGGTGGGAGTCGATGAACGCGGGGAGTGCGCTCAAGGTGCTCTCTACCGCCATCAGCGTGGGGTAGGGCTCCAAGCTCACACCGAAGCGACGGGCGTTGAACAGCTGCGGGACGAGGCACGCGTCCGCAAACGAGACCGCGTCTCCGACGAGGCACCGACCGGCGTGCTCGCGCGCGGCAGCCTCTAGCGCGTCGAGGCCCTTGGCAATCCAGAACGTGTTCCAGCGCGCGACGCCGGCCTTGTCCACGCCGTGATCGGCCTCGAGCCGCTTTCCGACCGCGAGGTTCTGCAATGGTTGAATCCCGGAGTTCACGATCTCGACCATCTGGCGCACCCGCGCGCGCGCGATCGGGTCGCTCGGGAGCAGCGGCGGTGTCGGCCAGCGCTCCTCCAGGTACTCGAGGATCGCCACGCTCTGCGTCAACAGCGTGCCGTCCACGGAGAGCACGGGGACCTGCGCCATCGCATTGCGGTGCCGGTGCTCTTCGCCGTTCTGCTCGCCGCCGCTGCGGACGAGGTGCACTGGGACCGTCTCCCACGCGAGGCCCTTCCAGGCGAGGCCGATGCGCACCCGCCACGTCGCCGAGGAGCGAAAATAGCCGTACAGGATGAGCTTGGCGTCGTTCATGGGGCTCCGGTCGCGGCCAGGGGCGCGACGGTCTGCTCGATGCGTCCAAAGAGGCTCCGACCGTGTGCGTCGGTCATCTCGATGGCGACGCGCTGGCCGTAGGTCAGAAACGGCGTGAGGGGCCTGCCACCCTCGAGCGTCTCGAGCGTGCGCCGCTCGGCCAGACACGACGAGCCCCGCGCCCGGTCCTCGTTGGAGACCGTGCCACTCCCGATGATGGTGCCTGCGCCCAGCGGCCGAGTCCGCGCGGCGTGCGCGATGAGGTCGTGGAAGCTGAAGTGCATCTCGCTGCCCGCCTCGGGATCGCCAAACATCGCCCCATCGAGCCACGTCCGCAGCGGCAGGTGTACCCGGCCGTCACGCCACGCGGGGCCAAGCTCGTCAGGTGTACACACGAACGGCGCGAGCGCCGATTGCGGCTTGGACACGAAGAAGCCAAAGCCCTTCGCCAGCTCGGCGGGGATGAGGTTGCGGAGCGAGACATCGTTCAAGATACCCACGAGCTTGACGTGGCACGCGGCCTCCGCCGCGGTCGTGGCCTGCGGCACGTCGTCGGTCACGACGAAGAGCTCGGACTCGAAGTCGCAGCCAAAGCTCGGATCGCCGAGCGGGATGGCCGCGGTCGGCGCGAGGAAGCCGTCGGAGCACGCCTGATAGACCAGCGGGTCCGTCTCCAGCGTCGGCGGTGGCTCCGCGCCACGCGCCTTGCGGACGAGCCGCACGTGATTGAGATAGGCCGAGCCGTCCATGAACGTGAACGTGCGGGGCAGGGGGGCCAGCAGCGCGTGCACGTCCACCGTCCACGTCTCCGACAGCTCCTGGGCCTCCAGCGCCGCGAACACGCGCTCCGCCTCCGGCGCGAGCCGATCCCAGTCCTCGAGCAGCGCCAGGAGCGTGCGCGCCACGAACGGGATCGGCACGGCCCGGGTCCCATCGTTCGAGACCACGAGCAGCTCGCCGTCACGGGTTCCATTGCGTCGCGTCGCCAGCCTCATGTCGTCTCCCACCAGCTCTCGTCGTAGCCCGCAACGTCCACCCCGAGCGCCGCGTCGGTGAGCTCGAGCGTGTCGAACGTGTCGATCATGACCGCCAGCTCGTTGACCTCGCGGACGCCGAGGCTCGACTCATAGCGTCCCGGCTGCGGTCCATGCACCACGCCGGCCGGATGATACGACAGGCTCCCCCGATCGACGCCCTTACGGCTCGTGAAGTCGCCCTCGGCGTAGAAGATGACCTCGTCCACCTCGACGTTGGAGTGCGGATACGGGCACGGAATCGCGTCCCGCCCAAAGTCCACCACGCGCGGCACGAAGCTGCACACCAGTGAGCGCGCGGTCGCAAACGTCCCATGCACGGTCGGCGGCAGGTGGATCTGCCCGGCCTTGGGCTTGAAGGCCAGAATCGGGAACGCGAACGGGTACACCGTTCCGTCCCACCCGACCGCCTCGAGCGGGCCGTGCCGATACACGTGCCGCGACCAGCGATCGCCGCGCTTGACGAGCAGCTCCCGCGGTCCATCCGGGTCGATGGCGCCGCTCAGCTCCGGGACGCGGAAGTCGCGATGGGTGTACGGTGCGTCCATGCGCAGCTGCCCGATGGGGTTGCGGTACTGCACCGGCACGCGCAGCGCGCTGCGGCACTCGGTCCAAAACCAGTGCTGGGGGCCAGCGTCGAGCTCGAAGCGATGGCTCACCGCGCGCGGGACCAGGACGTAGTCTCCCGGTCCAAAGCGCAGGCGGCCGAACCACGAGCGGAGCTCGCCCGAGCCTGCGTGGATGTAGAACAGGTCGTCGCCGTCGGCGTTGGCGAAGCACACCGCATCGGAGGCCGTCGGGCGGACGACTCCGAGCGTGAGATCCGCGTTGAACAGCAGCGGAACGCGCCCCGTGAGCGGCGTGCCGTGGGCGGCGAGGCCCGGGCTGCGGAGATGCCGGCGGCGGAGCGCGTCGGGCGCACCGGCCTTGACGTTGGCGGGAAAGGCCGCGGGGATGGCCGCGCCCTCGCCGTGAAACTGTGGCGGCTCGGCGTGATAGACGATGGAGAAGGGGCCGTCGAAGCCGTGCCGCGTGAAGCAGTGCTCGTAGTAGAGCCCTCCGTCCGGCTTGCGGAAGGCCGTGTGCGGTCGGTCCGGGAGCAGCCCGGCGCGGCGGTAGTCGATCATCGCGGTGCTCCTCGCGCTACGCGTCGTATCCGAGCTGCTCGCGCTCGATCGCCTCGAAGAGCGCGCGGAAGTTGCCGCCGCCAAAGCCGCGATCGCCGCAGCGCTGGATGAGCTCGTAGAAAAACGGGCCCGCCTCCGGCTCCGAGTACAGCGTCATGGCGTCCTTCATGAAGACCTGAATCAGGTACTGGTCGACGGGCGAGCCATCGATGAGGATACCGAGCCGCTCCAGCGTCTCGAGGCGGTGTGCGAGGCGCTCGGTGTGCACCTGATTCTTCAGCAGCCGCTCCGGCGCGTGCCGGTAGTAGTTGGACGGCGTCTCCAGAAACTGGATTCCCCGCTCGCGCAGCGTCTCGACGCTCGCCACGCAGTCATCGACGAGCAGGGCCACGTGCTGCACGCCCGCGCCCCAGTTGTCCTCGACGAAGCGGTTGATCTGCCCCTCCTTGAAGAACGGGTGCAGCGGCTCGTTGATGGGGAACTTGAGCCCCGACCGCGGATCCCACATGACCACCGACCGCAGGCCGGTGCCCTTGTCGCCGCCAGTCCGGATGTCCTCAGTGTGAAACGTGATGTCCCAGCACTGCTCCATGCCGAGCACATGCTCGAGCCAGAGCGCGACGGAGGCCATCGTCGGCGCGTTGCAGGTGACGTGGTCGATCCGCTCGAAGCGAAACGGCGTGGAGTAAACCGTCTCGGCCGCTGTCGGCGCCCGCTCGAAGCCGGGAGCGAAGCCGTCGAAGTCGACGCGCTCGACGAACCGCATCGCGACATCGCCAATGGCCGTCGTGATGCTGAAGTGGCGAAACGCCCCATCGCCCGCGCGGGTCTCGCGGATCCCGTGGATGAATGTCCCGCCGCGCCGCTCCAGAAACTGCCACGCGCGCTCGACGCTCTCGACCTGGAACGTCAGCGACCCGATGCCCGCCGGATGCCGTCGCAGGTAGCGCGCCGCGCGACAGGAGTCCCGCTCGGGCGTGCTGACCACGACGCGGATCTGGCCCGCCTCGTACACGGTGCTGCGCTGGCCCGTCTGGGCGACCATGGCCTCGCTCGAGCGCCACGTCGTCTGAAAGCCCATGCCGCGCCGGTAGAACGTGTCTGAACGCTCCGGCTTGCGCACGAAGTAGTGGAGGCTGTCCAGTCCAAGAATGCCGAGCTCTTCCGAGGCTGCCATCGTGCGTGCCCTTGTCCCTTCTCTCCGCCCGATCGCTGACCTCGGACGGCTGGAGTGTAGTCGGGCCGCGGAGCCTTGCAAGGCGAATGCCGCGGCCGTTTCTTTGCTTCGCCGCCCGTGCCGGCGGTACCCTTTGCGGCCGTGAGCGACGGCCCCATCACCTCCATCCACAATCCGCGCGGCGGGCTCGCCTGGTGGGTCTACGTCGGTGGCATGGGGCTCGCCGGGGTCGGCGGCTTCGTCAATGTCGTCATGCTGCTCGGGACGGGGCGCGCCGTCTCGCATCTCACGGGCTCGGCGTCGACGTGGGCGTCTGACCTGGTCACGGGCGAGCACTCGGCCGAGCTGGCCATCCTCGCGGTGCTCATCGCGTCGTTCTTCGTCGGCGCGGCGCTCTCGGGCCTCATCGTGGGCGAGAGCTCCCTTCGCCCCGGGCGCCGCTATGGACTGGCGCTCGTCGTCGAGGGCCTGCTCCTGACGCTCGCGGCGGGGCTCATCGGCCGCGTCTCGCTGCTGCCGATCTGGCTCGCCGCCATGGCGATGGGCCTCCAGAACGCGCTCGCGACGAGCTACCGGCAGCTCGTCCTCCGCACCACGCACGTCACGGGCCTCGTGACCGACATCGGCTTGATGGTCGGCCACGCCCTACGCCACGACCGGGTCCCCAACTGGAAGATGGCGCTGCTGCTGGCGCTTCTGTTCGGCTCCGTGGGCGGCGCCGGCGTCGGCGCGCTGGCCTTCAAGCTCATGGCCCTGCGGGCGCTGTGGATCGTCGCGGTCGGGACCTCGGCCAGCGGCCTCGGCTACTTCGTCTGGCGCGCGCGGCGAGCCCACTCCCTTTGGCGCGAGGTCTGAGCCCACCGCGCGTGGGGCGAACTCCGCGTTGCGATGGGACGTTTCTACCGCTACGTTACGCGCGCTTCGGAACGCCCGAGTGACTGGAGAGACCCGCTCATGACGCATCGATTGACCCTGCTTGCTGTCGCCCTCTTCGCTCAAGCGTGTGCTCCGGCGCTCATCGCAGGCACACGGGTCGAGGACACGCCGCTCAACCGCGAGATTCACGCCGTGGTCGAAGCCTACCGCGTGGCCATGGAGACGCGCGATCTGGAGAAGCTCAAGCAGCTCATCTCGCCCAAGTACTACGAGAACGCCTCGTCCACGCACACCGACGAGGACGACTACGGGCACGACAAGCTCGAGAAGTCGGTGATGCCCATGCTTCGAGACAACGTCAAGAAGGTGCAGTACCGCATTCAGCTCAATCGCGTCACGGTCAAGGACAACCGGGCCTACGCCGACTACGAGTTCGTCTGGAAGTTCCTCTTCGTCGAGGGCGGTCGCGAGGCGTGGAATGCACGCAACGACTTCAACCGCCTCGTCCTCGAGAAGGACAACGGTAGCTGGAAGATCGTCGAGGGCCTGTGAGCTGGGCGCGCCCCGCGCTGTCTGCTGGCGTCGTCACGCTCCTCACGGTTGCGCTTCCGGCGGCCGCTGGTGAGCTCGAAGAGGCCGTCAAGCAGCTGCGCCGGGGGGACTACGGGGACGCGATCGCGGCCCTGGAGAAGCTCCAGCTCACAGGAGCCGCCGAGGCGCGCCGCCTCGAAGCGCTGGGGCGCGCGTATCTCGACGTGGGCAACTACGACGCCGCCGCCACGCTCGTCGCTCAACTCGCCAAGACCAAGGGCGCGGAGACCGCCGCCGCCATCATCGGCGCCAAGGTGGCCATCGCCTTGGGCCGCTACGCGGAGGCGGTGACGACGCTCGAGCGGGAGATCAAGGCGCGCCCCAAGAACTTCGAGGCCCGCGTCCTGCTCGCGGAGACTCGCCTCGCAACCGGCACACCGCGCGCCGATCTCAAGGAGGCCGACGCCATCGCCGACTTCTGGCAGTCCGGCCAGGTCAAGGGCAGCAAGGCGCTCACGCACCTCGGTCGCGCGCTGCACCTGACGGGCTACTTCAAGGACGCCAATCAGATCTATGGCGACGCCATCGAAGAGGACCCCAAGCACCTCGAGGCCCACCTCGGCTGGGCCCTGCTGTTCTTGGAGAAGGAGAACGACGCCGAGGCCGATCGCTCGCTCAAGGACGTGCTGAAGCTCAACCCCAACCACCCCGAGGCGCTGGCGCTTACTGCGTACATCGACGTCTCGAGCGACAACGACTACGCCAAGGCGCGCGAGCACGTCGAGAAGGCGCTCAAGACCAACCCGCGCTCTGGTCTGGCCCTGTCGGTCAAGGCCGAGGTGCTCATCCACTCCGAGCAGGTCACCGAGGCCGTCAAGGTGCTCGAGCAGGCGCTCTCGACCAACCCCAACGACTCGCGGGCTCTCGCGCTCCTCGGCGCGAGCCACCTGCTGCTGGAGGACGACGACGGCTTCGCGGAGGTCACGCGGCGCGCGCTCAAGGTCAATAAGCGCGATGCGGCCTACTTTCACGTCGTGGCCGAGGCGCTCGTGCGGGTGCACCGCTACGAGGATGCCATCAAGCTGGAGCGGCGCGCGCTCGAGCTCAACTCGGAGTACTGGCCGTCCTACGTCGGCATCGGCATGGGCTACTCGCGCCTCGGGGACGACGCCAAGGCCAACGAGTTCCTCCAGAAGGCGTTCGCGGGGGACTCCTTCAACGTGCGCGCCTTCAACCTGACCGAGCACTTCTACGACAGCCCCGCCAAGAAGATGGTCTGGGTCCCCGCGGGTCCGTTTCGGCTGCGGCTGCCCAAGGCGGAGGTGCCGGTGCTCAAGCGCCTGTTGCCGGGCTTCCTGACCGACGTCTATGACCACCACAAGAAGGCCTACGGCTTCGTCCCCAAGGCGCCGCTGCACGTCGAGATCTACAAGGACGACAAGACGTTCGGCATTCGCTACAGCGGCTACCCTCGTAGCGCCGGCGTGCGCGGCATCTGCTTCGGGCACGTCGTCCTCTCCAAGTCGCCCTCGCGCGGCGAGATGAACTGGGCCATGGTCCTGTGGCACGAGCTGGCGCATGTCTGGCATATCCAGATGTCGGCCTCGCGCGTGCCGCGGTGGTTCACCGAGGGCCTCGCCGAGCACGAGACGACGCTCCAGCGCCCCGAGTGGCGGCGCATCATGGACGAGGAGCTCTGGCAGGCGTTCAAGCTCAAGAAGCTCAAGGGTATCGCCGAGTTCAACTCCATGTTTACGCAGGTGCAGACCCTCGATGAGGTGGTGCTCGCCTACTACTACGCCTCCAAGGTCGTCGCGTTCATCGACAAGTCCTGGGGCTTCGGCGTCTTCCCCAAGATGCTGACGGCGTGGTCCAAGCGCCAGACCACCGCGCAGGTCTTCAAGGAGGTGCTGGGCGTGGACCTCACGACCTTCGATCAGCGCATGCGGGAGCACCTGGAGAAGGACACGCTCGCCCGCTTCTCCAATCAGTACGAGCCGGGGAAGGAGGCCGCCGACGCGCCGCCGGATCCGACGCGAAAGGCGTACGTGGACGCCCTGGAGGCTTTCAAGCAGGGCCGCTTCGCGGATGCGGCCAAGGGTCTGGATGTCGTTCTCGCCGCGGGCAAGGACGGCGCGACGCTGCGCCTGATCCGGGGCCAGACCGCCGTGGCCGTCAAGGACTGGCCGGCGGCGCGCGTGCACCTCGAAAAGGCGCTCGTGCACAACGATCAGCTCGTTGGTGCCTACATGGCGTTGCGCCGGGTCCTGACCGAGCTCGGAGACAAGGACGCGCTGTACGAGCATCAGAAGCGCACCTCGCTCCTCTCAGCCGACGTGCTGGATCTGGTGCTGGAGCTCGCGGCCGAGGCCAAGGCGCGCGAGAAGCACGACGACTTCCGGACGTTCGTGACTCGGGCGATGCAGGTCGGGCCCTTCGTCCCGCTCACGCGTCTCCGGCAGGGCGAGCTCTGGCTCCTGGACAAGAAGCCCAAAGAGGCGCTCGCCGAGGCGGACCTGGCCATCGAGCTCGGCCTCAAGGACCGCGCGCTGGCGACGGTGCTCAAGGCGCGGGCGCTCGGCGCTCTGGGCAAGAAGGCCGACGCGCTCAAGCTGCTCGAGCCGCTCAAGGGCAACCCGGAGGCCGAGCGCGCGCTCAAGGAGCTCACAGGGACATGAGCGTGGCGCGACCGCTCGTCGACGCGCTCGTGCGTCTGGCGCTCGAGGAGGACCTCGCGCTCGGCGACGTGACCTCGGAAAGCACCATCCCGGCCAACCGTCTTGGAGAGGGCCACCTGGCCGCCAAGCAGGCGCTCGTGCTTGCCGGCGTCGATGTCGCGACGCGCGTCTTTGCCGCGGTGGACCCGGCCATTGCTGTCACCTGGCACGCGTCTGACGGCGACGCGGTGCTGCCCAAGATGCGTGTCGCCACGGCGCGCGGACCGCTCCGATCGCTGCTCATGGCCGAGCGCACCACGCTCAACTTCCTCCAGCGGCTCTCCGGCATCGCCACGCTGACCCGTGCCTACGTCGACGCCGTCGCGGGCACCCACGCGTCTGTGGTCGACACCCGCAAGACGACGCCGGGCCTGCGCGTGCTCGAGAAGGAGGCCGTACGCGCGGGTGGCGGTCACAACCATCGCGCGTCGCTCGGCGCCGGCGTGCTCATCAAGGACAACCATGTCGACTGCTCGGGCGGCGATCTCGCCGAGACGGTGCGGCGCGCTCGCGCCGGCGCGGCGCACAGCCTCATCATCGAGGTCGAGGTTCGCACACTCGCCGAGGTCGACCTCGCGCTCGGTTCCCGCGCGGACATGCTCCTGCTCGACAACATGAGCCTCGACGTCATGGCCGAGGCCGTGCGCCGCGCCACCAACGCCGGCGTCCGCACCGAGGCGTCCGGCGGCGTGCGCCTGGACACCATCGCTGCCATCGCGCGCACGGGGGTCGATCTCATCAGCGTCGGCGCGCTGACGCACTCCGCGGTGGCCGTGGACCTCCACCTGAAGACGATCCCGCTGCCGTGAGCGCCAGTCTGACCACCGTGCTCGCGGCGCTGCGGTTCGTCGCGACCGTCGAAGAACTCGAACACTGCAACTCGACCAACGACGTGGCGCGAGCTCGCGCCGAGGCCGGTGCGCCCGCGTGGACGGTCGTGCTCGCCGAGGCGCAGACCGCCGGACGGGGACGTGCGGGTCGCGCGTGGTGGTCACCGCCGGGCGCGCACTTGTATGTGAGCGTCGTGCTTCGACCCACGACGCCTCCGGAGCGCCTCGCGCCGCTCACGCTCCAGGTGGCGCTGGCGATGGCGGACGCCGTGCTCGAGGTCACCGGTGTGCGCCCGACCGTGAAGTGGCCCAACGACGTGCTCGTCGCGGGCCGCAAGGTCGGCGGGGCGCTGACGGAGCTCGTCAGCCACGCGCAGGCCACGGCCGTCATCGTGGGCGTGGGGCTCGACGTGGCGCCCATCGGCGCCGACGCACCCCCGGACGTGCACGCCATCGGGTTGTCGACGGTCGCTGGCCGCACCGTTACGCGCGCCGAGGCGGCGGTCGCCTTGCTCACCGCGCTCCACCGCCGCGTCGGCGAGTTCGCGCAGCGTGGCTTCGACCCGGCCGACTGGCGCGCGTTTCCGTCCACGGTGGGCCATCGGGTGACCGTCCATCCCCCCGGGGCGCCCGCCATCACCGGTCTGGCGCTGGACCTGCGCTCGGACGGCGCGCTGCTCGTTCACGTGGACGGCGCCGCCGAGCTGGTCGCAGTGACCGCCGGCGATGTCACCCTGGAGGCCTCATGAGTGAGACCCTGGATCCGCCGCGCGGGCACTTGCTCGTCGTGGACGTCGGAAACTCGAACATCGTCCTCGGCGTCTACGATAGCCGACGGCTCGTGCACGACTGGCGCGTCGAGACGCGCAAGGGCAAGACCGCCGACGAATACGGCATGCTCTTCCGCCAGCTCTTCCAAGCCTCCGGCCTCAACCTGGATGACGTCGGCGACATGATCCTCGCCTGCGTCGTCCCACCGCTCGTCGAGCCCATGGTCTCCATGGCCAGCCGCTATCTCAAGAACAAGAGCTGCCTCGTCGTCGGTCACGGCACACGCACGGGCATGCCCATCCGCTACGAGAACCCGCGCGAGGTCGGCGCCGATCGCATCGTCAACGCCGTCGCCGGCTATGAGCACACCGGTCGCGCCTCAGGCGTCATCGTCGTCGACTTTGGCACCGCCACCACCTTCGATGTCGTCTCGCCGCTGGGCGAATACCTCGGCGGCGCGATCGTGCCCGGGGTTGGCATCTCGCTCGACGCGCTGTTCCACCAGGCCTCCAAGCTGCCGCGCATCGAGCTGGTCGCGCCCAAGTCGAGCATCGGCCGTAACACCGTCTCGAGCATGCAATCGGGCGTCATCTTCGGCTACGTCGGTCTGGTGGACGGCCTCGTCACGCGCATGGTCGGCGAGCTCGACTTCAAGCCCTACGTCGTCGCTACCGGCGGCATCGCCACGCTGATCGGGCCCATGTGCGCCACCATCCAGGAGGTGCTGCCGTTCTTGACGCTCGAGGGCCTGCGCATCCTGTGGGAGCGCAATCGGTAGCCTCGGCCGTGTTGGAGTCTATTGCGCCCCGCAGGCGCCGAGGCTCGCGCCCAGATCCGCGATGGGATGGAACTTGCCCTCGGGGCACGTGTCCAAGCAGACCGGGACACCCGCCGGCACGACCTCCGCGATACTGCACGGCTTGGTGCACTTGCTCGTCGTCGGGTCGCACACGATGCCCTTGGCGCAGTCGGTGACGTACTTGCACGCCTGACCCTCGGTCCCGCCCTTGGACGGCCCGAGGCACGTCGCGCCCCCCTGCACCGGCGCGCACACCTCGCCCGGCTCCGTGCAGTCCTGCTTCCAGAAGTCGCATGGGACCTTGGGCTTCTCATCGACGCAGATGCCGATCTTCCACGCCTCGGGCGTGATCGTGTTGAACGACTTGCACACCTTCGTGCAGTTCGTGGCATCGGGCGCGGTTGGCGTCGCGTCACAGAGCTTGGAGCACAGGTTGCTCACGCAGATGGTCCCTGGCGCGCAGTCGTTGGTGTACTGGCACTTCTCGCCCTCCTTGGCGCCGCCGTTGTTGGGCTCGAGGCAGTCCGCCCCACCTTGCACCGGAAAGCAGCCCTCCCCTGGGCCACAGCCCGTCTGCTTGAAGAGATCGCAGTTCGACGGGAACGTGTCGCCGATACACAGGCCGATGCCTGTCTCGTCATCGATCGACTGGAACTTGCCCTCCTTGCACCCATCGATGCACTTGGGGTTGCCCGGGTTGACCTCGATGACGTTGCAGATCTTGCTGCACACGACGAGGCACTGCAGCCCCGCCGCGCACGACGTGGGCTGCTCCTTGGCGCACTTCTCGCCCTCCTTGAGCGTGCCGGCCGTGCCGCACTTCGTGGCGTTGTTGATGAGATAGCAGCCCTGGCCTGCGCCGCACTTCGTCGACGGGATCTCGAACGGGTCGCACCCGACGGCGACGTCGCCGCAGAACTTGGCCTTGGCGCCGTCGCCGAAGTCGACGTCCAGATCGCACTTGCGGTCGGCGCCGCAGTCCTTGTCGGCCTGGCAGAACAGCTTGCACGTCTGCCCATTGGGGTCCCCGGTGAGCTGGAAGCACGCCAGCCCTTGGGCGCAGTCCTTGGTCGACGCGCACTTCTCGCCCATGGCCTTCTTGCCGACGGCGAAACAGCCGAAGTCGCCGTTGGAGTAGCTGCACTGCTTCCCGGCGGTGCAACCGGTCTGACAGTACGGGTTGCAGTCGGAGCCCTTGGGCTTGGGCGTGGGGCACGTGTCCGGGCCCGTCGTGCCTCCCGAGTCCGCAGTCCCGCCGCCGGTGCCGCCCGTGTCCGAGGTCGTGCCGCCGGTCCCGCCCGCGTCCACGGTTCCGCCCCCGGCGCCGCTCCCGCCCACCGCCTTGCACGCACAGCCGGCGTTGGCACCTTCGTACGGCTGGCACGTATCGCTCTTGCAGAACAGGCCGCACTGGCAGTCGTTGGGGCCCGTACACTTCTCGCCTTGAACGGCGGTGCCCTTGGTGCACACGTTTGGACATTGCCCGGTCTGGGGAGAGCAGCTGGAGGTACCGTCGCCCCCGCCCGCGCTCGCGCACGCCGAGGCCATGGCCACCAGAATCACGAGACACGACTTCACGACCGCGTTACGCATGGGCTCCCTCATCGTCGAGACGCTCCAGGCACCGTACCAAGCTGCCCCACAGCACGCAAACAACTTGAACCCGTCGCCGGTTGCCGGTAGCCTCGTCAGGCGGAGGTGAGCACGATGATACGACGCAGATTGGGGATCCTGGCGCTCGGCCTGGGCCTCGTCGGATTCGCATGCGGGAGCGGCGGGGGGGCGAGTACCAACACCGATACGACCGCTGCCGGCCAGCAGGTCGCCGTCGCGGACACGGCCGCGGCAGCCGGGTCTGACCCGGGCGGTGCCGTGGTGCCGGTGACGGGCTCGGGCTGCAAGTTCGACAAGGCCAAGGAAGGCAAGACGTTGCACGAGCATATCGGCAACTTCGGGCTCAAGGGCTTCTGGAACGGCGAGACGGAGCCGGGAAGCTACTTCCTGCACGAGAATTGCGGCCAGAAGAAGGCCATCTGGCTCATCCTCGCGACCGGCTGGTGAGGCACCTGCGAGAACTACGTCGGCGACGTAGAGAAGCTCTGGCAGAAGTACAAGGACAAAGGACTCGAGATCTGGTGGGTGCTCGGCGAGACCAAGGACTATACGCCGCCAACGAACGAGCAGTGTCTGGATTTCATCGCCAAGAAGAACCCGACGTTCAAGGTGCTGCGCGACTCCAAGTTCTACCAGATCTACGCGCACATCGATCAGAAAGAGACCGGGCTCCCGCACCAGTACATCATCGATGGCTCGACCATGGAGTTCGTCTTCCGCACCCAGGGCACGGCCGAAGAGAAGCTGGCTCTGGCCAAGATCGACGAGCTACTCGGCAAGTGACGCGGGTCGCATGGCTCGTGTGGGCGTGCGTGGGCCTCGCAGCCTGCGCCGGCGACGCCTCCGTCACGCCCGCGGCTGGTAGTCAGGACGTCGCGGCGACTGCCGAGGTCGCGATCCCCGTCACCTCGGACACCCCGTCGGTTGCAGACGCCACGCCCGCGACCGGCGAGACGCACGGCGACGCCGCGGGCGCCGACGCTGCGGCGAGTGCCGAGACAGCCGGCCTATGCACGCCCATGGAGAAGACCTGCAGCGGCCTGGACGTGCTCATCTGCCAGCCCGACGGCAAGACCGTCACGCTCCTGAAGACCTGTCCGGCCGACCAGCTCTGCTCCGGCGGTAGCTGCGCGTGCAAGCCGCAGTGCGACGGCAAGCAGTGCGGGGATGACGGCTGTGGCGGGCTGTGTCACGGGTGCCTCGACATCGTCCGCGACGACGGCGCCGTCGATACGGCCTACGGCTACAACGGGGACAAGACCAAGCCGTCCAAGGTGCTGTGCGCCGCGCGCTTCAAGTTGCCCAAGCCTGGCATGACCCTGGAGCAGTTCTCGGCCGGCTGGATGGCGGGCCTCATCAAGCTCGAGCCCCCGGTCCCATTCGAGCTCGTGTGGGCCGATGGCGCGGCCATGACGTGCAAGCAGGGCAAGGAGACCGATTGGTTCTACGAGGTCTGTGAGACGACGCCGGAGAAGCTCCAAACCATCGGTACCTTCACGCCCAAGCCCAACTTCGAGCCCATCACCAAGGCGGCGCTCGGCACGGTCGTCATTCCGAGCGAGACGCTCTTCATCGGCGCGCTCTTCACCGTCACGTCGTTTCCCTGGTTCACCTGCCCGATTGACGCCCAGGCGACCGGCGGCGGGGTCGACTCGTTCATGCTGCCGCTCGTGACCGACGACAAGGGCAAGACCACCTTCCAGGCCTCCGCCATGAAGGACAAAGACAGCAACCCCGGTGGCTTTCCGTTTCGTATTCGGGTCGCCATACCCTAGCTCAATTCATGGCTTCACCCAGTGACGACGCGCTCCAGCGGGCCTGTGACGCACTCCTGAGCGCCGACGGGCTCGTGCTCGCGACCGGCGCGGGCATGGGCGTCGACTCCGACCTCCCCGACTTCCGTGGATCCGAGGGCTTCTGGCGCGCCTATCCCCCGCTGCGCGCCTTGGGCCTGGTCTTCGAGCAGATGGCCAACCCGCTTTGGTTCGACCGCGACCCGCACCTCGCCTGGGGCTTCTATGGCCACCGACTCCAGCTGTATCGTGTGACGGTGCCGCATGCGGGCTTCGAGCGCGCCGCCGCGATGGCTGCGCGGATGCCCCAGGGACTGTTTGCCTATACTTCCAACGTCGACGGCCAGCACCAGCGGGCCGGGACGTCTGAGCGGCGCGTCTGCGAGGCCCATGGCTCCATTCACCAACTCCAGTGCACGGCACCCTGCACCGACGAGACGTGGACGGCGGAGGACGTCGTCGTGGAGGTCGACGTGGCGACGTGTCGGGCGGTCGGGCCGCTCCCGCGCTGTCCGCACTGTGGCGGGCTCGCGCGCCCGAACATCCTCATGTTCGGTGATGGGCGCTGGGTCTCCGACCGCACGGACTGGCAGGACGCCGCGTTCGCCGAGTGGCTCGAGGGCATCGACCCGACGCGCCTCGTCGTCCTCGAATGCGGTGCCGGGATGGCGGTCGCGACGATTCGGCACCTCTCGGAGCGTCTCGTGCGCCGGGGCGCCACGCTCATCCGGATCAACCCGCGTGACGCCGCGGTCCCCGCAGGGCAGGTCGCGCTGGTCGCCCGCGCCCAGCACGGCCTCACCGCCCTGGCCGAGCGCCTCGGGATCTGAGCGCCTTGGTGCGGTTGCTTGCCACTCGGCCATCCCACGACTATGGTTCTCGGAGGTGAACGTTTGCTGAACCAGGACTCCGTCGCGGCAACAGGCGTCGCGGCACGTTGCCGGGCTGCCAAGGCTGCCCAAACGCGCCTCGCGGTCGCCACCACCGAACAGAAGAACGCGCTCCTGCATCGCATCGCGGCCCGGCTCGAGGGGGACTGCGCCGCCGTCGTCGAGGCCAATCAGCGGGACGTGGCCGCCGCGGCGGATGCGGGGCTCTCGAGCGCGCTCGTCGACCGCCTGCGCCTCGATGAGAAGCGCCTGCGTGCGCTCGCCGCGTCCGTGCGCGAGGTCGTCGCCCTGCCGGATCCCGTCGGTCTCGTCGAGTCGCTGTGGACCCGTCCCAACGGCCTCCAGGTCGGCAAGATGCGCATCCCGCTCGGGGTCATCGCCATCATCTTCGAGTCGCGGCCCAACGTGGTCATCGACGCGGCCATCCTCTGCCTCAAGTCGGGCAACGCGGCCATCCTCAAGGGAGGCAAGGAGGCCGCGCACACCAACGCCGCGCTCGCCGCCGTGCTCTCGAGCGCGCTCGTCGACGCCGGCCTGCCGAGCGAGGCCGTGACCTTGCTGACCGATCGAGGCGAGGTCGGCGAGCTGCTGCACCAGACAGAAACAGTCGACCTTGTCATCCCGCGCGGTGGCGAGGGCCTCGTGCGCTATGTGACCGAGAACAGCCGCATCCCCGTCGTGCAGCACTACAAGGGCGTCTGCCACGTGTTCGTCGACGCCACGGCGGACCTGGAGATGGCCTCGCGCATCGTGGTCAACGCCAAAGCGCAGCGCCCGGGAACGTGCAACGCGGCCGAGACGTTGCTCGTGCATGCGGAGGTCGCCGAACGTTTCCTTCCCGAGGTCGCCCGCGCCCTCGCTGCAGCGCGCGTGACGCTGGTGGGCTGCGAGCGGACGCGAGCGGTGCTGCCCGAGGTCACGCCGGCCACCGAGGCCGACTGGTCGACGGAGTACCTCGACCTAGTGCTGTCGGTCCGTGTGGTCGACGACCTCGAGGCCGCGCTCGCGCACATCAGCCGCTACGGGTCGAGCCACACGGAGGCCATCGTCACGCGCGACTATCAGAACGCCCACGCGTTCATCGCGCGCGTCCCATCGAGCGCCGTGCTCGTCAACGCCTCGACGCGCTTCAACGATGGCGGAGAGCTCGGTCTCGGCGCCGAGATCGGGATCTCGACCTCCAAGCTCCACGCCTTCGGGCCCATGGGCCTGCGAGAGCTCACCACCACGAAGTTCATCGTCTACGGGCAGGGGCAGGTCCGCGCATGAGCGACCCGCTCGTGTCCCCCGTCTCCACACCGATAGGAGGAATAGCACCATTGAAGGATTCGATGTCCCTGGCATTGCGGCTCGCCGAACTCGCTTTCGAGCGTAAGGCGATTAACCTCAAGATCCTCGACGTGCGCACGGTGGTCGATTACGCAGACTACGTCATTGTCTGTAGCTGCAAGAGCGACCGTCAGGCGCAGTCCATTGCCGAGCACGTGGTCACGACGGTGAAGCACGATCTTGGGCTTCGGCCCCTCGGCGTCGAGGGGCAGGACGATGGCCAGTGGGTGCTCGTCGACTACGGCAGCGTCGTCATGCACGTCTTCAATGGGAACCGCCGGGACCTCTACGATCTCGATGGCCTGTTCGCCGACGCCGAGCGCGTCCCGGTCACGGTCCCCGAGTGGGCCGGGACCGAGTCCGAGGACGAGGTCGACGACTACGGGTACTCGGTCCTCTGAAACGGGCCCTCTGCGCGCGCTGATCCTGTCTCCGGCCAAGCTCCGGGAGCCGTCGCTCCAGGAGCGGGTCGCGTACTACCAGAAGCTCCTGCGGTCGCGGCTGCCGCTCGAAGTGCAGCACGTCAAGGACCTCACGCGGGCGGTGCCCGACCGCTTTCGGGTCGTCGCTCTCGATGAGCGCGGCCCCGAGCGCACCTCCGTCGAGCTGGCGCGTTGGCTCGACGAGCAGCGGCGCTCTGGCATCCCAGGCCTCGCGTTCCTCGTGGGCGAGGCCGACGGCCTCCCGCCGGCCGTGGTCGCCGCCGCGCACGAGCGCCTTTCGCTCTCGCGGCTCACCTTGCCGCATCAGCTCGTCTTCGTCGTGCTCGCCGAGCAGCTCTATCGCGCGACCGCGATCTTGAACGGCGAGCCATATCATCGCGACTAGAGCGCTTGCGCGTCGCCGGCTGCGCCCTAGTCTTGGCGCCATGCTCGGCCTCCCCTCGCGATTGCTCGACTTGGCGCTGCCTCCGCGCTGCCTCGGCTGCAAGGAGCTCCTGTCCCACGGGCGCGCGTTCTGCACCCCCTGTGCCGTCACGCTCTTGCCGCGGGGCGCGAGCTGCCTGCGCTGTGGACGGCCCGCTTCAGAGGCGCTCAGCCCCACGGGTCCGTGTGGGCCGTGCCTGCTGGAGCCGTCGCCGTTTACACGCGTGACGTGGGCCTTCGAGCACGGAGGTGCCGCTCGCGACGCCATCGTGGGCTTGAAGTACGGAGGGCGAACCGAGCTGGCGCGTCGGCTCGTGGACCTGGCCGACCTCCAACTGCACACCGACGTCGAGCGCGTGCTCCCGATTCCGCTGCATGGACATCGCCTCGCCGAGCGCGGCTACAACCAAGCCGGCCTCTTGGCGCGCCACGTCGCGCGCCGCTTGAAGGTCACCGTCGCATGGGACGCCCTGGAGCGCACCCGGGTCACCTCGGCGCAGGTCGGCCTCTCCGCTGCCGCGCGCCGCGCCAATGTCCACGGCGCGTTCTCGGTCGCCGACCCCGAGGTCGTTCATGGGCGTGCCGTGCTGCTGGTCGACGACGTCGTGACGACGGGTGCCACCGCGCGCGAGTGTGCCCAGGTCCTGCGGGCTGCGGGAGCCGCGCGCGTCGACCTGTTCTCGATGACGCGGGACGTGTAATGCGTGTGGTGGCCGTGGAGTCCGTTGCGGGCGGGCTGTCGCGCGATCCTAGGAACCGGCGGGGCGGTCCGCGTTACCCTTGAGCTCGTTGAACCGATCCTCGGGGACCTCGGCCTCGATCTTGTGGTGCGGCGCCTCGTAGTCCGCGGCGGCCTTGATGAACTCCGCGTCCGTGATCAGGTCCAGGAACTCCGGCTGCTTGCGCAGCATCTTCCAGTCCCCGCGCTCCAACGCCGCGACGAGCTCCTGTCGCTTGAGGATGGGCTGCCACTTGGGGTTCTCCCGAATGGGCCCAATCGCAGTGGGCTTCTTGGACGGTTTCTTGGGATCGGGACGGCCCACGAGCGCCAGGAGCACGCGGGCGTTTGGAAACGGCTGCGGGTCCACGAAGTTGTGCGTGAGCGCGAACCGCCCGACGCGAGACTTCTGCCACTGCACGGCCAGCCCCGGCTTCTTTGCGGCCAGATGCTGCGTGAGCAGAATGCCGCCGCAGACGATTGAGAAGCAGACGAGCGCGCCCGTCGCCAAGCCGAGGATGGAGCCGAACCCCGTGTCGAGACCGGTGCCGTCCCCGCCATCGCTCTTCATCAGCGCGCCGAGGGCGAACAGCCCGACCATGAGCAGGACGAGGAACGCGCAGACGAAGCTCGCGCCCAGGGCCATGGACGGCGTCCACTCGACTCCCTTCAAGATCGCGTTGCTCACGGGCGCGGCCAGGAATTTGGCGCCGATCGCCGCGATGAGCGCGACCACCAAGCGACCGAGCTGGCCCATGAGCCCGTTGCGGAAGCCCGTGTAGCCGAAGAGCAGGATGACCACGCCGATGACGATGTCGAGCTGCACGCTTCCCCCGGGTGCCAGCGTTCGACCAGAGCCTACACCCACCCGTGCGCGATTGGAATCGAAGCTCTCGAATTTACAAGGAAGAATCGCTGATGGCGTGAAACTGGAGTAGTCCGCGCCTAGAAATGGCGCAGACGCTGCCTAGAAGTGGAACTGCAGGTTGCCCTCGAAGGTCATCATGTTGAGCCACGCGGCCTGCGTCGGGATGTTGTTGTAGCTCTGCTCGCGGTTGTCGACGTAAAAGCCGCGGTAGACCGCGCGCACGCCGATGCCAATGACCGGCGAGAAGCGGATGTCCACGCCCAGGCCGACGTCGAGGCCAAAGCCGGTGAGGCGCTGAACGAAGCTCTCCGTGAGGAAGTAGGCGCCGACGCCCAACTGGACGAAGGGCTCGATCCGCTGGAGCCACGGAACGATGTAGATTTTGGCGTTGACGTCCAACGCCATCACAGACGCGCCGATGGGCGAGACGTTGCCGTTCTGCGTGCTGGTGGTAGCCGTGCGCTGGAACGCCGCGAGCCAGCTAGCCTCGAAGGCGACGTAGTCGTTGAGGCGGGCCCCCAAGAACAGCTCGAAGCCGCCACCACCGCGGTAGACCTGCGTGATCTGCGTCTGCTGCTCGAAGAAGACGTTGCCGAGCCCGCCGATGCCAAAGTAGACGCTGCCGCGCGGGTGCCACTTGCCCTGTCGGTAGACCGGAGACGGCTGCGCTGGCGGTCCGTAGCCGGGCTCGACGTGACGATGAGGGTAGTTCGTCGGATGCGCGCGCTCCTCGGCGGCGCCAGCGACCGACGTGGAGAGCAGTGACAGGGCCATGGCCAACAGGGTCGAACGGGAGGACGAGCGAATCATGGGGCGACTCCTGGGATCTCTTGGGCGAGCCCTCTGCCCGCGGACTGGTCGACCGTGTCGCGACACCAGCGGGCCTCGCGGCACATGGACGCAAAATCGCGCCCGGTATTCTACCCCGACCCCGGCCCGGCGCGAAGAAACGCGTCGTGCGCCTCCCACGGCGCGTCGTCCGGTGTGTGCTGGAGGTGCAGCACGTCGCAGAGGGCGTCGATGAGCGCGGCTCGGAGCCCAGGCCACGCGGGCGCGAGGCCGACCTCGCGCTCGATGGAGGTGACCCCTACGCCCACGAGGCCGCATGGGACGAGGTGCGCGTACCACGAGAGGTCCGGCGCGACGTTGAGTGCAAATCCGTGCGTCGTCACTCCATGGTGGACGCGGAGGCCGAACGCCGTGATCTTACGCCCGTCCACGAAGAGCCCCGGCGTGTCCTGTCGCCACTCCGCGGTGATGCCGAGCGACGCCAGGACCCGCGCGAGCGCCTCGGCGAGTCGTTCGACGAACGTGCGGACGCCAAGCCCCATTCGGGCGATGGGCAAGACGGGGTAGCCCACGAGCTGGCCGGGACCGTGCCACGTCACGTCCCCACCGCGGTCGGTCGCCTCGAGGGTGCAGCCGCGCGCGCGCAGCGCCTCGGTCGACAGGAGCACGTGCTCTGGTTTGGCGTGCCGACCGAGCGTGATCGTCGGGGGGTGGGTGAGCAAGAGGACGCCACCGGGGTGTGACCCGGCCAGGACCGCATCGCGCAGGGCGTGCTGCATGCGCTCGGCGTCGGCGTAGGCAACCTCGTCCAGCTCGTAGAAGGCGACCACGCCCGATAGGCTACACGGTCTCAGACCCCGTGGTAGAGGCGCTGAGCGAAGGCGGGCGGGAGGTCCGCGGCGTAGATCTTCGAGGCTGCGGCCTCGACGTCGTACTCGACGCGCAGGTAGCTCACGGTGGACTGCTCCGTGTCGTAGACCACCACGCACGAGCGCGTGTCGCGGTCCCGCGGCTGTCCGACGCTGCCCACGTTGAACACGTACTTCACGCCCGGGCGCAGCCGAAATCGGGGCGCGCAGACCTGGAGCGAGAGGCGTGGCGTGATGAGGTAGGACGTCGTGAGGTGCGAGTGGCCGACGAAGGTCACGTCGTTGAGCGAGTCGAACGCGCCGGTCAGCGCGGCCGCCTTCTCCAGCGTGAAGACGTAGTCGAAGTCGTCCTCGGCGCCCAGCGGCGAGCCGTGGCAGAAGCACACGTTCCCTTCAGTGACGCGGTACTCCAATCCGCGGATCCAGCTCCGGTTCTCCGGCGTGATGCGGGCCGCCGCGTACTCGAGCGCGTGCTGGGCCTGCGCATGGCAGTGATCGAGCGACAAGAGCCCGACGGCCATGGCGTCGTGGTTGCCGAGGACTGCGACGTCGGCGACGTTGCGCACCACGTCACAGCACTCGTTCGGCTCGGCGCCGTAGCCCACCGTATCGCCGAGGCACACGAGGCGATCGACACCCGCGCTCTCCAGCGCGTCGAGGCAGCGCATCAGCGCGTCGGAGTTGCCGTGAGTGTCGCTGAAGATCCCGTAGCGCATCGTGTCCGTCCTTCCCGAGTCGTGTCGCTTCGCGCGGTCGCTCGCCGCGCCGTGCTGCCACGTCACTTGGTGGAACGGGACCTTTGCGCGGAAGTTAACGACTTCGGACGGTGCGCAACGACGGCCTCGCGCTCGAGCTGCACCGCCCGTGCGATGCGCGCGACGAGCTCGTAGACCTCCTCTGGAGACGTCGTCCGACCGAGGCTGATGCGCACCGTCTCGAACGCGGCCTCCGGCGAGAGGCCCAGCGCGCTGAGCACATGCGAGGGGGCTCGGGTCTGCGACGTACAGGCGGAGCCCGCGGAGAGCTGCACGCCGAGAGCGTCGAGGCGGATGAGCAGGCTGTCGGCGTCGAAGCCCGGAAATCGAACGGACGTCGTCTGCGGCAGGCGTGCCGACGCGTCGGGCTCCCCGTGGACGATGAGCCCCGGCACTGCGGCGTCGAGCTCCCGACGCAGGAGCTGGCCCAACGCGACCAGGTGCTCGACGCACGGGGCGAGCCGCGCCGCTGCCGCAAGGCCGACGATTCCGAGCAGGTTCTCCGTCCCGGCACGGCGCCCGGACTCCTGCAGTCCGCCGCGCAGCAACGGATCCAGCGGGCGACCGCGGGCCACGAGGGCACCGACGCCCTTCGGGCCACCGATCTTGTGCGCGCTCACGGCCACGACGTCCGCTCCGAGCCCGTCGAGCGAGGTCTCGATGCGTCCGACGGCCTGGGTCGCGTCGACCAGGAGCGTCGCCCTCGGCGCGCGCTGCCGCAGGATCTGGGCGACGGCGAGCGTGTCGTAGAGGTTGCCGGTCTCGTTGTTGGCGCGCATCACGGCCACGAGCGTCGTCTCAGGCCGCAGCGCTGTCGCGACCTGCTCGGGATCGAGGCTCCCACGGTCATCGACCGGGACGAGCGTCAGCGCCAGGCGACGGGCGCGCTCCATAGCGCGTATGGGCTCGAGCACGGCGCTGTGCTCGACCGCGGTGGCCACGGCGTGACCGGAGCCCAGGACCGTGATGGCGTGATTGAGCGCCTCGGTCGCGCCCGACGTGAACACGACCTCCGAAGGCCGCGCACCAAGCCAGCGTGCGACGTCGCGGCGAGCCGCGCTGAGCACATCGCGTGCCCGGCGTCCCTCCGCGTGCGCGCTCGACGGGTTGCCGAACGGACCGTCCAGCGCCTCAGACATCGCGTCCCGGACCTCGACCGCGAGCGGCGCCGTGGCGTTCCAGTCCGCGTAGATCCGTGCGGGGCCGGCGCTCACGTCAGATGAAGTCGCACGCCCATGGGATCGCCCTTGGTGCCAATCTCCAGCGCCGCAGAGGCGGTCGCCTCCAGCGTACGCCGCAGCCGCCAGATGCCGCGGTCGCGGTGGAGCACACGCAGCTCGCCGTCGGCGATCTTGGAGTTGAGGCAGTGCGTCACGGTGCCGTCGGGATCGTGGTAGTCCACGCCGACGAAGCGCTCGGCGGGCGCATGGAACACGCCCTCCACGCTGCGACTCCCGTCACCTGAGCGAAACCGCCACCGCAGGCCGTCCATGTGGCTCTCCGCACGCGCCATCGCCACGGGGCCGTTGATGAGGAGCGGATCGTCGGCGCCATCGTTGAGCGCGACGATCGTGAGCTGCGGTGTCGTGAACGGGCCGAGCTTGACCCGAGACGAGACCGCCTCGAACCACGCGCCGGCACCGCCACCGTGCAGCACGTTCGCGTGCACCCACACCCAGGCGTCGGCGTGCTTGGTGCCCCAGTTGTGGCCTTGCATCCCCGGGGTCTGGTGGAGCGTGTAGCTCAGGCCACCGACGCTGACGGTGCCGTCGAAGCGGCCATCGACCGTGGGGCTGTTCAGCTTCGTCTTCGGGATGGACGCGCGGTACATGACCTCGGACGGGAAGTGTCGCAGCCCCTCGACCGGTGGCGACCATCGCAGATCCCAGGTGATGGGTCCGCGCGGGCTATCGAGGCTCCCCGAAGACGCCCCGTGCTCGAGCAGGTTGGCGCCATAGCGGCATCGCAACACGTCGCGATCGATGGTCGCAGCCTCGGCGCCGAAGGCCTGCTTGGCGGCGCACGTCCGGGACGGGTCGGCGAGATCGAAGGCGATGGCCCACACCTCGAACCGCGCGGCCGCTCCGATGGGCTGCAGGACCGTGAACTTCCACCAGAACGCGACGCGCTCGGCGACCAGGTTCACTTTGATGAAGTGGCTCTCATAGGCGCCCGCGACCTGATCGGGGGCCCAGCGCACGAGATTGTCGACGTGAGACGGCGTGAGCGACATGCCGCGCGTGTAGCGCAACCGTCGCTCAGCGGCAAGCTAGCCTCGCCGGCGACGGGCCAGCACCATCACGCCGAGCAGGGCGAGCGCCAGGACCGACGCCGTCGGACGTGGCGCAGCCCGGCAGCCCGCGACGCCGCCGCCGGTGCCGATGCCGCTCTTGGTCGTTCCGCCGCTGGCGTCTACCGACGCGCCGGTACCGCCTCCGGCTCCGACACCCGCGGACGCGTCCCCTCCGGAGCCGCCGCCGGAGCCGCCGGCCTGCACGTAGCACGCGCCGAGGACCTCGAGGCCGTTGAGCGCGACACAGAAGCTGCCATCCGGGCACGATTCCGCCTTCTGCGAGCAGGCGAGCAGGCACATCTTGGTGCCGCCGGTCGCGCCGACCGCGCAGAAGCCAAAGCTGCAGTCACGATCGACGGTGCACGCTGCGCCGAGCCCGCCCGGGCCGCGCTCGAGGCACGCACCCGAGAGCTCGTCGGGCGAGAAGCGGAAACAGGCCAATGACTCCTGGCTGCACGTCGGCTTGGCGACGTTGCACGACTCGCGGCAGCGGCCGTCGATGCAGAGCGCCGTCGTGCACTCCGCGGCCCCCGCGCAGGTGGCGCCCACGCCCTTCACCGTCGGCGGGGTCGCTTGCTCGACGCACACGCCACCGGTCGGCCCGCCCGCCTGGCAGATCATCCCGGTGCCACACGCCGTTCCGGGCGCGGCACAGGAGTCGCGGCAGAAGCGCGGGAAGCTGGTCGTCGGCCAGCAGACGGCGCTGTCGCAGTCCGAGGCCGCGTTGCACGGGTCCCCAGTGGAGAGCTTGGTCGACGGGATCATCGACGCGGGGACACAGCCACCCAACGCGAAGCCCGGCGCGACATAGCAGCCCTCGCCCGCGGTACACTCGCCGGCGCCCTGACACGCCTTTCGGCACGCCTTGCCTCCCGTGGGATCGGCGACGCAGTTCTTGGACTCGCACGCCGTGTTCGACTGGCACGTGTCCCCGTTCGCCTTCTTGCTCCCGCCGAGGCCGGTCGAGAGGCACGCCCCGCCGCTGCCATCGACGTACGGGTAGCACGCGAATCCCGAGGGGCAGCCTGCCTGCTGCGGCGTACAGAACGCCGCGCAGTACGCCGCGCCCTGCACCGGCTGGCAGTAGTTGGGGCTCCCGCAGTCCTCGTTGGTGCTGCACGTATCGCCGAGCTGGCCGCCGCTCACGGGCGTCCCGCCACCGCCCGTGGAGCAGACTCCGGAGTTACAGTTGAGCTTGCCGCTGTAGTACTCCTGGCCCGTCTGCGGATCGTCCTCGACGAAGTACGGGCATTGCCCGTCGCCCTGGCACGTGAACTTGCTGCCCTCCGGGTAGAGGTAGCACGCGGCGTTCATGTCGTCGGCCTCGAGCGTGGCGGACTTGCCCTCGGGATCGACGGCGGGCGCCATCGTGGGGGGCTGCTGGAGCTCGTTGCCGTCCAGCACGTGCTGCAGGCCGAAGAAGTGCCCGATCTCGTGCAGCGCGACGGACTTCACGTCGACCCGGCCGAACTGGCCGACCGTGGTCCACTTCTGGAGGTAGCCGTTGAAGGCGATGTCGGCCTCGATGATGGTCCCGTCCTCGTAGAAGATGGGCGCGGTGACTCCGAGGACATAGCCGCCGTATTGCCATTGGTTGGACTGGATCCAGCCGAGGACGTTCTTGCCGTCGGGGCTCCCGCCGACCGCTGTGAGGTTGGAGGTCGCCTTGCTGCCGAGGTGCTTGAACGCGAGCTTGGAGCACGCCACGTTGGTCCAGTCCGCAAAGCTCTGCTGCACAGCGCCCACGTCCGAGCCGTCTGGGACGTCACCCGAGCCCGCGGAGTCGAGGTAGTAGGCCACAGGGACCGACGGCCAGCGCACCACCGCGCCCTGCGCCGTACGGGAGATGCTGTAGGCGGCGGCTGTCTCCGCCGAGAGGACGACGCAGACCGCGAGGAGATTCCGCATGGCTAACGGCCCTGCGGTCGCGTGGTGAGGGCGGTCTTCACCGACGCGAGCAGCGCCGTGAGCGAGAGGTTGGGATCGTCGAGCGGCGCGGTAATGGCCACGAGCTTGCCGCGGGCGTCGAAGCCGACGAAGTGAAGCCCGTCCAGATGGCGACGGACGCGCTTTGTGCCCTCGGCCGTGCTCTCAACGGTGAACTTGCCCTGGCCCAGGCCCGTCAGCGCCCAGTTCGACGCGGTCTTCTCGAGGAAGAGCACGACCTCCTCACCTTCGCGGAAGCTCGGCATTCCGGGGATCCGCATGGCCCAGGCCCCGCGCTGGCCTCCCGGCAGCTCGAGCGTGAGCGTGCGCGTACTGCGCGGCCCCTTCAGGACCTCCACCACGTCCACGACGACGTCGGTCCGGAGGTGGCGCGGATTGTCCGCGATGGCCACGACCGTCGACGAGCGGATCGTGCCGTGGAGGACGAGCGTACTCTTGCGAGCCATCTCGTCGAGCGGGACGCGGAGAACGGTCGTTGCGGTGGCGGCCTGCGCAAAGCACAAGGCCAGGACCAGCGAGGACAACGGGAGCAGCAGACGACGCATGGAGCACCTCGAACTCGGCCGCGGCGGAGTCTACTGGCCGCTCCCACGCGACGCAACCGTTTCCTGCCATGCGGCCGGCCACTTGCGAGGGCCAGGCGGCTGCAATATACACACGCGCGGCTCGGTGAGCCCTGCCCACGCGCGGCGAGGGTGGGAATAGGGATGCCAAGGCAACTGGCTTCACTCGTGTCGAGTCGACGACGGGCTATCTCGCCCGAGGCGCTGGCTCGCCGGAAGGAACTCGTGATGCTCTCTCGTCTCAACCTCTATTGGCTTGGGCGCACTGTCGTGGGCCTCGTCGCGCTCGGCTCCACGCTGGCTGCCGCGCCCGCCTCGGCCGGACCCCGTGATTGGGCGGTCCACGCCGTGCGGCTCGGCGGTGACACCGCGACCGCGCAGCCATACATTGATAAATTCATGCGTTACGTCGACGCTCAGGCCGGCTGGACTCCCGCCAACAAGGGCTCGTTCCTGGCCAGCCGGCGCGAGGCGCTCGCCTACATCGACGCGAACCGACCGGGCTTTGCGCTCATGGAGCCGTCGCTGTACCTCGAGCTCAAGAAGAGCAAGGGGCTCGAGGTCATCGCCCAGGTTCAGAGCCGTGAGCTGACGACGCCGCGCCTGCACCTCGTGGTCAAGAGCGCCGCCTTCGCCTCACTCGCCGACCTCAAGGGCAAGTCGCTGTGGACGCTGTGGGGCGAGTCACCCGCGTATCTCACGAAGCTCGTCTTCGACGGCAAGGTGGACGCCGGCAGCCACTTTCAGCTCAAGGCCGTCGGCCAGGCGCTCAAGGGCGTCCGTGGCCTGCTTCGCGGCGAGTGCGACGCCACGCTGCTGGACGACGAGCAGCTCGCGGCGGCCAAGAAGTTGCCGGGCGGCGCGGATCTCCGCATCCTGCACAGCTCGGGCAACCTCCCGCCGCTGCCCATGGTGTTCTTCGCGGGCGCCGGCAACGCCGCCGACAAGGCCGCCCTCGTGAAGGTCCTCACCGGCATGTGCGACTCCGCGACGGGCGCGGCCGTGTGCAAGGAGCTCAAGATCGAGCGCATCGTTGGGGTCAACGGCGCAGTCTTTACTGAAGCTGAAAAAAAATATGGCCTCTAGGCCGGTAGCGGGAGCGCCCTCATGAGTGACGCCATCTTGCTGGGCGCGGTTGCCTACGACGCCAAGGTCGTCCCCATCTGGGAGGGCATCCGCGAGCACTTTCAGTCCGAGGGCGTCCCCATGGACTTCGTGCTCTTCTCCAACTACGAGCGCCAGCTCGAGCTCCTCTTGCGCGGGCACATCGACATCGCGTGGAACACGCCGCTGGCGCACGTGCGCTGCAAGGCCGCCACCGAGGGCCAGAGCCTCTCGCTCGGCATGCGCGACTCGGATCGGGACTTCCACGCCAAGATCATCGTGCGCAAGGACGCCGGCATCACGGCGCTGGCCGGGCTCGCCGGGAAGCGGCTGGCCGTCGGTTCGCGGGACTCGACGCAGGCGCGGATCCTGCCGCTGCATTTCCTCCGGGAGGCGGGGATCGACCTCCGCGCCGTCGCGCTCGTGCCCTTCGACACCGACGTCGGCAAGCACGGCGACACCGGCACCTCGGAGCTGCACGTCCTCGACGCGCTACGGTCTGGAGCCGTTCACGCGGGCGCCGTTGGCGACCTCATCTGGGTGCTCGAGCAGGCGGCCGGACGCATCAACCCGTCGGAGCTCGAGGTCCTCTGGACGACGCCGGGCTTCGACCACTGCATGTTCGATGCGTTGCCGACCCTCGCGCCCGACAAGGTCGCGGCTTTTCAGCGCGCGCTCTTCGCCATGCGCTGGGAGAACCCGACGCACCGCCGGCTGCTCGAGCTCGAGGGCCTCAAGCAGTGGATGCCGCCGCGCGAAGAGGGCTACGCGTCGCTCGTCGCGGCGCTCACCGCACCGGATCTGCTGTAGTGCATCGACGCCGACGCTTCCGCCCGTCATGACGCTCTCCGCCGTGGCCGTCGATGCCGGCGAGCTGCCACTCGGTGGCGGGCTCCTGACGCTCCTGCGGCCGGCGCTCCTGCGGGTCGCGCCCGGCGGGCTCGTCGCCGTGCTGTCCCGCGATCGGGCCGCGCGCGACGATCTCCAGCGCTGGTGCCAGGTCGAGCATCACGGCTTTCTGGGCTCCGAGGTGGTCGACGACCGCGGAACGCAACGTCACCTCATCGAGCGCGGGCGCCTCGGCGTACCGCGGCCCGAGCGTGAGGCCGGACTCCCCCTCGCGCTCCAAGAAGACGGTCACCTGCTGGCCGCGACGGTGCTCGACCAAGCTCCCTTCCCAGAGCACGCCGATCCGCACACCGGCTTCGCGCCGCGCGGCGCCCAGGTCGAGCCGGGCGGTCCGCCGTATCCGGTGTCCTTGCTCGATCGCGCGCACGTCGCGCCGCCCGACGTGGCACGCCTCTACGATCAAGCCGTGGCGGCGCAGTGGGACGCCTCCCGCGACATCGCCTGGAGTCGCATCACGCGGCTCCCCGACGCGCTCGAGTGGTCCGTGGGCCAGCTCATGACCTTCTTGGCCGAGAACGAGCTCTCCGCGCTCTACGTCCCGTCCAAGTTCATCCCGCGGCTACATCCGCACTTCGCCGAGGTCGGGATGTTCCTCGCGACGCAAGTGGCCGACGAGGCTCGGCACATCGACGTGTTCCTCAAGCGTGCCCGCGTCGCCGGCGGGAGCCTGGGGGTCTCGTCGGTCACCACCTCGCACTCGCTGCTCTCGTTGCTCCAGATCGAGGACTTCACCGAGGCCGAGTTCATGCTCTCGGTTCTTGGCGAGGGCACCTTCATCGATCTGCTCCGGTTCGTCGAGCGCCATGCGCCCGACGAGCCGACGTTCGAGCTGGTCCGGCGCGCGCGTGCCGATGAGGCACGTCACGTCCACTTCGGGCTCTCGCACGTCCGGCACGCGCTGGCCCATGACGCCGGGCTCTATGGTCGCCTCGAGCAGTCGGTGCGCCGGCGCGCCGCGACCATGAGCGCCGTCGGTGGCGTCCCCACGCCCATCCAGGACGCCCTGGTCGTGCTCGCCGCGGGTGGCGACGCTCCCGACCGAATCAGCCGCGGTCACGAGGCGTTTCGCGAGCTGCTGCACGAGATGCACGACAACCGCATGCACCGGCTCGAGCACGCCGGCTTCTCCGCCGAGCAGGCGCGCACGCTGAGCGAGCTGCACACGCCCAACTTCATGTGACCGTGCTCCCACGCTCGTGGGCTACAGCTCGGACAGTGCCTCGTGCAAGAAGCGGAGCGACTGCATCGGGCGACCCACGATGCGCTCACGCAGCGCGCGCGTCAGAGCGCCGACCGCCACGAAGCGCACGGCATCGAGCTCTGGCACCGTCACGCCGACCGACAGCGCCCGAGCGATGGCCAGCGGCTGATCGTCCAGCGCGGGCAGGCCGGCGATGCTCAGGCTCGTCGGCTCGAGCGTCGGCAAGACGCCGTGCTGGCGAAACCAGCGCAGCTGAAACCCGAGGACGAGATCGCGCCGCACCGGCTCCGTGGACGCATCGAGCGTGTCGAGCGCGTCGAGCACCAGGTCCAACTCCTCGCTGGAGTGGACGGCGTCTCCCTGTGGCGTGGTCATCTCCGCGAGCTCGACGAAGAAGCACGCTGCCGCGAACTTGGGGAGGGCGGAGCGCAGTCCGAGCCAGGGCCGCGTCACGTCGAAGCCCGTGAGACCGGGTATCGCCCCAAGACGCGCGCGTCCGAGGTGCGCCTGGCCAGCCTGTAGGACGTCGAGCTGGCCGCCAAAGCGCCGTGAGGACTGCCGTGCACCGCGCGCGAGGACGCTCAACCGCCCAAGCTCGCGCGTGAGCAGCGACGCAACGCGATGGGTATCGCCCGTGTCTGTGAGTCTGAGGATGAGCGCTTCGGTCGAGACGACGTCAGCCACGCGGGCGCGTCGTTATCGTGGCGAGGTCTTGGCGTGCTGCGCCGGGCGCGTCTCGGTCTGCGCCGTGTCCGTGCGCGCGCTCGTACCCTCGCGGGTCGAGCCGGCCGTGACGTAGGCGACGATGAAGGTCGCCAGCGCGATCAGCAGAAGCAGGACGTGACTGACCTGGAGGCTGCGATTGGCGCGTGGCGCGAGGCCGTCGGCCCGATTGAGCACCAGCGGTCCATAGCCGACCGGCGCGTCCGACTCCTCCTGCATGCGCGTCGTCTGCGAGAGGTACTCGTCGTAGTGCGCGAGGACCTCGTTGGCCTCCACGTCGACCTCCCGGCAATACGACCGAATGAAGCCGCGCACGAAAACCGGCGCCGGCAGCCGCGCGAAGTCGCACTCTTCCAGAGCGACGACCGATCCCTGAGGGATGCGCGTTTTCTTGGCAATGTCTGTCGTGCTGAGGCGGCGCTCTTCCCGCGCCGCTCGGAGCATTCGACCTACCGAATCCGCCATGGTTCCCATCCAACCCACAAGTCGCGACGCGCAGTCAACTCCGTGCGTCACGCAATTCTCGCCACGATGCTGGCCCCGTTGACCACGATCTCACTGCGATGCCACTGCGCTCTCAGGGCAATGTCACCGCGATGTCACTGCCGAACCAGCCAGCAGAACCCCGCAGGGCGACCGGACCCTAGCAAGGACCTTCACGCCCCGTCAACCCGCGACGAGCGAGGCACTGAACTTTCCGGCGGGTAGAAAAATTTGATCTTTGATGGCAGGGCGTTACGGTCCGAAGTATGGGCCTGACCTTGCTCCTGACCCTCGTCATGAACGCGTCGACTGCCGCTCCGCCCGGCGCGCCAGGTCCCTCGGCCGGCCGGCTCAAGGAGGACTGGAACGCGTGGCGCAAGGACACGCGCAAGATCGAGAGCTCTGGGCCGCACGGGAAGTTCACCTACTACGTGCACACGCCACCCGGCTACGCCGAGGGCGCCAAGCAAGGCAAGCGCTACCCCGTGCTCGTCGTGCTTCACTGGTCGTTCGTGACCGGACCCGAGTACCTGCACTACTGGCGCGAGGACGCCGACCGGCGGGGCGTCATCCTCGTGGCTCCCAACTCCAAGGGCCGCGGTAGCTGGCTCCCGGCGGATGGAGACAACCTCGCGCAGCTGACGGGCGAGCTCAAGGCGGGCTACTCGGTCGATCGCGATCGCATCTGGGTCGCGGGCTACTCCGCGGGCGCGGTGTTCATCTACTACCTCGCGTTCAAGCACCCCGAGGTCTTCCACGCGGGCCTCGTCAACGGCGGGCGCATCCGGCGCCACCGACCGCTCCTGCCGACCGACAAGGGCAAGAAGCCCATGCGGCTCTGCATCTTCCACGGCCGGTGGGACAAGAACATCCACTTCGATGAGGCCGAGGGCGACGCGATCGAGCTCCGCCAGCATGGCTACGGCGTGACGCTCTACCCCATCGACCGCTTCGGCCACTGGATCCCGCGTACGTTGGGCGACCCGATGCTCGATTGCCTGGAGGGAAAGTCGCCCGGTAGAGCGCCGTGATTGACGTTCGAGCCCGGCTCCTGTAGTCGGCGCGCCATGTTCGAGAAGCTTGCCGGCATCGAAGTTCGCTACCAGAAGGTCCTCGAGGAGCTGTCCGATCCCGCGGTGGCCTCCGACCGCAAGCGCTTCAAGGAGCTCGGCCAGGAGCAACGGCAGCTCGAGCCACTGGTCGAGGAGTTCCGGAAGAACGTGGCGTGGAAGGCCGAGCTCGACGACGCACGGCGCCTGCTGGATGAGCCGGACGCGGACATGCGGCAGATGGCGCGCGACGAGATCCAGCGGCTGGAGGGCGAGCTCGCCGAGAGCGAGGCGCGGCTCAAGGTTCTGCTGTTGCCGAAGGACCCGAACGACGAGAAGGACGTCATCGTCGAGATCCGCGCGGGCACCGGCGGGGACGAGGCGGCGCTCTTCGCTGGTGACGTGCTGCGGATGTACATGCGCTACGCCGAGGCGCGCCGCTGGAAGGTGGACCTCATGTCCAACGCGGAGACGGAGCTTGGCGGAACGCGCGAGGCCATCTTGAGCATCAGCGGCCAGAACGTGTACTCGCGGCTCAAGTTCGAGTCCGGTGTGCACCGCGTCCAGCGCGTGCCCGAGACCGAGGCACAGG
>SXOX01000202.1 GCA_005776585.1 Pseudomonadota bacterium | reverse complement strand
ACCAGCTCCTCGCCGGTGCCCGACTCGCCCGTGAGGAGCACGGTGGACTTGTAGTCGGCGATCTTGGAGATGGTGTCGAAGAGCTTCCGCATCGGCTCGCTGCGACCCAGGATCTCGTCGAAGCCCAGCCCCGAGGCGACCTCCTTCTTGAGCTGCGCGTTCTCGCGTTCGAGGCCGAGTCGCTCCTCGACCCGCCGCAGCTTCAAGAAGAGCTCGTCGGCCTTGAACGGCTTGCTGATGTAATCGAGCGCGCCGAGCTTCATACACTCGACGGCCGTGTCGATGGTGCCGTAGGCGCTCATCATCACGACCGTCGCGGTCAGACCGCGGACCCCCAGCTCGCGCAGGAAGTCGACTCCGGAGAGGCCGGGCATCTGGACGTCACAGAGGATGACATCGTACGCGGTGCCCTGGCCGAGCTGCTCCAGCGCCGCCTTGGCGGCCGCGAGGTAGGTGACGCGATAGCCGTCCTTCGTCAGCATCGTGCGCAGCATCTCGCCAAAGCCGCGCTCGTCGTCGATGACCAGGATATCGCGCATCCGTTGCGTACCTCCCCGCAGAGAACGTCAAGCGGGGCTCACAGTACGCAAGATCTATCGGGAGGGAAAGCGAAGCGGAGCGTGCTGCCTGGCGCCGTGACTACTTCGTCAGCTCATAGGCGCGCTGCTTGGCGGCCTTGATGAGCGTCGGCGCGGCGGCGGGAGGGCCGGCAGCGGCGTCGTCGAAGTCGACCTGAAGCTTGCGGAGCGTCTTGGCCTGCTCGGCCATCTTGCCCGAGCCCCGCGTGCGTCCCTCGGCCTCCTGCCGCATCGCCTCGCCGCCAATCAGCCGTCGCGCCTCCTCGGGCTTGCCCGCCTTCACCAGATCCGCGGCCTGCGTCATGACGGTCGCAACGCGGACCTCCTCGACCCGATCCTCGACCGCGCGGTTGCGGGTCTTCTCGACGAGCACGGCGTCCTTCGTCACTGTCACGTCCACCGCCTGCGTCACGTTGCGCTCGTTCTTCCCAGCCGGCGCGTCCGCGAACGGATCGACGTACTTGAAGTTGACCTTCGCGAGCTTGAGCTTGCCCTCGCGCATCAGCGGGGCCTTGATCTCGAGCAGGATCGAGCGACGCTGCCCGGCGAAGAGCTCCGCGAGCGGCACGCGCACGCGGCCGTGCTCCTCGGTGAACGTGTAGCCGAAGACCTGCCCGAGCGTGACGCCGTCGTCGAGCGCGATCTCGATCTCGGCGGCCTGCGCGACCGTCGAGGCCATCTTGTCGAGCTCGGCGTTGAGCACCGTACCAATCCGGTCTGGGTCCTTGATGAAGTAGTAGTTGCCTGAGGCGCGGTCGGCCACGCGGGTCATCACGTCCTCGTTGTAGTCGGTGCCGACGCCCAGGGTCGACACCGAGATGCCGCGCTGCGAGGCCTTCTGGCCAATCTCGGCGATGGCCTTGGCGTCGGTTACCCCCACGTTCGCGAGGCCGTCGGACATGAGCACCACGCGGTTGACCTGGCCGGTGCCGAGCTGCTTTTCGACCTCGCCCTGGCCCGACATCAGGCCGCCGGCGAGATTCGTCGAGCCGCCCGCGTGGATGCGCGAGATGGCGTCGAGCGCCGCCTTCTTGGCGTCGGGCGTGGCCTTGGTCGCCGAGACGTCGACCCGCACGTCGTCCGAGTAGCTCACGATGGAGAACGTGTCTTGCTCCTCGAGGCGCTTGACGAGCTGCCGGGCGGCCTCACGCGTGTCCTGGATCTTGGCGCCCTCCATGGAGCCCGAGCGATCGATGACGATGGCCAGGTTCAGCGGAAGCCGCCGCGTCTTGCCTTTCGCCAGCTCGTCGACCCTCAAGTCAATGGCGAGGTGCACGTTTCCGGAGCCCGGCATGAGCACGTGCTCGTTGGACAGAGTGGCCGTGACCGAGATGGGCCCGGCCGCATTGGCCGCGGGCGCGGTCATCGCGAGGACGGACGTGACGGACGTAGCGACGACAGTGGAGAAGGACGGACGCATGGACGGCTCCTGGGTTGGCGTTGTGGGGGCGTTGGTTGGCGGCGCGGCGACGAGCGGCCCTGGATTGATCGGGACGATGGCGCGGGACGGGCCCGAGCCGGGAGCGCCTTGTGCCGAGGCGCCGGTCGTCCCGGCCGCGGGCCACTCGGGCGCGGGTGCGGTCTGGCAGCCGGTGACCCCGAGGGCCGAGAAGGCCCCCAAGACGGCCGCGACGGCGGCCCCGGACGAAAAGCGGGTGAATGACAGCATCGGCAACCTCCAGCGGGGCACCTCGTCGCCCCGGTCTGGAGTTGGACGCCCGACGGCGCCGGGGGATCTATCGGTGGCCGACGATCCCCTGAGAAATCACCGCGCGCGGTCGTGCCGCAGGCTCTCGGACCAATGCACGACGCCGTGCGAGGCGCGCGCGGCATGCAGGGCCTCGTCGAGGCGCACGAGGACCTCGTCGGCGGGGACCGGCCCGCTGGCGAGCGTGACGGTCGCGACCGCGAGCGGCGGACGCAGCCCGGGGCCAAAGCCAGGCAGGTTGGCCCGCGCGACCGCGTCGATGACACGGGTGCCGAAGTGGCGCATGCCGGCCTCGTCGGTGTTGGGGCAGACCACGACGAAGGTGCTCGGCGCATAGCGCACGCAGACGTCGACCTTGCGGACGAAGCCGCGCAGCAGTTCACCGACGGCCGCCTCGAGCGCTAGGTTCGGCGCGAGCAGTTCGACGAGCACGGCGCCAAACGACACCTTGTACCGCGCGACGCGGTTGCTCTCGTCCTCCAAGCGCTCGATGAGGTGCTCGCGGTCCCAGAGGTCGGTCGCCGGGTCGACCCGTGCGCGGCTCGCGACCGCCTGGTGTCGCGCCTGAGCCAGCTCCTCCGTCAGCCGATTGACCTCCTCGTTGGAGCTCGCCACGTCGAGGTGCGCCTGGATGAGATCGCGCAGCCACGCGGCAGCGCCAGCACCCTTGGTGACGATGACGTCGTCGTAGCCGCTCAACACGGCGGCGAGCTCGGGGGCGTCCTCGGCGATGACGATGGGGATATCCACTCTTGCGGTCCGTGAGCTCATGGCGCCTCCCGAGCGATGGGACCGTGCGCGACGCCCTTGCCGTCTCGCCCACCGCGCTCGCTTTCCGGGTCTTTTAGCGCAGTTCCCACGCCGCTTCCACCCGAGGCCGCCCGGCCGCGCGAGCCCGCGCATCCATGCATCGTGCGCTTGCCCGTCCCCCCGACTTCGGGCACCGTACAGGATCGTGGCTCTACACACCGGACGTGTCTTGGCAGCGCCTGGGCGGACCCCGGGGAAAATCGCGGGTGCGCGGAGAGAACGACCATGCTGATCCTGACACGACGTTCGGGCGAGGCCATTCTCATCGGGGACGACATCGAGATCCTCGTCAAGGAGGTCGGCCGCAATCACGTGCGCATCGGCATCAACGCCCCGCGGTCGGTGACCATTCGGCGCGTGGAGACGCTCGGTCGTCCGGCGCGCGCCGATGACGCCGAGGACGGCCAGCCTGCGACCGAGTCGGCCGATGCCGTCGACCTCGTCATCGAGACCCCCAGCCACGAGCCCTGACCCACGCGGCGTCGCAGCGGTCGTCCTCGCCGCAGGGCAGTCCTCGCGCATGGGCTCGCCCAAGGCGCTGCTCCCGTGGGGTAGCACGACCCTCCTGTGTCACTGGCTCGACGCGTTCGTCGGCGCCGGGTGCACCGACGTGAGCGTGGTCGTCGGGCCGCCGCACGCGGAGCGCATCGTCGCGCACCTGCGCGCTGCCGGTCGACTCGCCGCGACGCGCGTGGTAGTCAACCCGAGCCCCGAGAGGGGGATGCACTCGTCGCTGGTCCTCGGCCTGACGGCCGCGCTCGCCGGCACCGCGGGGGGCGTGCTGTTCTCGCCCGTCGATGTGCCCGTGGCTGGACCCGCCACGATTCGCGCCGTCCTCGAGGGCGCACCGCAGGCCGCGGTCGCGGTAGCGGCATGGCGCGATCGCCCCGGACATCCGGTGCGGCTGTCGCTCGCTGCGGCCCAGGCGGTGATGGCGGCCCCGGTGGGGGCGATATCGCGCGACGTCCTCGCCGCCTTCGGGCCGGAGTGCGTCGCCGTCGACGACCCGGGGGTCGTCGAGAACTGGAACTTCGCGAGCGACGTCAGCGTTCGCGGCGCGTGAGGGGAGCGAGGGACAGCATGGTCGACATCGGGCACGCCGTGGACGGATTCCGCCCCAGTGAGATGGAACATCGCTATGGGCCGAACGTTCACATCTTGAGCGATCCCTACTACGCGACGCAGCTCGCAAAAGCGTGCTCGCGCGAGACGGGTCAGCCGGAGTTCTCGCGGCTCATCCGGCGGCTCTACGAGGGCCTCATGCGCGCGGTCATCAACGGCGAGTTCCCGCGCAAGCGCCGGCGTATCCCGACGCGCATGGCGGCGACCACCGATCGCGCCGTCCTCGACGCGAGCTACATCGATCCGGGGACGGAGGTCGTGACCGTCGCCATCGCGCGCGCGGGCATCCTGCCGTCGATGACCATCTACGACATGCTGCTCGAGACGCTCGACCCGAGCTCCGTCCGGCAGGACCACGTGGTCATGCAGCGTAAGACCGACGCCGATGGCGTGGTCGTCGGCGCCGAGATGGCGGGCAGCAAGGTCGGCGGTCCCGTCGAGGGGCGCGTCCTGCTCTTCCCGGACCCCATGGGCGCCACGGGCTCGAGCCTCTGCCAGGTCATCCGCTATTACCGTACGGCCCTTCAGGGGACGCCGGGCCCGATCATCACGATGAACCTCATCATCACGCCCGAGTTCGTCAAGCGCGTCACCGCCGAGCTTCCAGACGTGCGGATCTACGCGCTGCGGCTGGACCGCGGCCTGTCGCCAGACGATGTGCTGGCCACGGTCCCAGGGACGCGCTGGAGCGAAGAGATCGGGCTCAACGCCCACCAGTACATCGTTCCCGGCGGCGGGGGTTTTGGCGAGCTCATGAACAACGCCTTGGTCTAACCCAACGCGATCGAACCGAGGACACACGACCATGCACGACGACGACGCAGGACGGGGAGAGGCACGCCACATGGACGTACGGATTGGTGACAGGGTGATGCAGGTGCTCCTCGACGAGGCCACGATTCAGGCGCGCATCCGGGAGCTCGGCGCAACGTTGACGCGGGACTATGCCGGCAAGGACTTCATCCTGGTGACGATCCTCAAGGGGTCGATGCTGTTTGCCGCTGACCTCGCGCGCGCGGTGGACCTGCCGCTGCAGCTCGAGTTCATGAGCGTCTCGAGCTACGGCGACGACACCGACTCGTCCGGCGTCGTGCAGGTCACCTTGGATCTCTCGCGCAATGTCGCGGGCAAGGACGTTCTCCTGGTCGAGGACATCGTCGACACCGGCCTCACCATGCGCTATCTGCTCGACAACCTGGCCACGCGGCATCCGGCCTCGCTCAAGGTCTGCACTCTCCTGCACAAGCCGGCGCGCCGTCGGGTCGAGGTGCCGCTGGACTACGTGGGCTTCACGATCGAGGACCACTTCGTCATCGGCTATGGGCTCGACTACGAGCAGCGCTATCGCAACCTGAGATACATCGGCTACATGATTTAGGGCGCGCAGTGCGTCTCGCGTACCTCGGTCACGCGTGCTTCTCGGCCACGGCGGAGGACGGCACGCGCGTCGTCTTCGACCCGTATCGACCGGGCGCGCTCCATGGGCGCATTCGCCACGGTCCCATTCGCGAGCCGGCCGACATCGTCGCCGTGACGCACTTCCATGAGGACCATGGCTGGATCGGCGGAGTCCCCGGCGATCCGGTCATCGTGGACGAGACTCGGGAAGTCCGTGACCTGCGGTTTCAGGTGAGCGTGCTGCCACATGACCCCGACGGTGGCGTCCGGATGGGGCTCACGCGGCTCGTCGTCGCGGAAATTGACGGTGTCCGGATTCTCCACCCGGGGGACCTGGGGCGGGCGCCCACGCCGCCGGAGCGCCGTCGCCTCGGTGCCATCGACCTGGTGCTGCTCCCCGTGGGCGGGCACTACACGCTGCCGTCCGTCGAGGCGCTCGCGTTCGCCGACGCCGTCGCGCCGCGGTGGATCGTGCCAATGCACTATCGGTCCGACAAGGTCGTCCTGCCGCGCATGGAGTCGCTCGACGAGTTCCTGGTCGCGGCCTCCGCGCACTTCCCGCTAATGCGCCTGGACGTCTCCGAGCTCGACTGGACGGGCGCGTCCGGCCCAACGACGGTCATGGCCTTGGAGCCGCTCCTCTAGGCTACGGTGGTTGCGTGCCGCTTGCGGCGGGCGTAGCGTGCCGCGCGAGGTCTCTGATGAATCGCATGACGTCCCTGGCATTGGCTTCGCTCGTTCTGGTCTCTGCGCTCCTGGGCACGGGCTGCGCGTTTGGCGGCGGCGCCTTCTCGGGTGGGCTCGAGCTCAAGAAGGTCGTCATCTACCGCAACGGCGTCGGCTACTTCGAGCGCATGGGCTCGGTTCGCTCAGACACCGTGCGCTTCAAGGTGCGGGCCGGCAGCGTCGGCGACTTCCTCGCCACGCTCGCCGTGATGGAGCGCGGAGGAAGCACGGTCAAGTCCGCCTCGTTTGCGACCTCAACGAAACGGGTCCCGGATCCGTCGGGTCGCGGCGAGTTGGTGGCTGTCGAGCTCGAGCTCGCAGGCGATGATCACGAGCTGCGCGTCGGCTACGTCAGCGAGACCCCCGTGTGGAAGCCGTCGTATCGGCTCGTGCGCGCCGGCGAGGGTCAGGTCGATCTCCAGGCGTGGGGCATCGTGCACAACCGCTCGGGCGAGGACTGGCGCGGCGTCACGCTGTCGCTCGTCGCCGGCGCGCCCATCGCGTACGAGGCCACGCTGGGGACCCCGGTCACCCCGCGGCGGCCCACGCTCACCGATCACGGCGAGGTCATCGCGGCCGTTCCGCGCGGGCAGGTCACGGCGGCGACCTTGGCGCCAGCTCCACCGGCGGACAAGCCCATGCGGCCCATGGCCAGGAAGAAAGGGTCGGGCACCGAGAAGAAGGCGGAGGAGGCCTACGGAGGTGCGTCACCGGAGCCGGAGGAGGCCGCCGATGGCGACTTCGAGCTGACGGGCGTGCCCGCGCCGCTCCAGCGTCTCGCGGCGATCACGGTCTCGTCCGGCCAGACGCGCTACGACCTCCCGTCCCCGGTCACGGTCCCAAACGACAGCGCCACCATGGTCATGCTCGTCTCCCAGCGCGTCCCGGGGCGCCTCATGTTCCTGTACGGGCCCGACGGTGGGGTCCCTGAGTCGTACCGGCATCCATTCCAGGTCGCGCGGTTCACTAACGCGACGAGCGGCCTGCTCGAGCGCGGCCCCATCGCCATCTTCGACCGCGGCGCGTTCCTCGGACAGGGTCTCGTCGCCTCGGTGCCGACCGGCGGCATGGCCACCATCCCCTTTGCGCTCGAGCGGGGCATCGCCATCGAGCGGAACGCGCGGAACGACGAGTCCGGTGCGCGCGTGAGGCGCATCGAGGCCGGCGTGCTGACGATCGACCGCGACGTGGTCGTTCGCACTGAGTACAAAGTAAAGAACGGGATGGATGCCTCCGTCGACGTCTTCGTGCGCCACGCGCGCCAGCATGGGAGCACGCTCGTGGACCCGCCCAAGGGCACCGAGGAGGATCTCCCCTCCGGGCAAGCGCTCGTGCCGGTGACGGTGGCCGCCAAGTCCGACGGCGTCGCTGCCGTAGCCGAGCGCCGCTCCTTTGCGATGACCGCGGACTGGTACTCGACGCTCGCCGACGAGGCGGTGCGCGCCTATCTGAGCTCCAAGAACGCCGACGCGACGGCCTCGCGGCTGCTGAAGGAGGCTTGGGAGCTGCGCAAGGATCTCGTCGGCGGCTCCGATCGCTCCCGCAAGCTCAAAGACGAGCAGCGCGAGATCGAGCGGGCGACCAACGAGACGCGCCAGAACCTCAAGGCCATCGAGAAGAGCCCTAGCGCCGCCGATCTGCGCGCGCGGCTCACGCGCCGGCTCGACGACCTCGCCGGTAGGCTCGATGGCATCACTCGCACGCTCGTGGAGGCCGATCTCAAGTCCAACGAGCTCCGCGTGCGCTTCAATGAGCTCGTCCGTCAGGTCCGCATCGCGCCCATCACGAACTAGCCCAGCGCGTCGAGGAAGCGCGCGAACTTGGGCGTCGTGGGCGGGCCCGGCTCGACGCCGTGTCGGGCCAGCAGCGCCTGCACGCGCCGGAGCGCCTCCTCTGCCGTGTGATGCGGCGCGCGGAGCTCGACCTCGAGCTCGTAATCGACGTGCCCCCCGGGCAGCTCCGTGCGGTCGAGCTCCAGGCGATAGCCCTCCCCGAGGTCATACGTGCGTCGCTCGTTGACGAGCGAGCCGATCGGGTGCAGCGCGTCGCCGGCCTCGGCCCGGAGCGCAGCAGCGAGCGGCAGCTCGAGGTCGGTCAGCGCTCGCCGCGCCTGGTGCACCTCCGCCCATGCACTGGCGGTCAGTGGCTCCGTGCGCTCGCGCGAGCAGGTGAGCCCGCCCGAGGTCTGTGCGCGATCCTTGGCCGTCAGCTCGATGCTCGCCGCGTCGGGTGTGCCGTCCAGCGGCTCCGAGAGCCTCACGCGCACCATCAGAGCGCGTGAGGCGAGCAACGTGCTCCGTCGCGTGTCGAAGTAGACGTTGGTCTGTCGTTCGTGATGCAGCGGGGTGCCGAGCCCGTGCACGAGCGTTGCGTACGCGGCCTCATCGGCCAGCCCCAGCTTCAGCTCGCGCTCGATCATGGCGCTCTCCGCGTGAGGCGCGCGGCGAAGAAGCCGTCCTGGCCGTCGCGCTCCGGCGTCGTGTCGAACGCGCGCTCAATGGTGAGCCCGAGCGCGTTGCGGGCGTGGTCGAGGACCTGCGTCGTCTCCTCCGGCGTCGTCGTGCAGACGGCGTAGATGATCACGCCGTCCGGCGCGAGCCAGCGTGCGGCCTCCGTGAGGAGCGCGCGCTGGAGCGCGGCCAGCACACCGATGTCGCCTGCGGTGCGACGCCAGAGGATCTCGGGCCTTCGCCGGAGCACGCCGAGCCCGGTGCAGGGCGCATCGACCAGGATCCGATCGAAGCGCACGTGCGGCGCGAGCGGCAAGGGCTGACTCGCGTCCGCGGCGAGGGCGCGGACGTGCACGGTCGGCGCCCAGCGGGCCACGAGGCGCAGCGCGTCCCGGAGCTTGGCGGCAGAGACATCGATGGCCACGAGCAGGTCGCTCGGCCCGAGCGTCTCGGCCAGCTGGCTGGTCTTGACCCCGCGTCCAGCGCACAGCTCGAGCACGCGGTGTCCGGGACGGGCCTCGACCCACTCCACGACGCGCGCGCTCGCCGGGTCCTGCGGCAACGCGCGGCCTTGGCGCACCCAGTCGCGCACCGTGTGACTCGAGAGCCCTTCCTGCACGACGAACACAGCGGGCTGCGCCGTGGGACCGAGCCCGGGAAGCGCGGCGCTGCGCACGCTGGGATGGAGTCGCAGGGAGACCGGCGGCTCGGCGAGGTTGGCTGCAAGTCGCGCTGCGAGATCGACGCCCGGCTCCGTGGCCCAGCGAGACACGAGCCACTCCGGGTGCGCCCATCGGTCAGCATGGAGCCGCGACGGGGGATCGCGCTCAAGCGACCGCAGGACCCCGTTGACAAAGCCTGCGACGCGCTCGCCGCGTACCTTGCGCACGAGATCGATGGTGGTGGAGACCGCGGCGAATGCCGGCACGCGATCGAGCAGCAAGAGCTGAAACGCCCCCAGGCGCAGCGCGTTGCGCACCTCGACGTCGGACGGGAGCCCGCGCGGGATGCGCTCGGCGAGCACGCGGTCGAGCCAGAGGCGCCGCCGGCACGTGCCGTAGACGCACTCGGTCGCGAGTCCCCGGTCGCGGTCTTCGAGCCCACGAGCATCCGGCGCGTCGAGCGCCGACCGTAGCGCGGCCTGAAGCGGGACGCCGTCCTTGTCGATGCGTACCAAGACGCGCCACGCCAGCGTCCGCGCGTCCGTGCCGACGTGCGCTCGGCGTCCTGGCCTTCGGTCGCTCACCTTGACTTGACCCCCCCGCTCGTCCAGGCTTCCGCGCCCGAGCCACCCGGAGCCCCATCGTGCCTTCCAAGCTGCGTCAGACCATCCTCAAGTTGCTTCCCTGGCTCGTCACGGCGCTCGTGCTCGCCTACATCGGCTGGTCGACCGATCTCACGACCGCCAAGAAGACGCTCGCCGCGACGAACTGGGCCGGCTTCATGCCCGTCGTCCTGCTGGTCGCTTTCGGCGTCTTCTTCTTCGACTCGTGGTGCCTCGCGCTCATCTTTCGGCGCTTCAACGCGCCAGTCGGCTACCGCGAGCTGCTGCCGCTCAAGGGCGCTAGCTACTTCCTCAACCTCATCAACTACAACGCCGCCGCCGCGGGCATCGCGCTGTTCTTCCGCAACAAGAAGAAGGTGCCCTTCCTCGAAGCGCTCTCCACCATGCTGTGGCTCAATTTCATCGACATCGTCGCGTTGGCCACGCTCATGCTCGCCGGCCTCGTCTTTGGCGGTGCGCGCATCGACCCGTCCTACGAGCGCACGCTGTTCTGGCTCGCCAGCGGCATCTACGTGATCTTGATCGGCTCGTGCCTCTACTGGAACGCGGGCGTGAACTTCTTGGTCCTCGGACGGCTCCGCGGCCTCGCGATCTTCACGGCGTTTCGACGGGCGCACCTCGTGGACTACGGTCGCTTCATCACGCTGCGGACGACCTTCGTTCTCACGTACGTCGTGAGCCAGTGGGCGTCGATGCCGTTCTTCGACATGCACGCGTCGTTTCGCGAGCTGCTCACGGTCGTGCCGGTGCTCACCTTCGTTGGCACGATCCCGTTCACCACGGTCGCCGGCTTGGGCACGGTGCAGGTCATGATGCGGGAGCTGTTCGCGGACTTCGCGCCCGCCGGCGCCGCGCAGATCGACGCCTACTCCACGACGAGCATCCTGGCGCTCGTGGCCTGGCGCATCGTCATTGGCTACGTGTCGATGGGGATGATGATGCGGGACGCCCAAGGTGAGGCCACCGTTCATTCCGAGCCTACGACGGACACGGTCAAATAGACCGCGCCCTGGCCGCACGGCTGGGATGACGGATTCAGCTTGCCCTTGATGGTGTATTGGCCGACGCGGCGCGCCTTGCGCTCGGCGATCGCGCGCTCCAGCAACAGCGAGGCGGGCGACCCGGGTTTGTCGAGATCGTCGACGAGCGCCCGGGCCCAGCGCGAGCCAATCTGGACTTCGAACGGTGGACATGAACAGGTCACCGGGTTGTAGCGCAGGACGAGCGTCGGCTGCGCGGCGGCGACCTTGGCGGCGCGCTCGACCTCCTCGACCCACGTCTTGGGCGGCGGAGGCGCCTTCTGCGGGCCATCGGTCGCGCAACCGACTGCGAGCAGGCCAAGCCAAATCGAGACGGCGGCCCTCATAGGCCGTAGTAGATGATCACGGTGACCGTGGCCACGTACGCGCCGATGTTCATGAGGAACGGGACGTCCCGGACCATGGTGTCCGTGGGGCTCTGGGCCTCGGCGTGCGCGCCGACGAGGTGGAAGAAGCGCCAGAGCCCGAGCGCCACGAAGGGCACCGAGAAGACCAACGCGCGCGTGTGGAAGTGCGCCACTGTCAATGGGCTGACCGTGTAGGCCGTGTAGCTGACGACGGTCACGATGGCGAGCATCCGCAGGACCAGATCGATGTGCTCGCGGCGATAGCGCTCGAGCACCTCGCGCGTCCCCGCCGTCTTGCCGTTCTGAAGGACGGTGACGAGCTCATGCCGACGTTTGCCGAGCGCGAGGAGGCTCGCGAGCAGGAACGTACAGACGAAGAGCCAGGCCGAGACGGGCACGCTGATGGCAAGACCGCCCGCCACGACCCGCAACAGGAAGCCGAGCGCGATGCACGCGATATCGATGAAGGCGTGACGCTTGAGCTCGAGCGAGTACGCCACGTTGAGCCCGAAGTAGCCGAGCAGGACCACGCCGACGCGCCAATCCAGCGCCGCTCCGAGGCTCACGCCCAGCAGGAGCGCGCCGATCATGCCCACGCGCGCGGTCGGCACGGGGAGGCGACCCGACGCGATCGGCCGGCGGCACTTGGTTGGATGGCGGGCGTCCGCCTCGCGGTCCACGAGGTCGTTCAGCAGGTAGACCGCGCTCGAGACGAGGCAGAAGAAGGCAAAGACCAGCGCGGCGCGCTCGACGCTCACCGGATCCAGCAGCCGCAGGCCGAAGATCAGCGGCGCGAACACGAAGACGTTCTTGACCCATTGCACGGGCCTGGAGGCACGGAGGAGCTCGCGGAGCACGACCAGGGCTCCAGCGCTCGCGGTGGTGGGTTCGGCGTCCACGCGGCGCGGACCATAAACCGAAAGCCCGCGCGCGTCACGATGCTTCGCGATGTGGGCCGTCTCCTCGCAGAGCGCGTGGTGACGCGCTACAGTCGCCGCGGTTTCTCGGAAGCCATCGTGCGCGCCACTTTTTTCGATCGCCCTCGTCCCAGCCGGCAACTATGGGAACGAGGTCGCCGTGAAGGGCACTGTGGAGGCGCATGTTGGGACGAGCGGCGGTTTTGACACTACGATCGAGGCGAATGGATCAATCGTCCCGTGACGTCACCTACGCGGCTCCGGCTGCCGAACGCATCGGCGAGCTGACGCGCCCGGCGTTCGACGCGCTCTACCGCGAGTATCGCCGCAAGGTCTTCGCCACCGTGCAGCACGTGCTGGGGCCGTGTGACGAGATCGAGGACGTGGTCCAGAACGTCTTCATCGAGATCCTGCGCTCGCTCGATCGCTTCCAGGGCAACTCGCAGCTGTCCACCTGGATCTACCGCGTCAGCGTGAACGTCGCGCTGCAGCACATCCGCAAGCGGCGGCGGCGGCGGGTGTTCCTCTTCTTCAGCGACGAGGAGCGGCAGATGGAGACGCGCAGCTACGACACCCGCGCTCAGATGGAAGAGCGGCAGGCGGTGTCCAAGCTCTACCGGGTCTTGGATCGGCTGTCGGACAAGAAGCGGGCGATCTTCGTGCTGCATGAGCTCGAGGGTCTCCCAGTCGAGCGGATCGCCGAGGTCTGCGAGATTCCCCAGAACACGGTGCGCTCGCGGCTCCTCGCGGCGCGCCTCGAGGTGACCGAGCGCATGCGGAAGGCTGGCATGCTGGAGGTCGAGCAATGAGTTGTATGTACGCTACACATGATGTGTTCGAGCTCTTGGACGGGACGTCCGCCGACGGTTTTCGCGCTCACGCCAGCAGCTGTGCGGAGTGCGAACCCCGCCTGCGGGAGGCCCAGGTCGCGCGTCGTGCCTGGAGGCAGGCACGGACCGACGGTCCGGACGACTTCGCTCTGGCGCGGCTCGACCGCGCGATGGCGGCCCGACTGACCGCGCTGAACGCGGGAGCGGACGCCCAGGAGCTTCGCCGCCGGCCGTGGTTCGTCTTTGGATTGGCGGCTGCGGGCGCGATCGCGGCGGCCACGGTCGTTCTGTGGCGTACGGCCGAGCCCAGGACGGCGCCAAGTGCCGGCGTCGCCACAGCGGCGGTGGAGCCGTCGGTTCGCCTGGGCGACCTCGTCGAGGCGCCCGTCGACGCGGAGCGGACGGTGACCGTCGCGGCGGCGCGTGTGATCGTGGCCGCCGGTGCCTCGTGTCGTGTCACGGCGCTCGAGTCGACGCGAACCGAGGTGACGGTCCTCGAGGGCAGCGCGACCTTCGACGTCGACAAGCGCGCGCCGGGCTCTCTCTTCGAGGTCCGCGCCGACGACGTGTTGGTGACCGTCCGTGGCACGCGGTTCACGGTCTCTCGCGCGCCGGGCCGCGGTGAGGTCGAGGTCTCAGTCGAGCACGGCCGCGTGGATGTCAGCCGGCGCGGCGCGCTCGTCGCTGCGTTGGCCGCGGGGGATCGCGTGACCGTTGCTCTGCGGACCGCTGCGGCCGCGGCGTCGGTGACGGCGTCGGCTCCCTCGGTGCCGAGTCCGGTGCGCGAGGCGCCACCCACGGTGGTCGAAACGACCCCACCCGTTGCGCCGGAGGAGGCTCCGGCGGCCGTCGACGACGTGGCCGAGGCGACGAGGCCAGCTCCGGGCCTGCGCGCCGACGCGAAGCGGTCGCGGCGTACCGAGCCGCAGTCGCCCACCGTGCCCGCCGACGCGCCCGCTGCGGATTCGAGCGCGGTGGCTCGGGCCGAGGCTCCGGTCGCGCCGAGCGGGACCGTGCCTCCAGCGCAGTCGCCCCCCGCGAAGACGCCGCTCCCGGCGCCGACGGAGCGCATCGCGGTGGAGACCGAGTCGGGCCTCGACGCGGCCCACGCGGAGCTCAAGAGCGTGTTTCGACGGATCGGCAACGAGGCGCCTGGCGCGTCAGTCGATGCCCTGGAGGCGTGGCTGAAGGCGCACCCCGATCACCACGCCCGTGGCGATGCGCGCTACGCGATCGGCTACTGTGAGCATGTCCGTGGCAACCGCGCCGAGGCCAATCGCATCTTCTCCGCGCTGCGCGGCCATCGCTGGCTCTCGAAGATCAAGGATCTCGAGAACCCGCGGCGCCCCTTCTAGTCGTCGGTTCCAGCAGGGCGTCCTCGCGGGCACTCGCGCTCCGCACGTTCGCACTCCACCGACGGCCGCGTTCCCTGGGGCTCGCGATCGGGTCATTTACCCCCTTTACAAGCCGCCCGGCGTCGTCTAACGTGTCGCCCCGGCCGCTGGAGGAGTGGCCGAGCGGTTTAAGGCAACGGTCTTGAAAACCGTCGTAGGGAGACCTACCGTGGGTTCGAATCCCACCTCCTCCGCCGGGATGCGAGGCTCGGCGCGATTGAAGACGCCGCCGCTCGTTGACAACCAAACGTCACGGAGAGATGACCGAGAGGCTGAAGGTACTTGTTTGCTAAACAAGCATAGGGTT
>SXOX01000201.1 GCA_005776585.1 Pseudomonadota bacterium | reverse complement strand
GTTCGGCGCGCCGCCGCACGGAGGCATCGCCATTGGCCTCGACCGGCTCACGATGCTGCTGTCGGAGGGCACCTCCATCCGGGACGTGGTCGCGTTCCCCAAGACGCAGAAGGCGACGGACCTGATGACGAAGTGCCCTGACACCGTCGAGCCGAAACAGCTCGAGGACCTCAACATCCGCGTGGTCGCGCCCAAGGACTAGGATTGAGCCCGCGGGCCTCCGCGTGGTACAATCGCGCGCAGTGAACGCTTGGACCATCACGCTCGTGGCGCTCGCGCTGGTGTGGTCGGGCGACGCCGACGCGGCGAGGAAGCGACGCATGACCCCGTGCAAGGGTACGAAGGTGACGGCTGGCGGAACGGCGCTGGCGGACGCGCTCGGCAAGGCCAAGGCGGGCGAGGTGCTCTGCCTTGACCCGGGCAAGCACGTCGGCGGGCTATCGGTGACGCGCTCGGTCACCCTGCAGGGCTCCGGGGGCGCTGAAGCGACGACGCTGGAAGGGACTGGCCGCGGCGCAGTCCTCCATGTGGAAGAGGACGGCGCGACGCTGCGGCTCGTGGGGCTGACGATAACGGGCGGCAATGGCGGCGAAGGCGGCGGGCTCTCGATGCAGGCGTTTGGCGAGGTCCACGTCAGCGACTGCGTCTTCAAGGGCAACAAGGCGCCCCGGTACGGCGGCGGCGCCATCTTCGCCAACCGCGGCAAGCTCGTGATTCGCGACACGCGCTTCGAGTCGAACGACGGCAATCAAGGCGGCGCGCTGCTGCTGGATCAGGCCACGCGCGCCGAGATCAAGGGCGCCACGTTTTTCAAGAATCACGCCAGCCAAGGTGGCGCGGTGCGCGTCAAAGAGGGCGTCGAGGCCACGTTCACCGACTGCCGCTTCGAGATGAACAGCGCGCCCGAGGGCTCCGTGCTCCTCGCCAATGGGACGACGACCCGCGCGCCCATCGTCAAGCTGGAGTCGTGCGCGGTGCTGGATGGCACCATCACGAACGACAAACAGGTGCCCGCCAAGATCCGCATCGCACGATCGCGGCTCCCGAGCGGGCTCAAGGGCAGCCGCGAGTTCGAGGACGCAGGTCATAACCGTTTCGAGTGAGCCGGGGAGGCGCAGATGCCGTACGTCTATAGCGATACGAAGAAGAATCCGACGCCCAAGCCGGCGGACCCCACGACCGAAAAGAAGACGCCGCAGAACTACGCGGACGGCGTGGCGGCCAACAAGCCGGCGCCTCCGGTCAAGCGCGACCTGAAGGACCCGGAGGTCGTGACCAAGACCGACGACGCGACGGGCGCCAAGACCAAGGATCCGTACGCCTACAAGGCCAACGACCGCAACGCGCAGCTCTATGGACCCGACGGCGTCAAGGCGGGCGACGTCAAACAGGGCGCGATCGCGGACTGTTATGTGCCCGCGGCCATGTCGGCGGTGGCGGCGGTCGGCCCGCAGGTCATCAAGGACGCGCTCAAGGACAACGGCGACGGCACGTTCACGGTGCGCTTCTTTCAGCTCGACTACACGGGCAAGAAGACCGAGGTCAAGATCACCGTGGACGCGGATCTGCCGCACAACGGGGAAGCGCCGGCCTACGCCAAGTCCACCGAGGTCGTCGACGGCAAGCAGTACATGGAGCTGTGGCCGTCGATCATCGAGAAGGCGTACGCGCAGTGGAAGGGCAGCTACGACAAGATTGGCCATGGCGGCAGCGCCGGCGACGTCATGACGGCGCTCACGGGCAAGGCGTCACGCACGACCAGCACGTCGGGCGCCGAGGATCCGCTCTGGGACAAGATGAAGCGGGCGACGGCGGCGGGCCAGGCCATGTGCGCGGGCTCCGGCGACAAGGACGACGCCAAGTACAAGGACCCCAAGGCGGGCGTCTACGGCTGGCACGCCTACACCGTGCTGGGCGTCGAGGAGCGCAAGGAAGGCGACAAGACGGTGCGCATCGTCAAGCTGCGCAACCCGTGGGGCGCGCGGCGGCGTGCGGGTGACGCGGCAACGGTCGGTGACACCAAGAACGCGGCCGAGTTCGAGCTGACGTACGCTGAGTTCCGTCGTCTCTACGACGACGTCTATATCAACGGCTAGCTTCTAGCGACGCGGGGGCGGCGCGGGCGTGGCGGCGCTGCCTTCGAGCTCGCCGAGCATCTTCTTAACGCTGCCGAGCGAACCCATCACCGCGGACGCTTCGTAGGGCAGAAACACCGTCTTCTGCGGGCTGCGGCCGATGTCGCGCAAGGTCTCGAGATACTTCTGCGCGATGAGGTAGGCGCCCGGATCGCCATTGTCGCCAAACGCCTTGGCGATGGTCGCGATGGCGGTGGCCTCGGCCTGAGCGAGCCGCATCACGGCCTGGGCCTGTCCGTCGGCGTCCAGCACGTTGGCCTCACGACGGCCCTCGGCGGCGACGATGGCGGCCTGCTTCTCGCCCTCGGCGCGCAGAATCGCCGACGACTTCGAGCCCTCGGCCTCGGTCACGACCGCGCGCCGCGTGCGCTCGGCGGTCATCTGCTTCTCCATCGTGAGCTTCACCTCGATGGGCGGCTCGATGTTCTTGAGCTCGACGCGCGTGATCTTCACGCCCCAGCGGTCGGTCGCCTGGTCCATGACGTTGCGCATGTGGCCGTTGATGGTGTCGCGCGACGTGAGCGTGTGATCGAGATCCAGCGAGCCGATGACGTTGCGAAGCGCGGCGAGCGCGAGCTGGTCGAGCGCGCGGCGGATGTCGGAGATCTCGTAGGTCGACTTGATCGGATCGAGCACCTGCCAGTAGATGACGCAGTCCACATTCATGGTCACGTTGTCTTTGGTAATCACTGGCTGCGGCTCGACGTCCGAGATCTGCTCGCGCAGGTCGATGGTCGCGCGCACGCCGTCGATGAACGGGACGATGATGTTCAAGCCGCCCTTGGCCAGCTTGTGAAAGCGCCCCAGGCGTTCGATGACCTTGGCCGAGCCTTGAGACACGACCTTGATGGTCGCGCTCGCGAAGACGACCGCGAGGATCGCCAGGACGATGCTGACAATGGTTACGTCGTTCATGCTTCTCCCTCGGGTTTGACAATGAGCTTGGCACCGTCGACTGAGACGACCACGACGCGCACCCCGGCCGGGATGGCGCGGCCGTCGTGCGAGCGCACCGACCAGTCCATCCCGTCGAGCGTGGCGCGGCCGAGGACGTGGGTCGCGTCGATGGGCTCAGAGATCACGGCGACCTTGCCGGCGAGCGCATCGACGTTGGTTTGGACGTTGTCTGAGGTGCGCACGATGAGCGGGCGCAGGAACTTGCGCGAGACGAGCACGAGCACCGTCGAGCCGAGCGAGAAGACGACGAGCTGCAGCTCCAGGCGCTCGAGGCCGAGGCCCGCGGCGAGCGCCGTGACCAGCGCGCCGACCGACACGGGGCCAAAGAACAGCGTGCCGGTGAGCAGCTCGGCGATGAGCAGGGCAAGGCCGGCGATGACCCAGATGGACCACGTCATGGTTGAGCGCCAATCCCAGTGTGCATGGCTGGCCTTGTACCCTAAGATCGGGGCGTGCGCATCTTCCCTGCCCCACATCCCGCGACGCTGCCCGAAGAGGGCTTGCTGCGCGGCTGCGACGAGCGGCGGGGCAAGACGCACGGCCCCGGCGGGCAGCACAAGAACAAGACGGAGACGCAGGTATTCTTGTTGCACCGCGACACGAGCACCGTCGGCCAGGCAGGCGAAGAGCGGAGCCTCGCGGAGAACCGGAAGCGCGCCATTTTTCGGCTGCGGCTGCGGTTGGCCATCGATGTCCGCACCGCGCCGAGCGAGACCCCCTCCCCCCTGTGGCGCGGGCGCGTCAGGCCAGCGGGTCGCATCGTGGTCAATCCGGAACACACGGACTATCCGGCGCTGCTGGCCGAGGCGTTCGACGTGCTGGCTGCCGTGGCGTGGGACCCGCGTGCGGGAGCCGAGTGGCTGGGCGTCACGCAGAGCCAGCTCATCAAGCTCGTCAAGGACCACCCCGCCGCGCTCGTGCGCTGGAACGAGGAGCGCGACCTCGCCGGCCTTCATCCGTTGCGATAGCCGGCCCGGCCTGCTACATCCGGCCCCATGTCCGACAGCCCGACCCGTACGCCGCTTCCGCCTCTCGAGCAGGACCTCCCGCGCTCGAAGAAGGTCTATGTCGACCCCGAGCTCCAGGTGCCGTTCCGTGAGATTGCGCTGACCAACGGTCAGCCGCCCTTGCGGGTCTACGACACCACGGGCCCTCAGGGGCACGATCCGCACCGTGGGATCCCGCGTCGGCGCGCTCCGTGGCTCGAGCAACGGCTCGGCTCTGGCCGAAAGAACCTCTCGCAGATGCACTTCGCGCGGCAGGGCGTGGTGACCGAGGAGATGCGCTTCTGTGCGATTCGCGAGAACGTCGCGCCGGAGTTC
>SXOX01000200.1 GCA_005776585.1 Pseudomonadota bacterium | reverse complement strand
CCCGTGAGCCGGTCGGAGAGCGCGGCGAAGCGGTGCGGCACCCAGGAGTCGAGCGCCATGTTCGAGAGCACCTGCGGACCCGAGATGAAGCCCGTCTGCGCGGCGACGAACAGGAGCAGACCCTCGGACAGCATCGTGGCCCACACGAGGGCGTGCTGCCAGCCGTCGTCGCCGAACACCGCGATGGCGAGCGAGGCGTTCATCGTGCGATGCTCGCTTGGCTGCACGTTCATCAGCAGGTAGGCGAGCATGATGCCGCCGGCCGCGAAGGCCAACGAGGCGGCCGTGTAGGTCATCGTCCGCTTGCCGTTCTGGACGCGCGGCTCGCGAATGGACGGCAGGGCGTTCGAGACCGCCTCGATGCCCGTGTACGTACCGCCGCCGAGCGAATAGGCGCGGAAGAAGACCGCGACGAGGCCAATAAACCCCAGCGTCGTGGTGCCGTGGGAGAGGCCCGCGGGCATGGCGCCGGCGAGGGTCGGCACCCGGTCGCCGTGCACGACGAAGGCGCCGACAATGAGCGCGAGATGCGTGAGCACGAAGACGACGAAGACCGGCGTGAGCGCGAGGACCGACTCCTTGATGCCGCGGAGGTTCAAGACGATGAGCAGAACGAGGAGCGCCGCCATGACCGGCAGCTCCTGGGCGCGCAGCGACGGGTCGAGGAGCGAGACCACGGCGTCGACGCCGGCGGCGACCGAGATGGTGATCGTCAGCACGTAGTCGACGAGCAGCGCCGAGGCGGCCAGGACGCCCGTCCCGGGTCCCAGGATCTTGGAGGCCACCACGTACGCGCCGCCACCGTGAGGGAAGTACTCGATGAGGCGGCTGTAGCTCGACGCGATGAGCAAGACCGTGAGCGCGGTGGTGAGCGCCAGGAAGGGCGCGAGGTACCAGTGCTCGCCGAGCGCGCGGTAGGCCTCTTCGGGACCGTAGGCCGCAGACGACAAGCCGTCGGCGCCGAGCCCGACCCAGGCCAAGATGGGGACCAGCGCCAGCTTGTGGAACACGCCGCGGTCCCAGAAGTCCTTCGGCTTCCCGACGATGGCGCGGCCGAGCTTGATGAGCTTGGACTCCATGGGCGGCGGACCCTGCACCCGCGTCGTGGGCGCGTCAAGCGGATTCGCGGCGTGATTGCCAGCGTGAGGGCACGTGGCTACACTCGCGCCCGCCCGAGCTGGGGGAAGGACGATTCACATGAGAGCATCGCATTGGCTGACGATTTCGCTTGCCGCGGTCTTGGTCCTGGGAGGCTGCAAAAAGAGCGCTCAGGCAGGGTCGGGCGGAGATCCCAAGACCATCGTCATCGTCTCGAGCTTGCCGCGCACGGGTTCGGCCAACGCGCAGACGACGACCATCGTCAACGGCATCCGCATGGCCATCGAAGAGGCGGGCGGCAAGGTCGGCGACTTCACCATCAAGTTTGAGGACTGGGACGACGCGTCCGCCAAGAAGGGTGACTGGGACCCCGAGGTCGAGGCCGCCAACGCCGAGAAGGCCGCCAACAACCCGGACGTGATGGCCTACATCGGGACGTACAACTCCGGCGCGGCCAAGATCGCCATGCCTGTCCTCAACAAGGCCAACCTGCCAATGATCTCGCCGGCCAACACCTACACGGGGCTCACGAAGCCCGGAAAGGGCGAGCCCAACGAGCCGCAGGTCTATCGACCCACGGGCAAGATCACCTACTTCCGCGTCGTGCCCGCCGACGACATCCAGGGCCCCTCTGCGGTCAAGTGGATGAAGCAGATGGGCGCAAAGTCGGTTTACATCCTGGACGACCGAAACCTGTACGGGAAGGGCCTGGCCGACACTGTCGAAGCGACCGCTGCCGCCGACGGTCTCAAGGTGCTGGGTCATGAGGGCATCGATCCCAAGGCCCAGGAGTACAAGAGCCTCATGGCCAAGATCGCCGCGCTGTCGCCCGACTTCATCTACTACGGTGGCACCACGCAGACCAACGCCGGCCAGCTGCTCAAGGACATGGTCGCCGCGGGGCTCAAGTCCAAGTTCATGGCGCCCGACGGCTGCTACGAGGACGCCTTCATCTCCGCCGCCGGCGCCGAGATCGCCAACGGGCGCGCGCACCTCACCTTCGGCGGGGTCCCGCCCGAGAAGCTGACCGGCAAGGGCGCGGAGTTCGTCAAGAAGTACGAGGAGCGCTACAAGTCCAAGCCCGAGGCCTATGCCGTGTACGGTTACGTGTGCGCCAAGGTCGTGCTCGAGGCCATCGCCAAGGCCGGCAAGAAGGACCGCGAGGCCATTCGTCAGGCGATCGCGGCGACCGAGCAGAAGGACGGGGCGCTCGGCACCTGGAAGTTCGACGCCAACGGCGATACCAGCATCACGCTCATGAGCGGAAACGGCGTCAAGGACGGCAAGTTCGACTTCATCACCCTCCTCGGCAACTAGCGCGGTCGCCCCCGGTCGCGATGACCCTCGTCCTCCAGCAGCTCATCATCGGGCTCACCAACGGCATGGTGTTCGCGCTCATCGCGCTCGGCTACACCATGGTCTACGGCATCCTGGAGCTCATCAACTTCGCGCACGGCGACTTGTTCATGCTCGCCTCGTTCGTCGCGCTCACGCTGGTCGGCATGCTGAGCATCGCGGACCTGCACGGCGGGGCGCTCTTCGGCGCGCTCCTGCTCGTCGTCGCGGCCTGCGCGCTCTTCTCCGGCGGACTCAACTGGACCGTGGACCGCGTCGTCTATCGCCGGCTGCGCAGCGCGCCAAAGCTTGCGCCGCTGGTTTCGGCCATCGGCGTCTCGTTCATCTTCCAGAACCTTGGCCTCTTCTGGGGCGGACTCTCCATGGACGTCATGGGCGGCGGCGTCGCAGCCGCCGCACCCAAGGCCTTCCCCGACTTGCTCCCGAGTGACAACCTGCTCGGCGAAGGCTCCGCGCTCCGCATCACCATGAAGGACGTCGTGGTCGTGCTGTCCTCGCTCGCCGTCATGGCCGGGCTCTTCCTGCTCGTGCGCTTCACCAAGCTCGGCAAGGCCATGCGCGCCACGGCCCAGAACCCGACAGCCGCGCGGCTCATGGGCATCGACGTCGACGCGGTCATCGGCTGGACCTTCGCCATCGGCGGCGCGCTCGCGGGCTTCGCCGCCGTCATCTACGGGCTCTACATCAACACCATCCACTACCAAATGGGCTACCAGAACGGCCTCTACGCGTTCACCGCGGCGGTCCTCGGCGGCATCGGCAACATCCCGGGCGCCGTGCTCGGCGGCCTCGTCATCGGGGTCGTGCGCGCCTTCTCCGATCAGGCCATCGGCGCGGAGTGGCAGCCCGCGGTGCTGTTCTCCATGCTGATTGTCATCCTGGTCTTCCGACCGCAGGGCCTGCTCGGCAGCACGATGCGGGAGAAGGTCTGATGGACTGGCGGTCGCTCGCTCGCCGATTCTTGGGCTTCGAGTCCGTCGCGCTCGCGTTCCTGCTGCTGTACCCGCTCGCGCCGTTCCTCGACTGGATGCTCGAGTCCCAGCAGCTCCCCGTCCGGCTCGATCGCCAGCTCGTCACCATCTTCATCTTCGCCATCCTGGCGCTCGGCTTGAACCTTCAGGTCGGCACAGCCGGTCTGCTTCAGCTCGGGATCGCCGCGTTCTTTGCCATCGGCGCCTACACCGCCGGCGTGCTCACCGTCGAGAAGTACCCGTTTCAGCTCGGCTTTTGGGGCGCGCTGCTGTTCGGGCCGCTGGTGGCGGGGCTCGCGGGCGCGGCCCTCGGCGCTCCCACGTTGCGGCTGCGGGGTGATTATCTGGCCCTCGTCACGCTCGGCTTCGGCGAGGTCGTGCGCGTCGTACTCATCAACCTCGAGAGCATCACCGACGGTCCGCGTGGCCTCAACCCCATCCCGGCCCCGTGGCTGCCCGAGTGGCTGGTCTCGACCGAGATCGATCCTACGGGACGCCGCCAGGTCCTGGTCATGTACTACCTCACGCTGTGGATCCTGGTGGCGCTGGTCGTCGCCTTTCGGACGCTGGAGCGCACGCGACTCGGTCGCTCGTTCGTGGCGCTGCGCGAGGACGAGCTCGTCAGCGCGTGCATGGGCCTCAACCCCACCCGCACGAAGCTCATCGCGTTCGCCGTCGGCGCCGCCATCGCGGGGCTCGCGGGCGTGCTCTACGCCACGAACTTGACCACGACCGCCGAGCCGAACACCTACGACTTCAACTACAGCATCATGGTGCTCTGCTGCCTCATCATCGGCGGCCTGGGCAGTCTGCGCGGCGCGCTGCTTGGCTCGCTCGTGCTCATCGGTTTCGACAACGTCATCTCGCCGCTGCTGACGCGCCTCATCCAGGGCGAGCCCAAGCCGGGCGAGGTGCAAAGCGTCTTTACAACCTTCTCCAACTGGCGCTGGATCATCTTCGGTCTCGCGCTGGTGCTCATGATGCGCTTTCGGCCCAACGGGCTCTGGCCGGCGAGCCGCTCTCACCCGGAGCCGCGCGCATGAGCGAGCCGCTCCTGCACGTCGATCGCCTCACGGTGCGATTTGGGGGCCTGACCGCCGTCTCCGAGGTTGACCTCACCGTGCGGCGCGGCGAAATCACCTCCGTCATCGGGCCCATCGGGGCCGGCAAGAGGACGGTCTTCAACGTCGTGACCGGCATCTACGAGCCGACCGAAGGCAGCATCCGCTTCGAGGGCCAGGAGCTGGCGCGCCCCCTCGAGCGCAAGCACTGGCTTCGCTTCTCGCTCATCGGTCTGTCGGTCGGGCTCCTCACGCTGCTGTTCGTCTCCAACGTGGACCAATTGTGGACGGCGACAATCAAGGCCAACTTCAAGGGCCGCGAGGTCGGCTTCGAGGTGCGCCAGGCGCTGGTCGACGCGGCGAACTTCATGGCCGCCGGGCCGCGCGTCGAGAGCCAGCTCGGCACCTACAAGATCGTCTCCTTCGACGGGCTCGACGTGATGGCTCGCGCAAAGACGCTCGAAGAGGCGCGGGTGCTCCAAGAAGAGCTGCGCGTCCTTGGCGCGACGAGCGACATGCGGTCGACCAAGCTTGCCGAAGGGCGGACCCCAGAGGAGCTCGCGGCGCTGACGCTGGTCGCCACCGAGGCCGACCTCCGGGCCAAGCGCGCACGGACCAAGCGCGTCGTGTGGTTCGGGCTCGCCACCGTCGTCGGCTTCCTGGGCGCGTATGCGGTATTCCTTCAGACGCGACGCACGCCGGCCTATATCGCCACGCGGGGGCTCGCGCGCACGTTCCAGAACATCCGGCTCTTCCAGGACATGACCGTCGGCGAGAACGTGCTCGCCGGAATGGACCGCAAGCTCGACCTCGCCCGCGGCGGCGCGGATCGGCTGCGGGACCTGCTCGTGCCCGGGGTCATCGCCTGTGGCTTTCTCGCGGTCGCGGTGGGTCTGCGCTACGGCAAGCTCTCGCCCGGCGTCGCGGGTGGTGTGCTGGTCGCGACGATGCTCGGCACCGTCGGCTACCTTGCGCAGCTCGTCCGTATCGGGGCGTTCTCGCGCGCCGACAAGCAGCTCGAGGCCCAGGCCCGTGACGACGCCATGCGGCTGCTGGGCCTCGTCGGGCTCGCCGAGTTTGCCGACGCGCTCGCCAAGAACCTCAGCTATGGCAACCAACGGCGCCTCGAGATCGCGCGCGCGCTCGCGACCGGGCCGCGGCTGCTACTGCTCGACGAGCCCGCCGCGGGCATGAACCCCAACGAGACCGTCTCGCTGATGGCGCTCATCCAGCAGATTCGGGCGACGGGCGTCACCGTGCTGTTGATCGAGCACCACATGCGGGTCGTCATGG
>SXOX01000199.1 GCA_005776585.1 Pseudomonadota bacterium | reverse complement strand
GCACGCGCACGATGGCCTCTGGGGAGATGGACTTCGACGGCGCCATCGGCTGGCACATGGGCCCCGTGGGCGAGGGCTTTCACGTGGTGATGAACCAGGTCATCAACACGAGCCGGCTCTACAACGCGGTCGGGACGCTCGCCATGGCGCGCCGAGCCATCCTGGTGGCCGACGGCTACGCCCGTCACCGCGTCGCGTTCGGCCGGCCGATCGTGCAGTACCCGCTCGTGCAGCAGACGCTCGCGGACATGAGCTCGGAGTGGGCGCCGCTGCTGGCGGTCACCTTCGCGCTGCTGGACCTGCGCGACCGCATGGAGCGCGATGAGGTCGACGCCATCGAGCGCTCGGCTTTTCGGGTCCTGGTCAACGTGAACAAGTACCGGACGGCCGTCTCGGCAGGGGAGATCATCCGGTCGGGCATCGAGATTCTCGGCGGCAATGGGGCCATTGAGACCTTCAGCCCGCTGCCGCGCCTCTTGCGCGATAACGTCGTCTACGAGAACTGGGAGGGGACGCACAACACCCTGGTCACGCAGGTGCACCGCGATCTCGGCAAGCTCGGGCTCGTGGCGCCGCTCTGCACGTGGCTGCGCGAGACCTTGGAGCGCGCCGCCAGCGCGAGCGACGGCGCATTGAGCGGGCTGGCCCGTCGGACGCTGTCGGACGTGACGGTGCTCGAGGGTCAGCTCGCCGAGGTCGCGGCCACGGAGCCCGGGCTGGGGACGTTGCGGCTTCGACCCCTGGCCGATCGCATCGGGTGGCTGGCGGGCCTGGCGTGTCTGGCGGATCAGGCCGCGTGGGAGCTCGAGACGCGCGGCGCGACGCGGTGGACCCCGTGGCTCGCACACTTCCACGCACGCCGCCTCGCGTCGCCGGCCGTGCTACCGGAGGCGACTGCGCTGGCGTCGCTCGCCGCGCTCACGGCCGAGAGCGCTTGAGCACGCGCTCGCGCAGCCACTGACGCGCAAAGGCGCCCACGAACACCGGGTTGGTGGTGAGATAGCGCTTCCACAGCCGCTTGGGCTCCGAGCCGAGCCGAAAGGCCCACTCGAGGCCGCGGTCCTGCATCCAGCGCGGCGCCTGTGAGGTCTCGCCCGCGAGCATCGCGAACGCCGCTCCCACGCCGAGCAACACGGGCGCGTCGAGCTGCGGCCGCAGGCGTGCCATCCATCGCTCTTGCTTTGGGGCACCGAGGCCGACCCACACGAAGTCGGGGCGCGCCGCGTTGATGCGCGCGGCGTGCTCGGCGTCCTCCTCCGGCGTTGGCGGCCGGAACGGCGGGCTGAAGACACCGGCGATGTGCGGGCCTCCATAGCGGGCGAGCAGCTTGTCGAGCGTCTGGTCGGAGCCACCGAAGAGAAAGTGCCGGTGCCCGGTCGTTGGCGCGCGCTCGAGCAGCGTCTGCATGAGGTACGGCCCGTTCGAGCGACGGCGCGGCCCATCCCCGAGCGCGCGCAGCGCCCAGACGAGCGGCATGCCGTCGGGAACGGCGAGCCAGGCCCGATTGGTCACGTCGCGAAACGTGGGATCGCGGTAGCCCTCCACGGTCGTATGGACATTGCAGACGCAGACGTAGCCGCGGGTCCCGTCGGTCACGGCGGCCTCGAGCAGGCCAAGGGCCTCGTGGGGCTCGAGGTTGCTGATGCGGCTTCCCAGGATTTCGACGCGGTCCATGCACCTTTCGTTGATCGAAGTGGCCCGGCTCGTCAACCAATGGCCTGGAGTTCGAACCTCCAGGATGGAGCCACGACCTTGCGTCCGCCCGAGGCCATCGCTACTATCGCGACCGCTCGACGGCCGCACCACCCTCTGGATTGGTCACTCGACCGGGTCGAGCGAGGTGGAGGCATGACGCACCCCCCCAACGCCGGGAGCGGCACGATTCGCCGGCATCACACGGAGCCAGCCGTCGTCTTGCGCCTGCTCGACGCGCTGCTCATTGCGGGCACGCTTCCGGCGCTGTTCTTCCTGATGCAGCCGGGCAATGGCCCGCCGTGGACCGACGCCTTCAGCCTCGCCGCCGTCGGCGCAGTCGGCTTGTTCTTCTTCTTCGCGGAGATGAACGGGCTCTATCGCTCCTGGCGCGGCGTCCCCCTCATGGAGGAATGCGCGCGCGTCTGCCTCGCCTGGATGGGCGTCATGTTCGGGCTCTTGCTCATCGCCTACGCGACCAAGTCCTCTGAGGTCTACTCGCGCCGCGCCGTGCTCACGTGGTTCTTCGTCGCACCCACGCTCGTCTGCGGTGGCCGCATCGCGGCGGCCATGGCGCTACGTCATCTGCGATCGCGCGGGCGCAACATGCGCGCCATCGGCATCATTGGCCGTGGACCGGCCGCGGAGCTGCTCATCCGACGCATCGAGGACGCCCCCTGGCTCGGCATGCGCATCGTCGGCATCTACGACGATCGCGAGGTCCCCGGCGCCGGGCCGGCCGCGGGATCCGTCGAGGACCTGGTCGCGCTGGCACGGGTCAGCGGCGTCGATCACGTCTTCGTCACGCTGCCAACGCACGACACAGACGGCATCCAGCGCTGCATCGCGGCCTTCGCGGACACGACGTCGTCACTCTACATCGTTCCGGACGCCTTCGTCGCCGAGCTCTTTCAGGCGGGCTGGGTCAACCTGCACGGCGTCCCGGTCGTCGGCGTCTTCGAGTCTCCGTTCGAAGGCGCCAGCGGCTGGCTGAAGCGCGCCGAGGACGTCATCGTCGGCTCGATGATCCTGCTCGTCGTCGCGGTGCCCATGCTGATCGTGGCTCTCGGCGTCAAGCTCACCTCGCCGGGGCCCGTGCTGTTTCGCCAACGACGGTATGGCCTCGACGGACGCGAGATCCTGGTGTGGAAGTTTCGCTCGATGTCCGTCGTAGAAGACGGTGGACAGATTACTCAGGCCACCAAGAACGACGCGCGCGTGACCCGCTTTGGCGCGTTCCTCAGGCGCACGTCGCTCGATGAACTGCCCCAGTTCTTCAACGTGCTCGGCGGGTCGATGTCCATCGTCGGGCCTCGCCCGCACGCCGTCATGCATAACGAGCAGTTCCGCAAGGTCATCCACGCCTACATGCAGCGCCACAAGGTCAAGCCCGGGATCACGGGTCTGGCCCAGGTCAACGGCTGGCGCGGCGAGACGGACACGACCGAGAAGATGCAGCGCCGGGTCGATCACGATCTGGAGTACATCCGGACCTGGTCGGTCTGGCTCGACCTCAAGATCATCGCGCTCACCATCGTGCGCGGCTTCACCGGCAAGAACGCGTACTAGTCACAGCATCTTGAGATACGCCAGGAGCGCCGAGCGCTGCGCTTCAGTCAAGGCGCCGCCATAGACGTGACCCTCACGCGAGAGACCGGGCCGGGCCGTGTCGATGACGCGCCGACCCTCGACCGTCTTGGGATCGGTCGGGCCGTCGCCACCGGCGTCGACGCGCCACCCGACGCGCTCTGGGTCGTAGGCTGCGAGGTCCTCACCGAGTCGGCGCCAGCGGGCGGGACGCTCAGCAGGCACCAGGACCCCCCGCAGATCCGGCACGGAGCCGTTGTGAAAGTACGGCGCCGTGGCCCAGACGCCCGCGAGTGGCGGGGCGAGGTAGCCACCCGTCGCGGTCATCGGATGATCCACGTCCCACGTCAGCCCATTGACGAGCGCCACCTCCGCCTCACCGAAGCCCTTGGCCCGCAACGGATCGGTGCCGACGTCGTCGGCTGGGATGATGGTGTCGGTGTAGCCGCGCTGCGTGCCCTCGTAGGTGCCATGGCAGCTGGCGCACTCCGCGACGAAGACGGCCCGCCCGGCCTCGACGTGCGCCGCGTCGGGCGCCGGGTACTCTTTGGGCCACGGTGGCGCCTCGAGCGTCATCAGGTGGTGCTCGAGGTCCCCGAAGCGCGCCTCGACTGCGCCGGCTTCGGCCGGCGTGAGACCGAGGCCCAGCAGGGTGCCCATCATCGTGCGATAGCCACCGGTGTGACCCGAGCCATCCCAGTAGCGACGATCGCGGTACTTGAGCGTCCACCAGGCCGGCGCGTCCTGATAGCCCATCTTCGTGTGGTACTGCGCGGGGTCCTTGCCAGCCGTCAGCGCGGCGAGGTGCATCGAGAAGCCCATGGCGTCCGTGTGGCCCGCGGCACCCGTGACGTCTTGCATGAACGGGAGCGTCGGCGCCTCCGTGGGCACAGGGATCGCGTCCAGCAGCGACTTGTAGGGCTCGGGCCACGGCTTCTGGCGGAGCTTCTGGACCGCGGCCGGCAGCTCGCGCAGCTCATCGTAGAGCCCTTGGAGATCGATGCGCGTGTTTCCCGTGCCAACGACCGTGCCGGTGGGAATGCGCGCCGCGTGGCAGACGAGGCAGTCGACGGAGACGGTGCCCTCCTTGGAGGCACGAAATCCGACGGGCAGCTCGGAGCCCTTGCCCTCGCGCGCGATGAAGCCATACCGCTCACGGAAGGCCTTCCAGTACACGTCCGACTTGGTGACGTACTCGTAGAGCGCCAGGACGTCGTTGAAGTCCGAAGGAGCCAACCAGGCGATATAGAGGTTGCGCAGCGCGAGCTCCGGGAAGATGCCCTTTCCAGGCCAGTCGGTCTCGAACAAGGTGCGGCCGCGCGCCGCGGCGGCGAGATCGGGCGCGTGGAGCACGGGCAGGCCCTTGGGCTGCGAAGACGCTGCATCGGCCACGGGCTCGGCGTCCGAGCTCGATCCGAGATCGGCGACGACCTCGACCGCATCGACGGACGCGCTCTCGAGGACGACCTTCGCCGTCTCGGCAGCACACCCAACCGTCACCAGGATCAGCCCGAGCGCTCGTCTCATGCGCGGCGACGTCGCAGGACCAGGGCGAGCGCGGCGAGGAGCAGGAGCACCGCCGCGGAGCGTTCCGGCTCCGTCGTGGGAGCGCAGCCGGACTCGCCACTACTCGACGCGCCGCCTCCGCCCGTCGCGGGTGGCGGCTCCGGAAAGGCGCTCCCGGTCCCTCCCGCGTCCTTGGCCGGAGCGCCATAGACGCGCATCGCGCAGGTGAGGGTCGGCTTTCCGCCCTGGACGATGTAGTCGTGCTCGCGGGCTCCGCCGTCGGACCACGTATCGAAGACGTAGAGATCCTTGGCCGCGCCGAGCGTGGCCTCCTCGGGGCACGAGACTGGGACGCGCTTGCCGGCAATCCACGTCCGCGTGATGGGCGGCGTGACCGTCGCACCATCGACAGTCAGCGTGAAGCCCCCCGGAGTGGCGGACAAAGTGACCTCACCGACCGACGGCTGGAGCGTGCGATGCGCCTCGGCGACGGTGCCCGCCGAGTCTTTGACCGAGACGCGCACCGTCAGCCGTCCATCGATGGCCGCATCGGCCGGGACCGCATAGCTCGCGGACTTGCCTTGAAAGGTCTTCGTCTCGACGACCGGGCCCGCCTCCCCGCCAGGGCCTTGCAGCGTGACCGTCCACGCGAAGCCGGACTCGATGGCGCCGTCCTCGACGTCGGTCGCCGTGGCCGAGAGCGCGAGCACCGCGCCGGCGGAGTAGCCCTCCCCGTCCTTGGGCGTCACGAGGGTCACGACCGGCGGGGTGTCGCCGAAGAGGACACGGCCCAGGGAGCCGCCCGACGTATCGCTGATGACGACATAGAGCAGGCCGTCGGTGCCCTCCGCCATGCTCCGGACCCCCAGCGGCAGCAGGTCCTCCGTGGCCTCTGCGGTCCAGGTCTCGCCCGCCTTCGACAGCATGGTGAGGGTCTTCTGGTAGCCATCGGCGACCGCAATCGCGCCAGTGTAGTGCGCCGGGAAGGGCCGCGTGCCCTTGCCGCCATAGGGTGCCGAGACGACGACCCAGCCCGGCGTGCCCGGGTGCTCCGACACGTGCGCCGGCAGCATGGGGTCGGGCTTGCTCATGGGGACGTCCGCGCCCGGACCATAGGTGGACTTGCCCTCGAAGCGGGGCCACCCGAGGTTGGCCGGTCCCGCCGCGATGACGTCGACCTCGTCCGACGAGAGGATCCCGCGATCGCCCACGACCACCGCACCCGTCGTGAGGTCCACCGCGATGCGCGTCGGGCGATGCAGGCCGATCGCCCAGATGGAGCCGAGGCTCCCAATCGGCGCTCCGGGGAACTTGGGGTTGTCCGCCGGCGCCTTGCCGTCGAGCCCGATACGCAGGAGCTTGCCGCCGAGGCTAGTGAGGCTCTGGGCCGTCTCGGGCTTCTCGTCGTCGCCTGTCGCGACATAGAGCAAGTCCTTGGGCCCAAAGCGCAGGCCGGCGCCGTCGTGCTCGGGCTTGAACGCCGGAAGCTGGTCCAGCACCACCACCTCTTGGGCCGCGTCCGCCGTGTAGCCCGTGGCGCCCTTCTTCAGCGGCAGCTTGCCGACCTTCATGAAGCTCGGCCCTTTGCCGCGGTAGAGCACCACGAGCCACGCCGGAGGGCTCCCGGACGAGACCGCGAGGCCGACCAGCCCGGCGTCCTTCTTGCCGCACTCGACTCGGCTGCTGAGGTCCACGGCCACCGCGCGCGCGCCGCCCTCGCCGATCCAATGGACCTTGCCGCAGCGTTCGGCGACGAGGACGGAGCCGTCGGGGAGCGGCGCGAGGTCCCACGGATCGTCGAGGCCGGCGGCCACCGACTCGTAGGTGAACCCTTTGGCCGAGGCCGCCGACGACACGGACAGGCAACCCGCGAGGGCCAACACGAGACAAGGAAAAGGCATCACAGTGCTCATATGAGCGCCGATGATACACACCCGGCGCGCCCGTGCCACGCCGGTGTGGCCCCCATCGCGGAGAGCCGCCTTCTCGGTGCCGGTCCCATGTGATACCGAGCGGGACATGAACTCCACTCGCCTCGGTGCCGTCATGGCCTTTCTCGGCGTCGCCGCTGGCGCGTTCGGCGCCCACGGGCTGCGCAGCCGCGTCGACGCCGCCCTGCTCGTCGTCTTCGAGACGGGCGTGCGCTATCACCTCGTTCACGCGCTCGCGCTGCTCGTCCTGGCTGCATTGCCTTTGACGCCACGCTCGATGCGTGTGGCCACGTGGGCGTTCCTGACCGGCATCGTGTTGTTCTCGGGCTCCCTGTACGTGCTGGCGCTCACCAACGAGAAGTCGCTCGGAGCGATTACGCCGTTCGGTGGAACGGCCTTCCTCATCGGCTGGATCGCCGTAGCTGTGGGAGCGAAGCAAAACAGGGGGCGTGCGAGCCCTTCGGGGCCCTAGCGCGACCGATTGCGCGACCGAGGTGCCTCGGGTCCTTGTCGCGGTGCGACTCTCTTGCTAGAGTCCCATCGCGTCGCACTCCATTCACGCGACGTAACTCCCGCGACCACGAACGGGCGCGGGCACGAGGGATCTCGAGGGACCACGCGATGCCCAAGCTCGAGTACGCCGGCCTCACCGATGTGGGGATGAAGCGGACGCACAACGAGGACAACCTCAAGCTGCTCCCCGAGCACAACCTCTTCGTCGTCGCTGACGGCATGGGCGGACATGCGTCGGGTGAGGTGGCCAGTCAGATCGCGGTCGAGACGGTCGCGTCGCTCTTCGAGGAGATCGCGGCGGACCCCGAGATCACGATGCCGTACAAAGAGGACCGCAATAAGAGCCCGGTCGAGAACCTGTTCGTGACCTCGGTGCGCTACGCCAACTACCGCGTCTTCGAGAAGGCCAGCGAGGATGCCCGCTTCAAGGGCATGGGCACCACGTTCGTCGGCATGCTCTTCAAAGACGACCGTTACTACGTCGCGCACGTCGGGGACTCACGCTGCTACCGCGTCCGCGAGAGCAAGCTCGACCAGCTCACAGAAGACCACTCGCTCCTGAACGACTACAAGAAGATGGCGAAGCTCACTCCGGAGGAGGAGAAGAACTTCCCGCACAAGAACATCATCGTGCGCGCGCTCGGCATGAAGGAGTCGGTGCTGGTCGACATCTCGAGCGACGTGTTCCGTCCGGGAGACATCTACCTCCTGTGCAGCGACGGCCTGTCGGGCGAGGTCGATGACCCCAACATCCTCCGGCTGGCCTCGGAGAGCGGCGATCGGGTCGAGGAGCTCTGCAAGAAGCTCATCCAGACGGCGTGCGCCAATGGCGGCAAAGACAACGTGACCGTCATCTGCGTCCGCGTCGTCGAGTAGCGTTCAGAGCGCGGAGACCACGCAGCCAGTCCAGGGCAGGATGGCGTTGCGCTGCGACTGCGGTACCGCGACGTGATCCCACACCACGACCTGTTCGAGTGACACCGCGCTAGCCAGGGTGACCCCGGTCCCCAAATACGCGTGTGGGCCCAGCCGAGCCGGACCGCGCGTGGTGAGGCCTGGACCGATGACGGCCGGTGCGACGACCTGGAGCTGTGACGGCAGCGGCTCGGCCGAGATGATCCCGGGCGCGCGCTCCGGCCAGCCCGAGAGGGACGCGGCACGTGGTGACAGCCGGCGATGAGCATCGAGGTAGGCCTGTGGCGTGCCGAGATCGAACCACGCGCCCTGCCCTGCGACCGTCGCGATGTGCTCTCCGTCACGCAACGCCGGTATCCAGCCCCGCTCCTTGATGCAGGCGGGCGTCCCCGCGTCGACCTCGCGTTCGAGCCGCGCCAGCAGCGCCGGGCCAGCCACCTGAATGCCGGAGAAGGCCACACGACGCACCGGTGAGGTCCCCTCGGGCTGACCCCAGAAGTCCGTGACGCGGCCCAGGGCGTCCACGCCGACGCCGAAGAGCGCTGCGAGGCGCGGGTCGTCGAGCGTGACGAGCGTAGCGAGGTCGGTGTGGGCCGCCAGTGCGTGGGTGGCGTCGAGGTCGGTGAAGACGTCGCCGTTGGCGGTCAGAAACGCGCGCTCTCCCGAGAACTGCTCAGCCACGTTGCGCAGGCCACCGCCGGTGCCGAGCAGCGTGGACTCATGTACGAGCGTCACGCCCATGCGCGAGAGCGGGAGCCGCGCGAGCGCCGACTCGACGCTCTGCGGCAGATGATGCGTGTTCACCACGACGTCCGTCACGCCCTGCTGGAGCAGCCACTCGAAGGCGTGCTCCAGCAGTGGCCGCCCGAACAGCGGCACGACCGGCTTTGCGACGCGGTCGGTGAGCGGCCGCAGTCGCGTGCCAAGGCCGGCGCACAGCAGAAAGGCCTTCATGGCTCAGCGCAGCGCGGGGTCGAGCCCGGCTAGCAGCTCCCGCAGCCGCCCGAGCTCGGGCGCGGCGCGCAGCGCGTCCCGGACGAAGCCGAGCGTGGGCTCGATCCACCGTAGGTAGCTGGGGTTGCCCTTGACGCGATCGATGTAGACGAACCGACCCGCATCTTTGAGCTTTCTCTGCACGGTCTGGAGGGCGACGTCGCGTCGAAAGGCGACGGCGTCGAGCTCCGGTCGGTGCACCAGGTACACCTCGACGAGCTGCGCGACCTCGGCCGGCGCGAGCGTCACGTAGCTGTCTCTCAGCAGCGCCACGAGGTCGTAGGTCCACGGCGCGACGAGCGCGTCCTGGAAGTCGATGAGCACGAGGCCGCGCGCGGTGGCCATGAGGTTGGTGCTCTGGAAGTCGCGGTGCGCCACGCGGTGGGGCTGCGCCGCGATGGCAGCGACCAGAGCGTCGAACTCCGCGGACAACGCCGCCAAGGTCGCGTCGGTCAAGGAGCGACCCAAGCCATGCTCCAAGCGCCACTCGCGGTAGTGGTCGAGCTCCCAGCGCAGCAGGGACGGCTCGAACCGCCGACGAAAGCACACGGGAGCGGACTCAGGCTCGCGCTCCGTGGCCCGCTGGAGGGCGACGAGGACGGCGATGGCCTCCCGGTACAGCGCCATGCGATCGCGAACTGCGAGCACGTCGAGCATCGTGTGGTCCCCGAGATCGTCGAGCCACACGTGACCGCGCGCGGAGTCGACGTGGTGGACGCGCGGGACGGGCACGTCCCGGTCCCCCAAGAAGCGCGCGAGCTGGAGGAACGGCAGCTCCGACTCGTCTCGCTGCCCGCGGACGACGGCCTCTTCGCTCGCCATGGCGTCGTCGGGGAGCACCATCACGACCCAGCTCGCTCCGCCCACGGCGCGCACGCGATGGTAGGTGCGGTTCGAGGCCCCGCCGACGAGCCGGGTCACGTCGAGCCCTCGTGCGTCGTGGCCGAGCGCCTGGACACCTGCCGTGAAGTTGATTCGCTCGGACTCGCTCATCTTCGCCTCCGCAAGCAGTCTCCCACGACCTCGACGAGGCGCAAGAAACGCGCACGTAACGGCCTCGAGCCGACTCGCACGGGCGACTTGACACCCCCTGGCACCCCTTATAGGGTTGCGCCGCCTTTGGACCGGACCCCATGACCGCGACCACCATCACTTTCACTCCCGATAGCGAAGCCCAATTCCAGAAGGTCGTCGTGCGCTATCCGGAGAAGAAGGCGGCGCTGCTGCCCGCGCTCTGGATCGCGCAGCGCCAGTTCGGTTGGCTCTCGGAAGACGTCATGGCGTACGTCGCCGACCGGCTTGGGCTCTTCCCGGCGGAGGTCAAGAGCACCGCCACGTTCTATTCGATGTTCTACAAGAAGCCGATGGGCCGGTTTCACGTGCAGGTCTGCACCAACCTCTCGTGCTACCTGCGTGGCTCCGACGAGCTGCTGCACCGCTGCGAGCGCCGCATGGGCATCCACCCGGGCGAGACCACGGCGGACGGACGCTTCTCGCTCGACTACGTCGAGTGCCTCGGCTCCTGCGGCACGGCGCCCATGATGCAGGTCAACGACGACTTCCACGAGGACCTCACGTTCGCCAAACTGGACGCGCTGCTGGACCAGTGGGAGAAGGCCTGAGATGCCAGCAGAGACCTCCTACATCCTTCGGCAGGACGGCAAGGACTACCGCGCGATCGAGACGGCTACGGCGGCGGGCACCTATAAGCGGCTCTACAAGTGGCTCAAGGGTCCCAAGGACGCCATCATCGACGAGGTCAAGAAGGCCAATCTCCGCGGCCGCGGCGGCGCGGGCTTCCCGGCGGGCGTCAAGTGGACGTTTCTGCCCAAGGGCCTCGACAAGCCGCGCTATTTGGCGGTCAACGCCGATGAGTCCGAGCCCCAGGAGAACCTGAACGCGCCCGGGATGCACTTCGT
>SXOX01000198.1 GCA_005776585.1 Pseudomonadota bacterium | reverse complement strand
CGTCGCGACGCAGATGCTCGAGTCGATGATCCACGCCTCCCGGCCGACGCGCGCGGAGGTCACCGACGTCGCCTGGGCCGCGATGGGCGGAACGGACGCCGTCATGCTGTCGGGCGAGACGGCCAGCGGCGCGTATCCCTTTGCCGCCGTCGAGACCATGGACCGCGTGCTGCGGCGCGTCGAGGCGCACCAGTGGTCCCACGGTCAGTTCGCCGGCCTCGTGCACCACGTGCTGTCGGCGGCCCAGGAGCTCCGCGACGAGGATGCCGCGCGCTCCGAGGCTGTCTCCCGCGCCATCGCGCATCTCTCGCGCGAGCTCCAGGTGCGGGCAATCGTTGTACCTACTCTGTATGGTCGAATGGCCCGACTCGTGTCCTCCGAGCGACCGGCGGCCCCAATCGTAGCGCTCTCCGCACTAGCCTCCACGTGTCAGAGTCTGGCGCTGCTGTGGGGCGTGACGCCGGTGCTCGAGCCCGCCGAGACGTTGCGGGATCCGGAGCTCCGTGCGCGCGCGGTCGTGCTCGAGATGGGGCTGGCCGACGCTGGACAGAACGTGCTGCTCGTCTACGACGCGAGCGCCGCGCGCGACGGGTCGCGACCCACGGTCAGCGTGCTCCGTGTCTGACCGTGGCGGTGGAAAGTTGACCATCGGCCTGGGCGGGTCGATAGTTCGGCCGCTGACGCAGTGGGATAGCCCGGCGCATTCAGTCGTTGACGTTCGTCAGAAAGAGGGGAGCCCTATGACACGCATCACCAAGACCTTGCTCGTTGCCGCCGTCGCGGCCAGCGCACTGCTCGCGCCCACGGCCTACGCCGGCCCGCTGGGGCCCAACCGCAACAAGATGGAGTTCACGCTCGCGCTCGGTCCCGGAGCGTACATGGGGTCGGGATCGGGATTCGGCAGTTTCGCCGTGGGCGCGTTCGAGATGGACTTCATGTATCACCTTTTCGGTAAGGGTGACGGACCAGCCATTGGCGGTGGGTTCAACGTCGAGTTCGGTGCGTCCAGTCTCGCAGTCATCGAGGGCGGGCTGAAGTTTCGGTGGGATTTTCTCGTAAAGAACCTCGTGTACCTGGCGCCGTTCATTGAAATTGGCGGCGGCGGGTTGGTCGCCTCGGGGCCATTTGGAAGTGCAAGCAAGGGCGGTTTCCACCTGGAGTTCGGCGGGGAGGTGCGCCTCTGCTTCAACGGCATGGGCCTCCTTTTCGTCCGACCACTCGTCTTCGACTTCAACATCGGCGAAGGCGGTGGGCATATCTCCTTCTACAAGTTCCTGGTGGGCGGCGGCGTCTCGTTCTAGCCCAAACGCCCTACACCGGCGAGCCGCGGCCCACTCGGGGGATGGGCGGTCCCGCGAACGCCTTCCGCGCGTGGAGCCACCATCCAGCGACGAGCGCCACGGTGACTCCGGCGAGCGCTTTGCCTGCAAGCTCATTCGGCGGAATCGAGAACAGGACCACCACCCCGGTGACCCACAGAATGGCGACGACGCCGACGGGTACGGTCCAACGACCGAGGTGCCACGGCCCGCGGTCGCGCTCGCGGCGCTCGGGGCCGGCTCGCAGCCACAGGACGATCGGAATACCATAACCAACGTACAGCGCCATGGTCGAGATGGCGAGCACGGTGTCATACGCCTTGGCCCACGCCAGCAGCAGGAACGCCGCCGCGACCGAGGCCCAGATCGCGGCCACGGGCGCCCCGTTCCAGGGCGCGACCTGTTTGAGGAGCCCCGAGGCCGGGACGCCGCCGTCTCGCGCGAACGCGTAGAGCATGCGGCTGTTCGCGGTGACGGACGCCAGGCCGCAGAACCACATGGCGAGCGCCGCAAACAGCGTGAGCACACGCCCAGCCCACGCGCCCAGGCCGGCGAGCGCGGTCTCGAAGATGTGCTGAATCGCCTTCTTGCCGCCGTTGGAGGCCTCGATGACCGCGTCGTAGTCGGTGATCGCGAGTGTGACGACGATCAGCATGACCCAGCCGACGAGGGCAGACACGACGACCGAAAGCACGATGCCCCACGGAGCGCGGGTGCGAGGATCCACGGTCTCCTCACTCACGTGGGCCGATGCGTCGAAGCCGGTGAAGGTCCACTGCGCCTGAAGCAGCCCGACCAGGAAGCAGAAGGCGAGGCCGCCCTGCCCTGCCGTGACCTTGGCCGGAGTACCGGGAGTAAAGACGGTGCCGATGGGTGCGAGGTCGGCGAACGCGAGCAGCGTCCCGACAATGACGACCACGCCGACCATATGGACAACCACCGACGCGTCGTTGAGTCTGGCCACAAGCCTTACACCATAGTGATTGAGCCCGGCGTGCGAGGCCAGAACGAGCGCGTAGACCAACAGAACGCGTCCGTGATCGGCTGGCCAGCCCATCAGGCTGACGAGGAACTGAGCGAGACCGTAGTCGATGCCAGCGGTGATGGTGAACTGCCCTACCAGGTTGAACCAGGCGGTGAACCAGCCGATGCGCCGGCCGCCGAGGAGGGCGGCCCAGTGGTAGAGCGCGCCGGCGGTCGGAAACGCGCTGGCCAGCTCCGCCATGACGAGCGCGACCGTGAGGCTGCCCAGGGCGACCAGCGGCCAACCCACGCCCATGACGAAGGGACCGCCCCAGGCGAGACCCCAGTCGTAACCGGTGAAGGCGCCCGTGAGAATGGAGATGATGCTGAACGAGACCGCGAAGTTGGAGAAGCCGCCCATCGAGCGGACGAGCTCCTGGGCATAGCCGAGCTGCCCGAGATCGCGTGCATCACCGCGCGACGGCTCGGGCCGCGGGGAGCTCACGGCACGCCGCCCTTGCGCGCCGAAGCGCCGAGATGCGCGCGCAGCAGCACGTCGAGGTCGATGAGCTCGGCGCCGTCCTGCGTCTCGTAGTAGCGCGTGAGCGCCATCCCACCTTTAGGGCTCGTGAAGACGACGGCCGACTCGGTCCCGGGACGGTCGGTGCGCGTCACGCCGAAGTGGACCACGACCTCGGAGCCAATGACGTCGAAGCGATAGTAGTGCTTGGCGGACTTGGGATCGGGCGGCCGCTTCTGTCGAAAGGACTCCTTCTTGGCGCGGCCGGCTTTGAGCAGTTTAGGATCGCCGGTCCAGTCGGCGCGGTAGTTCACACCGAGGCGTCCGAGCACGAGGTTGACCGCCGCGGGATCCAGCCAGGAGCCGTCCTTGGACTCTTGGTAGGCGCCGAAGTCGTTCAAGATGATGGCGGGCCGGCCAGAGTCGATGACGGCCGCCATCCAGCCGACATAGCCACGGGCCCCGGACATGGCACCGTCGAAGTAGCAGGTGACGACGGCATAGGTCTCGCGCAGGAGCGCCGCCGTGGGCAGCCCGCGCGAAATGTCGTGGGTCACGAGACGCAGGCCGCGCGCGGTCGCGATGGCACCGACGCGCTGCTCGAGGATCACCTTGCGGCAGCGCTCCCCGCCGCCCCAGTCGGGCGCGTCGGTCCCGTCATAGAGCCCGAGCACGGTGACGGCGTCTCCAGCGCGGCGTGGCACCTCCGGCGCCTTCTGCCCGAGCGTGCAGCGCGGGCTGTCGAAGCCGGCGTCGGCGCACGCGTCCGGCAGGCCGTCGCGTGCACGCTGGGCCTCCACATGGCGACACCGGAGCCCTTCGGGGACGGGACCCATCGCGGTCGATTGCCATGGCGCCTGAGCACAGCGCGAGAGGCAGTCGGCCTCGGTGGCGTAGGCGGCTATGGGGCCCTTGCAGGCCGCCGAGATCAGTGCGCAGTACGTTGCACAGGTGACCGGCGGTGCATGAAACCGGCAGGACTCCCCGCTCGGTGCGCCCGCCGCGAGACATATGAGGCGGGAGGGTCCCGACGGCGGTCGAATGCGGCACAACAGCTCGGGCGAGCCCGTCCCGACGACCGAGCGGCGCCGGCACTCCAGCGTGTCGCCGTCGAAGGGCACCGACAGCGGCATGGCGCTGCCGGGGGCGACGGCGCGCGCGACCACGCAACGGCGCGGACGGGCTCTGGGGTCCGGAGTGCGGTCGACGTGGTGGAGCACCAACTCAGATGGGCGCGGCGAGAGCGGATCGGCCACGAACCCGAAGGCGAACTGCTCGCTCGACTGCCCTGTCTTGGTTCGAAGGCCGAGCGGGTCCCAACGCGTCGCGCCGCCTTCGGTCGACGAGGTCACGAGCCGCCAAGTCTCGTGCGTCAGCAGCGCGACGGTCGGTGGAGCGCCCTGAAGGAACGCGTCGGCCAGGCGCTGGGCCTCGTCAGCGGAGACGGGCGTCTCGGTCGACGATGGGATCGGCGGTCCATCCAAAAGGGCATCGTCGTCGGCAGGCACGCAGCGATAGGGCGCGCGCATCGCCTCCTCGAACGCCTCACGCTCGCTGCGCCCGTCTCCAGGGACCGTCGTCGCGCAGCCGCAGATTCCAATCGAGAAGGCCACAGCCCATGAGCGAGTCATTCGGCGGACGCTAATGCCAAACTCGCCTCGAGGCAATTCCGACGCGAGGCTCACTCGACCGACTTGACTTCCCCCGGGGCTTTGGCCACCTAACTCGCATGAACGCGCTCTCCCTCGCCACCCTGGCCCTTCACGCCCTCGGCGCACCGCCAGCCGCCTGGGAGGCCGCACTGGTGCCTGCGACCGTGGCCGAACACTTCGCGGGCGTCCGTGGCGGCGTCGTCGTCGTGGGCGCGGGCGCGGCCCACACCGATCTCGCCGCGTTGAGCGCGGCGCTCAAGCAAGCCATCGAGCGCTCGGCCAAGGTGGAGGTGGTCATGGACGCGCAGGGCTTGGGCGTCGTCGCTCAGCTCGCCGACGCGCAGATCATCGAGCGCGCGGCGCACCTGCCGGTCGAGCGCATCGCCATCGTCCGAATCATGCTGGGGAGCCAAGGCACGACGGGAGTCGTCAGCCTGGTCACGCGCGACGGCAAGGCCGCAGGCGGCTTCTCGGTACGGCCTGGAGTCCCGATCGCCGCACCTGGCGCGCCAGCAACGACCGTGAGCGACGAGGCGACGCGCCTTGCAGACGCCGCGTCACCGGCCATCCCGGAGCCGCCGCCACCGCCGCTACGCAAGACGCGCGACCTGTCAGGCTGGAAGATCGCGCTCGGCGCCGTCGGTGGACTCCTCGGGACGGCTGCCGGGATTATGCTCGCGGTCGTACCGTCGGAGCTGGAGAAGGATCGGTCTAAGTCCTATACGTCGACGAACCTGTTCATCGGGAGCATGGTGCTGTTCGGCCTTGGAGCCGTGTGCGCCATCGCGTCGGTCGCCCTTCCACACACCATCTACGTCAGCGGGCCGGAGTCCGGACCCCATGGCCCGAGCGTCGTGTTGGGCTTCGACGTCGCGCCCGTGCGCGGCGGTGTCGTCGGGGCGCTCTCCGGTTCGTTCTGACGGACGCGACCGACCAGACGCAGCCCAAGACACCCGTGGAGGACCCGTCCCGGCGTCTCTGGTGGCTCGCGCTCGGTATCGCGCTCGGCATCGCGGTGGGCATTCGCAGCGCGACGTGGTGGGCCGGACCACCCGAGACGTCGCTGGCGCGGCTCTGGGAGCCGAGGCCCGACACCGCGCCGGACTCCGACAGCACCTGGCCCCGACGCTGCGAGACCCGCGATTGGGTGCTGACGATCGCGCGCGACGGCGGCCTGGAGCTCATCGTCGCGGCGACGGGCGAGGAACAGAGCACGAGCGCGCTGGCCCGCGCCGCGCGAGACGGGAGAGCGCTCGACTGCGGCACACATGCCGGCCGCCTGATCGTGTTGTTCAGCGACCGCCTTCTGGGCGACGGCCTCGATGGCACCGCGATCCTCGCGCTCGGCGACGATCCCGACGAGCCGGTGCTGCGCGTCACGCCGCTCGAGGGTCTGGAGCCGTGGGTTCCGCTCGAGGCCCGACTCGGCTCGAGCCGCGCGCTCGGGCCACGCCTCGTGCTCCCGCTCATGTCGCCCATCGCGCTGCTCCCCGACGGGCTCCGCGTCACCACGACAGCGCTCGAGCTCGAGATCGACCTCGACTCGGGGGAGGCCGTGAGTCGGCTGCACGGTACGGCGGCCCCCTGGACGCCTCCGCCGCTCCGCGACTGGGTCGCGTCGGGAGACGACCTCGTCGATCGCGACTACCGCCTTTGGATTGACGGCGGGCCGGACGGCGCCGGGCGCGTCGTCGGCGAAAGCGCGAGCCACGGCGACGGCGTCCGCTCCATCGCTCAGGCCAGCCTCGCGGCGGGCGTCGAGGCCACGCTCTGGGTCGACCCCGCGACCGCGGAGGACAGCGACGCGGAGGCTGACGTTCTGCGCGGGTGGATGGAGGGCCACTCGACGCTCGCCGCGGCGGACGGCGGCAAGGTCGACCCCACGACCTGGCTCGGCTTTCCTGCCGCAGTGTTTCGCGGTCGCAGCCACGACGACCCGAATCGGTCGCTTCGCGCAGTGGCCACGCGCCGTCAGGAGCGCGTGTACACCCTCGTCGTTACGGGGCCGCCCGACCGAGTGGATGACGCCCTCGAGCGAGTCCAGCGCGCCGTCGGCTTTCTGCCGGGTGCCGTGAGCGGCCGGCGGTCGAACGCCGTGCTCGAGGACGTGTCGGGTCCTGACTGGGACGTCGTGCGCGGCGAGCTGCGCCACCTCGCGAGCCGCCTGAGACTTCCGCTGGCCCCGGGCTGGCTCCTGCTCACGCCCTTGGATGACGCCGAAGCGGACGGCGAGATCGTGCTGCGCGAGCCAGAGGCCGGAGCCGAGGTGACGGTCACGACCGCGCAAGGCCCTGCAGTGACGCGGCTCGAGGCACGGGTCCAGGAGCTCCAAGAAGACCTGGACGCGCCCGAGGAGCCCCTGTCCATCGCGACAACCTTCCTCGGACGGCCGATTCGGCTCGTCGGAGCGCGCGATCGGGGCGTCGTCGACACGCACCTGGTGTCACTCGTCGCGGTCGAGGGCCGCACGCACCTCGTCCACGCGCGCTTTCCCGACGCGACGCAAGACGCCGCGATCGTGCGCGTCACCGACCTGGTCACCCGCTTTCGCTCGCTGGATGCCGCGGGGGCCGACGCCACCGCAGCGCGACTCGCGGAGACGGGTGCGGCGTTGGCCGAGTTCCCGCGCGGGCACGTCATCACACAATCCAACCGGGTCGTGGACCTCGATGCGCGGCTCGTGTGGCGTCGGCCGAACACGAGCTTCTGGTGGGTCTCGGCGCTGCCACCCGAGGACGGCGGCGCCGAGGAGCGGCTGCTCGACTGCACGGCCGAGGCACCCGAGGGCGAGACGCCGCTGGTGCGGCTCCACGACGCGGTGCATGGACTGCGCGTGTGGCTCGACCTCGCCGACGCTGCTGCCACCGCTCCGACGCCGTGCGCGGACGCCCGTGAGGTCGCGACGCTCACGCGACGTCTCCCAGATGGACGATCACTTCGAGCGCGTGCCGTCAGCCTGCGCGGACCGCTCGTGACGCACCTGCCTGCCATCGAGGCGACGCTGGCCGGAGTCGAGCTCTCGCCGCGTCTGCCGCCTGACGGCTGGACCCACCACGCCGTGAGCGGCTTGGCGGTATCGACCGACCTGGCACGGTGCACCGTCACGAGCGCCGAGAGCGACGCCGTGGGGACCATCGGCTGCCGGTCGGACGCGCTGACCATCGTCGTGCGCCTTGGCCCGGTGGCGCACCCGTTCGTGAGCGTGCGCGCGCTGCTCTCCGATGTCGACGTGGCGGTCAGCGAGTCACGCGCGTTGAACGTGAGCCCGGTCGAGCACGCGCTCGACGGGTTTCGCGGAGCGGCTCTCGAGGGCGTCGCTGAAGGCCGCCCGGCTGTGGCGCTGGCCTTGCGTCGCGGCTCAGAGGCGCTCGTGGCGGTGGCGCGCGGCCCGATGACGCTCGAGCGCCTCAGCGCGGCGATACGCGTGGTGCGCTAGCCCCATCGTGGACACGCTGCCGGGACGCCTCGGACGCGGCCACTCCGACGCACACGGCCAGCCATCGGCCCTCGAGCGGTCCGAGACAGCCGAGGACGACGGTCACGAGCCCGGCCCACGCCATCGGCTGGGCGCGTGCCTCCGGTGAGGCGAGTCGACGCCACAGGCCCCACACGAGCGCCGCCAATACCGACAGACCAAACAGCCCCAACTCCGCGGCGGTCTCGAGCACCAGCGAGTGCGGCGCGTAGCGGAACTCAGGCAGTGCGCCGGTGGCGAGGCGAAAGCCGCCGTGGCCGACGCCGAAGAGCGGATGCGCGCGCACGAGATCCCACGTGCGGCCGACGAGCTCCCAACGGTGCCCGCCATCGTCGCCCAGGACGAGCGCGGCGAGGCGATGCCAGACGAGCTCCGGCGTCATGGCCGCAAGGACTCCGGTGGCCACGAGCACGCCGCCGACGGCAACCCACCGGCGCGCGCGTACGATGGGCACGACGACCACGAGGCTGAGGACGAGCAACGCGACGAGGCCGACTCGGCTGGCGGTGGCGACGAGCGCTTGGACGACGAGCGCGCCGAGAGCGACGACAGAGCCACGCACTCGTGAGGACGCAGTACGCCAAAGCGCCAGAAGGCTGAGCGCTACGATCACGAGTCGCTGCGCGGCCTCGTTGGGGTCGCCCACGAGGCCGCCGAATCGGTGGTCGCGCACCGCCGCAGACGGTGGCGTCGTCATCATGAACGAGACGGCCTGGGCGCTGAGGACGACGCCGACGAGCGCCAGCGCGGCACGTGTCGCCGAGGCGCCGCGCGCGGACTGCACCGCGAACGTGATCAGCGCCAGTATCACGCAATCGACCCATCCGCCGCGCAACGCCAGGAGCGTCATGCCGGCGACCAGCGCCAGGTCGGGTCGCGGCCAGGCTGCCCCACGAGCGAGCTCCACCGCCAGCAGAAGCGCCCACGCCGACGCGAGCAGCGCGAATGGCGAGACCCCACCGACCGCAGGCACGACGCGACCGAGACGAAGCGCGGTCCACACGACGACGACGAACAGTCCCGCGGCGGGTGTCCACCGCATGGGGCCTAGTGGTTCTGGATGTAGGTGACGACCGCCCAGACGAGCGATCCACAGAACCACACGGTCAGGACGCCAAAGAGCGCGTACATGAGCACGCGATAGGCACGAAAGCGCGGATCGTAGCCGCGTCGGCGCGGATCGAAGGTGCCGCGCGCCGAGCCCTGTGGGAGGTCACTCACGAGGTCGGCTCCTCGACGGGCAGCGGGCGGGCGCGATACCACGCGATGGTCTCCGCGAGCCCGCGCTCGAAGGGGACCCGTGCCTCGAAGCCGAGCCACGCGCGCGCGCGAGAGATGTCCAGCTGACGGCGTGGCTGGCCGTTGGGCTTGGAGGAATCCCAGCGGATCTCGCCGCGATACTCCATGAGGCGCGCGATCGTCGTGATGAGCTCGCGGATGCTGACCTCGAAGCCCGCGCCCAGATTGACGGGCTCACCCGTGGCGAGGTGCGAGGCGACCGCGACGATGCCGCGGGCCGCGTCATCGACGTGCAGAAACTCGCGCGTCGCGCTGCCGTCGCCCCAGCTCACGAGGTGATCGCGTCCGAGCGCCTGAGCGTCGTACACCTTCTTGATGAGCGCGGGGATGACATGCGAGGAACTCGGGTGGAAGTTGTCGCCCGGACCATAGAGGTTGACGGGGAGACAGTAGACGGCGTCAAAGCCGTACTGCTGGCGATAGGCCTGGCCCATGACGAGCAGCGCCTTCTTGGCGATGCCGTACGGTGCGTTGGTCTCCTCCGGATAGCCCTCCCACAGCGCGTCCTCGGAGAAGGGCACGGGCGTGAACTTGGGGTAGGCGCAGATGGTCCCGACCGTGACGAAGCGCCGGACACCCGCGACGCGCGCGGCCTCCATGAGCTGAAGGCCCATGATGGCGTTGTCATAGAAGAGCTCGCCCGGCTTCTCGCGGTTGAGGCCGATGCCACCGACCTTGGCCGCGAGGTGGACTACGAGGTCGATGTCTTGGACCGCGAGGTCACACGCGGCGCGAGTACGCAGATCGCTCGTGTGCGAGCGGGGCACGCGGATGGGGCCGACACCCGCCGCCCGCAGCGCGTCACAGACCCGCGAACCGAGGAAGCCAGCGCCGCCCGTCACGAGCACCCGAGCGCCAGCCAGGTCGAACGCCGGGCTCATGTCCGCCCCTTTCCGGAGAGCTCGGCCAGGTCGGCGTCGACCATCAGGCGCACCAGCTCCTCGAAGCGCACCTTGGGCTCCCACCCGAGCAGCGCGCGCGCCTTGGAGGGATCGCCGATGAGCAGATCGACCTCCGTCGGCCGAAAATAACGCGGATCGACCTCGACGTGCTTCTTCCAGTCGAGCCCCAAGCGACCGAAGGCGAGCTCGACGAACTCGCGCACCGTGTGGGTCTCGCCCGTAGCAACGACGTAGTCGTCGGGCACGTCCGCCTGGAGCATGAGCCACATCGCGCGAACGTAGTCTGGCGCGTAGCCCCAATCGCGCCGCGCCTCCAGGTTGCCGAGGAAGAGCTTGTCCTGTCGGCCGAGCTTGATGGCCGCGGCCGCGCGGCTGATCTTGCGCGTGACGAACGTCGGCCCGCGGCGCTCCGACTCGTGGTTGAACAGGATGCCGTTACACGCGAACAGTTCGTAGGCCTCGCGGTAGTTGACGGTCATCCAGTAGGCGTAGCACTTGGCCGCCGCGTACGGCGAACGCGGGTAGAAGGGCGTCGTCTCGCGCTGCGGCACCTCCTGGACTTTGCCGAAGAGCTCCGACGAGCTCGCCTGGTAGAAGCGCGGCTTGATGCCGACCTCGCGGATGGCCTCCAACAGCCGGGTCGTGCCGAGGCCTGTGACGTCGCCGGTGTACTCGGGCACGTCGAAGCTGACCTTCACATGGCTCTGCGCCGCCAGGTTGTAGATCTCTTGCGGCTGCACGCGCGCCAACAGCCGCGCCAGAGCCGAGCCGTCCGCCAAGTCCCCGTAGTGCAGAAAGAGGCGCACGCCCTCGATATGCGGGTCCTGGTAGAGATGGTCGATGCGCGCCGTGTTGAACGTCGAGGAGCGGCGCACGATGCCATGCACCTCGTAGCCCTGCTCGAGCAGCAGCTCAGCGAGGTAGCTCCCGTCCTGGCCGGTGATGCCGGTGATGAGGGCCTTCTTCACCGCTTGGTTGCTATCACGATTCATCGGCGTGCTCCACTTCCAGTGGGTGCCTTGGTTGGCCGCTCGACCCGAATCGATCATCCGAACTTAAGTCCCGGAACGCTGTACCGATGACCGTGTCGTTCGCCCATGACGGGCGCCGAAGGAGCTTTCACGATGGAACAGCAGAGCAGCTCTGGGCTCGAGCGCCGACGCAGCGAGCGCCGGTCGGTCGACTATCGGACCTACGCCTACATCGACGCAGCGCGCTACGACGTCCACACCGAGGACCTCTCGGCCAGCGGCGCGTTTCTCGCCACGCCCGATCGCCTCCCGGTAGGCACCGTGCTCGTCCTGGCGTTCGCGCCACAGACGGCGGGCGTCCAGCCGGTGCACCTCGTCGCCCGCGTGGTGCGCGTCAAGGCGCCGCCGCGTCCTGGCGTCGGCGTGCGGTGGCTTCGCGCCGCGACGCCAGGGAGCGACGCGGACCTCGTCGGCTTCCTCCGGGACATCCTGCGCGTCAGCCTGGACGCGGGCGCGCTCGCCTTGCATCGGCATGGCCGCTTCGTGCACTACCAGTTCGGTCTGACCGACGACACGGCCACACCGCCGCGCCCGCGGGTCGACCCGAATGACGACGTCTGGAAACACGAGCGGTACCCGCTCCAGCGCGACGCAGAGGCACCCGCGAGGCGCTTCGATGGTCCGGGCTCCGTGACGGGGGTCTTCCTCACCGAGGATTTCCGGGTCAAGTCGCGTATCGCCGGGCAGCTCGTATACGGCAAGGCGCTCTACCCGGCCATGGTCGTCGAGGTCGGCTTGAAGAGCCTCGCGGTCCTCTGTGACGGGATCCCGTTCACGCCCGGGACCCGCCACAGGCTGCGACTCGAGGTGTCGACGACCGAGAAGCTCTACCAGGTCGAGCTGATGCTCATCGCCCAAGGCCGAGGCTCAGGGCCGACGACGCTGTTCGCGGTGGAGTCCCTCGTCGAGGAGGGCAAGCCCGGCCTCTTCGAGAAATACGTCAAGTGGCACTTCGTCAAGGAGGTCGCGATCGCGCCCCGAAAGGCAGGCCCGGCCTAACGCGTGAGCTTCGAGCGCAGCGACTTGGCGACGCCGATCCAGGCGCCAATCACGTCGGGTGGGGGCACGACCTCGGAGTACTTGTTGCCCACGTTGGCCAAACGGGCCCGCTCGTGCAGCGGCTCGGCCGCAGCGGACTGGAGCTCGGCGAGCCCCGTGACTCCCGCGGCGTTCAGCAGCTTGACCATCTTGGGCCCGATGCCCTGCACCTGCATCAGGTCGATGAAGCGAGCCCAAGCATAGAGATCGGCGTACGCGATGCCCGTCGTTGCCGAGAGCGCGGCGCGCTCGTCCTTGCCTGCGGCCTTGTCGTACAGGTCGCGCGAGGTGCGAATACCGGCCTTCTGGAGCGCGGCGTGGTGAGCGGCTGGGACGACGTCCGGAATGTCCACCAGATCGTAGTGACCCGCGGAGGCCACGAACGACGCGCTGCAGACGAGCGCGACGAGTACAACGCGCATCAGAGCTCCCGCTGGACCTCGGGGGGCAGCATGAAGGTGACCCCGACGGTGAACATCCAATTGTTGACGAACTTCGACTCGGGGTTGGTGGCCGAAGCCTGGGCCGCGACCGGCATCTTGATCATCATGTAGTCGCGCACCTCGAGGTTGAGGGCGATCCAGTTGGAGAAGAAGAAGTGGCCGCCGACGCCGATCATGGGCGAGAAGTGCATGCCATTCTCGATGCGGCCCTGGCCAGTCCACGTGCCGAGTCCGAGCCCGACGACGATGTGCAGGTCGTACGCCATGGGCAGCTTCCGAAACGCGATGAACTTGCCAAAGACGGGCACGAGGTTGACCGCGACGTGCGTGAGCGTCTGGAGACTGGAGGTGGACGGGTGCCCCGACTGCCCGGGGCGCGTGAGCTGCGAATCGATGGACTTCGTCAACGAGGTATCGAAGTGATAGTACGTCGCCATGAAGTCGAGCCCGACGCCGAGCCAGTCGGTGAAGTAGTAGCGGTAGTCGATGCCGACGGCCAGGTTGCGCTGGTAGAGGTCGTTGATCGTGAACCCGAAGACCGGCGTGAGCTGGTGCCGCGCGTCCCGCAGCGGCATGGCGCTCTTGATGGGCGGCGAGTTGGACAGGTCCGCGCGCTGAGCCTGCGCGCTCTGTGCCGACGCGACGAGCGCGAGCGTGAAGATGACGGCGGTGGTGAGGCGGCGACTCATTTGGGGAACTTGTAGTCCGGGTTGAACGGCATGAAGAAGCCGAAGCCCACGTTGAAGACGACGTTGTTCCAGATCTCGTCACCGGCCTTGAACGGCACTGAGTAGATGTGATCTTTGAGGCTCACGTCGAGCGTGAGCCACTTGGTCAAGTAGATACGCGTGCCCGCGCCGACGGTGCCCGTGCCGCGCACGCCGCCGTGAATCAGCTTGGTCGCGCCGCCGCCTGCGAGGAGGTAGAAGTCCCAGTGCACGACCCACGCGCCAAAGAGCACGAACTTGCCGTAGATGGGGATGTAGGACAGCTCACCGCCGGCGAACCAGTCGATGAGGCCGCCGAACTCCGGGAAGACCTGAAAGTCCTTCTCCACCTGGTCGAAGTTGGCGTTGGTCCAGCCAAAGTACTTGGCGTAGGTGCCGCCGAGGCTCCACTCCTCGTCGATGTGAAACCGCAAGGTGCCGCCCGCCTGGTGGTGGGTGGAGAGCGTGTCGTTGATGGTGTAGCCGTACTGCGGCGTGAGCTCGAGACGGAGGCGATGCAGGAAGGGCCGCTGCTGGATGACGTGCACCTTGCGCTTCTCTTCGGCCGCCGAGGCGCTCGACGCCTCGAGCACGACGCCCGCAAGGATCGCGACGGCGAGGCACGAGACGACGGCTTTCGAGGTGGCTCCCCTCACGCGCAAACGCTGTCCTTTCCCGATCCCGACCGGCCTGTGACCCACGCGGTCACCACGAGAGCGCTGACTGTAGACGCGTGACACAAGCGCGTCAACTCGCACCATGCACCGAAGTGCCATTGTTGGCGGCGCCACCGAACAGCGCCTGAACGAAGGCACGCGCATCGAACGGTCGCAGGTCCTCGGTCCGCTCACCGATGCCCACCCAACGCACCGGGATCCGGAGCTCGGCGACGATTCCGAGCACCCCGCCGCCCTGGGCGGGGCCGTCGAGCTTGGTGAGCACGAGGCCGGTGACGCCAAGCTCCTGCCCGAAGGCCTGGGCCTGCGCGATGGCGTTCTGACCGTTCGTGGCATCCAGCACGAGCAGCACCTCGTGCGGCGCCCCGGGCTGTGCCTTGGCGATGACGCGCTTGACCTTCTTGAGCTCGTCGACGAGCTGCGCGTTGGTGTGCAGCCGACCCGCAGTGTCGCAGATGACGATGTCATGCCCTTCGGCCGTGGCGTGCTTGACCGAGTCGAACAGCACCGACGACGGGTCCGCGCCGTCCTTGCCCTCGAACAGGTCCGCTCCGACGCGCTTGGTCCAAATGCCGACCTGATCGACCGCAGCCGCGCGAAACGTGTCACCGGCGCCCACCAGAACCCGATGGCCGTCATGGACGAGCTTGTGGCAGAGCTTGCCAATCGTGGTGGTCTTGCCCGAGCCG
>SXOX01000197.1 GCA_005776585.1 Pseudomonadota bacterium | reverse complement strand
TGACATGATGTTGCCAGTGAGCGACCCCGAATCCTGCGCCTCGTCCATCACTCTCCAGCGTTGGTTGATGACGCTGGGTGTCGGCGGAAAGGACGAGGTCAAGCTCGCCATCACGCAAGGTCGGGTCACTGTCGATGGCGTCATGGTCCGCCGGTTTGCCGAGCTGGTCTCACCGGACTCGGACGTCGCCCTCGACGGCCTGACACTTCTGCCGAACGTGCCCGAGCCAGTCGTCGTGGTGCTCTACAAGCCCATCAAGCACGTCACGGCGCTGGCTGACCAGGGCCCGATACCCGGTCTCGCCAAGTACGTCCCGCCGGGTTTGCCGCGCGTCTTCCCGGTCGGGCGGCTGGACGTGAACACGGAGGGGCTGCTGGTGCTCACCAACGATGGCCGCCTCGCGCGGCGCCTGCTGCATCCGTCGTACGCGGTGCCGCGGACGTATCATGTCAAGCTGCGCGGGCACCTGACCGACGATGACGCGGGCCTCGCGCGCATCCGGCTGGGCATGACGCTCGACGGTGAGACGCTGCTCCCGCCGACCGTGCGCGTGCTGGAGCTTCGCACGCGGGCGACCTGGGTCGAGCTCGTGTTGACGGAGGGCAAGTACCGAGAGATTCGGCGGATGTGCGTCGCGGTCGGCCATCAGATCGTGAAGCTGCGCCGCATCGCGTTCGGGCCGCTGGGCCTGGGCACGCTCACGCCCCGGGTCGCGCGCCGGCTCGACCCCGAGGAGCTTCCGGCGCTGTACGCGGCCGTGGGACTGGACGCGCCGTGAGCCTGGAGGTGCAGGTCCTGGGCTCGCTGACCGAGGTTGACGCCACGGACTGGGACGCGCTGGTCGACCGGGACGACCCGTTTTGCGAGCATCGCTTTCTGCTCGCGCTCGAGTCGAGCGGCTCAGCAGTCGCCGCGACCGGCTGGGCGCCACGCCACCTCGTGGCGACCGATGGCAGCGCGCTCGTGGCCGCCTGGCCGATGTGGCTCAAGTCGCACTCCTATGGCGAGTACATCTTCGACTGGGCGTTCGCGCAGGGCGCCCGCCGTGCCGGCCTCGCCTACTATCCGAAGCTCGCGAGCCAGGTCCCGTTCACCCCCGCAACGGGTCGCCGCATCCTGTCGCGCGACCTGGACCGACATCTACCCGCGCTCTGGGAGGCGGCGCGCGCGCTGGCGGACCGGGAGCACGCGTCGTCGGTGCACGTGCTGTTCTGCACCGCCGATGAGCAGGCGGCGCTGGCGCGCGTGGGATTGACCCCACGTCTCACGCATCAGCTGCACTGGACCAATACGGGCTACGGGAGCTTCGAGGACCTCCTCGCCGCATTTCGGCAACCGGCGCGACGTCAAGTGCGGCGGGAGCGCGAACAGGCGCGGGCGTCGGGCCTGACGCTCGCCGTGCGTCGCGGACCGGACCTCACCGCGGCGGACTGGGCCGTGTTGCGCGCATGCTACCTGCGCACAGCGGAGCGCTACGGCGCCATCCCGTACCTCAGTGAGCGCTTCTTTGACGCGCTGTCTGGACCGCTCGCCGAGCGCGTCGTCGCCGCCCTGGCGTACGACGGCGAGGTGCCCGTGGCCTGCGCGTTCGGCTTCCAGAAGGGCCGTCACCTCTATGGCCGGTACTGGGGCGCCCTGGTCGACGTCCCCGCCCTGCACTTCGAGCTCTGTTACTACCAGCTCCTCGAGTTCGCGATTGGCGAGGGCCTCACACGCTTCGAGGCGGGCGCGCAGGGCGAGCACAAGCTGAAGCGCGGGCTGCTTCCGTCAGCGACCTACAGCGCGCATTGGATTCGACATCCGGGCTTGAGTGACGCCGTGGGCGACTATGTCGTGCGGGAGACGGCGCACGTTCAGGCGGAGATGGCGGAGCTGTTGAGCCATTCGCCGTTTCGGAGACCCGCGCTCTAGCGCCGTGCGGGAATGGCAATGACGGGCGTCCCGCTCTCCAAGGCCGCCTCGAGGAGCGCGGACGCGATAGCCTCATGCGGGCGACCCGCTGGCGGCGGGTTCGGCCCGGAGGCGAAATTGACCCGGGTCGACCGACCGGAGCGATGGACAAGGAGCACATGCAGAAAGCGCCCCGGCTCGGGCGCATCGCGCAGCGTGGTGAGGTCGATTGCGGCGAGGCGCGCCTCGAGCGCCTGAGCGACGGTCGGCTTGAGCGCCCGCCACGACGCGGGCTGGCGCAGAACCGCCGCGTTCAGGTTCACCTCCGTCGCGCTCCATCGGGCGGTGAACCGCTGGCATCGCCACTGCCGCTTCCGCTGCTGGCACCGCGTGCCGTCGACGCGGGGGCCGTCATGCGGGTCGCCATGGCGCAAGACTGCGAGCTCGGTAACGCGCGCGATCGCAGGCGCGGCCGGCGGCGCGCCGAGCAGCAGGGTCGCAACCAGCGTGCCCAGCATGCGCGCGGCTCAGACGTGATTGTCGAGGTTGTCGGTCGCCGCGGGGCGCGTGTGGGCATCGACCAGCGCACGGAAGGCCGCCTCGGCCGTATACCGAGCGTTCAGCGCGGGGTAGTCGCGGAGGAGGTGCGCCTTGATCTGGCGGGCGCGGTCGTCGAGGTTGGCCACGGTGTGAAAGCCCGCGACCCAGTACGCGCGAAACTCGCCGCGGTAGCGCTCGATAGAGTTGGCGGCGGCCGACTCGTCCCCGTGGATGATGTGGTTGACCTCATGGCAGAGCAGCGTCGTTCGCCAGAACGCCTCCGACTGCGCGCGCGAGCCAACGATGTTGGTGCCCGTGGCAAAGCCCGCCGCATTGTTCTGGACGATCATCTGGGCCCTCGTCCACGGATTGAGCTTCACGGTGTATTGGGTCGAGTCGTAGCCCCATCCCCGGAGGAGCGTCGTCGAGTTGGGATCGACCGTCAGGTCCTCCAGATACGCCAGCCGATGCGTGCCCGCGACGACACGCGCGCGGGTGTTGCGCTCGATCGGCGTCCCGGTGGCCATGGCCGCGAGCGCACGGTTGGCCACGTCGGTGCCAGCCGCGTTGACGGTGACCTCGCCGGTGACCGCCGGAACGGGAGCGGCGGGGCGGACCGTCGACTCCGGGTTGCGCTGCCCGTCGCGCATGACGGGGGGTGCCGAGGTGGTCTCCGCGCCGGGGCGAAGCGCCTGCGTGCCGTTCTGATAGGAGAGACCACGCACGGACTGACGCGCCGTCGACGACGCGGCGGCGTCGGTGTTGGCCGCGGACGCGGCGGGCTCTGGAGCGGGCGTAGGGGACTTGGTCGGGGCGGCTTCGGGCGTCTGGCTCATGACTTCTCGCTCCAGCTCAGGGTGACGGGTGTGACGGTGAGCTCGAAGTGGCGACGCACTCCGGTGTGTCCGTTGAGAGCCGATACGCGGAAGCGCCAGCCGTCGGGCAGAGCCTCGGCAGTGACCTCGCCATCGCGACTCCCGACGCCGACCTTGACGAGCAGGAAGAACAGGTCGACGAACCGCTCGGTCGCCTGGCGCTCGCCGCTCAGGAGCCCCTCGCCGCGCGCGATGCCGAGCAACGTCTCGACGTTTCCGGGGAGGACGCGGCCGTCCTTGACGACCAGCGGCAGCTCGCCGCCGTGGCTCATGTTCCGCGGGATGGCCAGGAAGAAGTGCGCGACAGGAGAGTCGAGGTGCGCGAGCGGGCACACGTCGAACGCGGCCGGTGGGCGGCCCATGGCGTCGACGAGGTGGCGCTCCACGCGCTGTTGTTCCGATAGCTGCATGTGATGACTCCTAACCCCGGCTCCAGCCGGAGTCCAATGCGCCGCCGCAGGCACGCAATCCGCGTGCCAGAGTCGGTTCACGACACGCCCACTCAGCGGCGCGAAGCGCCCGTCACTCGCTGCACCCACAACGAACGACCCACTCAACGGCGCGAAGCGCCCGTCACTCGCCGCACCCGCAAAGAACGACCCACTCAGCGGCGCGAAGCCGCCGTCAATCGATGCACCGCTGAAGGACTGGCCACTCAGCGGCGCGAAGCGTCCGCTGCAGTTGACCCGATCACCCAAAACCTAGTTGTGCGAGGCGGTTCCTTGCACGAACGACCCGAGCTCCCAACGGAAGTGGTCCAGGATGACCTCGGAGTCGTAGATGCCGTCGCTCGTGTCGTGGATGTGGAACGTGAGCGTGAACTGCTCGCCCTCCTTGATGGGCCACGACGTCTGGAGCCAACCGGTGGACGAACCATACGACGACGTCGCCGGCCCACACTCGAAGCCGGTGCCGCCAATTTTGGTCGACGGATTGGAGCACGGCTCGCTGAAGGCGGTGTTGATGGCGATGTAGCACCACTTCTTGCCGTCCTTCGTGAAGTCGCTGTAGACGCTTGGATTCGAGCAGGCCGTGTAGTTGATGACGGTCTGCTGTCCGCCGGTCGTCTGGGGCGCCGTGAGGACCATGTAGAACTTGTCGTTGAACGAGCTCCCGATGTACTCCTCGTACTCCTCGGAGAAGAAGACGTAGTCGATGGTGAAGCCCTTCGCGCCCGGCGGGGCCTTGAGCGTGAGCGTGATCTCCATGTTGTCGTGCGTCTCGTAGCCGTCCTTCGAGAACGGATCGGCGGCCGTAAACCCGCCGAGGTCCAGGCTGTGTGAGGTCCCCGTGGCTGGTCCCGTGGCGAGCAGGACGTAGCTGTTGCCGCCTTGGGGCTTGAGGTCGTTGTTGACGTTGCCGAAGTGCTTGACGACGTTCCAAGCAGTCGAGGTGTCCGATCCGGTCGGCGAAGTGACCTTCGTATTTTGAACGACGTCGAGTCCCGGGAAGCAGATCTCCAGGCCGCACAGGATCGCGTCGGTCGACTGACCCACGCACGGCATGGCGCCGCAGTTGGCCTGGATGTTCCCGGTGGGCTCGCCGACCTTGGTCCCATCGCAGTCGTCGTCGAGGCCGTTGGCCTCCACCTCGACACCGTACGGATGCACCATGGCGCTGTAGTCGAAGCAGTCACCGCCGCCCTTGGGGCAGATCGTGGGTGAGCCGACGATTCCCAGAAGCGCATCGCAGTAGCCATCCTGGTCGTCGTCGCAGCCGTCATCGACGAGCAGGTTGCAGTTGTCGTCGAAGTCGTTGCACGTCTCGGGCGCATAGGGGCCGATCTGCGGGTTGGCGTCGTCGCAGTCACCCGCGAGCGTAACCTGGTTCGGAAGCTCTTTCTGGCAGGCGCACGCCTCGGTGTCCGTGAGCCCGGCTCCATCGCCATCACCGTCCAGGTAATACCGGGTGCAGCCCTTGGACTTGGGAGGATCGGTCTCGCCGTTGCAGTCGTCGTCGATGCCGTTGCACTTCTCGGGGTTGCCCTGAAAGATCGTGCCATCTGCAGGCTGGCAGTCCGTAGTGTTGAAGACGCCGTCGCCGTCGAGGTCGTTGTCGCAGGCGTCGCCCTGGAGATCGTGATCGAGGTTGGCCTGATCGTCGTTCTTGTTCTCGGGGCAATTGTCGGCCGTATCGGGCCAGCCGTCGCCGTCCTTGTCGGGACCATCGCCGGGCGGCGGCTTGACGGGGCCGGTGTCGCTCTCGCTGCCGGTCACCCCCGCGCCAGTGCCGAAGTCGGGGATGGGGATGACGTAGGTGTCCATCCCGCCGCCGGTTGTTCCCGGATCGGGCACCGGAGCGCCCGTGTCCTCTGCGGGCTTGCCCCAGATGTCGATCTTCGAGGTGCCGAAGCCGCTGGTCTCCTCGACCAGGAAGCCGGTCGCGCCGCCGTCCTCGCCGAGCGTACCCACGGCATCGGGCTTGCGCGTGCCACCGCCGCCAGCCGCACAGGCCGAGACGAGCAGCGCGGCCGCGGAGAGGCCCAGCCACGAAATCGAATGCGCTTGCACCATCGCCCTCATTCCAAATCCTCGTTGATGGCCGACAGCTTGAGACCGCCCGGGTAAGCGTAGCTCACGTCGCAGTCATAGCCATAGGACGTGAGCCCGAACTTGGAGTCGCTCGTGACCGAGTGCACGCCGTCGCTGACCGGGACCTGCGCGACGCCATACTCGGAGCCGCCGACCTGCGCGAACGGCACGGTGATGGCCTGACCGTCGACCAGCACCTCGGTGCCGGCCTTGGCGACCACGTTGAGGTAGTTCGCCGTGTAGCCCGGCGGGGCGAGAACCGTGTACTCGGTAAGGTACTGCTGGCGCGGCACGGCGAGCGTGAGCGACGGGTCGCCGATCCCGGACTTGTCGCAGGTGGCCACGAAGCCCGGGTAGCTCGAGCCGATCATGAAGTGGCCGACGAGGATGGGTCCCGTGGCCTTCAGCTCGAAGTGGTCGCTCGACGGGAACGTCACGAACTGACCCGCCTGGAGCTTGAACTTGCCGTAGCCGGGCACGGGCGGGTTGGTCTCGATGGTGACGTCGGCGCGGCCGGCCATCACGCGCCACATGTCGAAGTCTCCAGCGCCGCGCGGCTTGAAGCCATCGGCGACGTACTGGCTGCCCCAGGCCGCGACCGGAAGGAGCTGCTGCTCCAGGTGATCGCAGGCGGTGATCCCAAGCGGCACGTTGGCGCACTCGTGGCCGCCGAACACGACGATCTTGGCGCTGGCCTCGACGTAGCTGCCGGTGAGATCGGCGCCCTCGGCGCCGTCGGTCTCGAGGTTGAGGACCTGGCCCTGCGAAAGAAAGAAGGACACGGTCTGCCCCTTGGTAATCGGCTCGACTCCAGGCCCGCCGATGACGTCCGAGCGCGGCGTGACCGTAACGAGCGTCTGCCCCGGCTCGGTGGCCACGATCGTGACGTAGCCGCGCAAGGTGAACGACGCGTCCGAGCGCATGGGCCAGCTCATGACAAAATAACGGCGCCCGGCGCTGTGCGTGGGCAAGAGCAGCGACGCGTCGTTGGTGTAGACGTTCTCGCCGTTGAGGGGATTGAACTGATGCACGGTCGCTGGGACGCTGGTCTGGACGTGAAACGAGCGCGTCGAGACGCCGCTGCCGTCGACGTCGCGATCGGGCGGGAGCAGGAACACGCCGAGGCCGCCGGAGGGGACGGTGAGCGTGAGGGCCTGGAGCTCGCTGGCCGAGAGCGGGTTCCCGGTCGTCGTGTCGGTGATGAAGACGTCGGCATTGCCGAGAACCGACGGGACGCTGACCACGAGCGCGACGGGCTCGTGTTCGCCACCCTCGGTGTTGTCGAGGTCCACCGCGTAGTACTCGCAGCCGCGGTAGGTCTGAGCCTTGATGTCGACCGCGCACGCCGAGAGGCACTGGCCCTCCTTGCAGGACCCGCCCTTCTCGCACTCTTCGATGACGTCGGAGCCGGAGCCATCGGGGCGGCACTTCTGCACGGCGCCGAAGCCAAGGCAGGTCTTGGCCCCCGGAAGGCACTTGTAGTTGACGCAGCTGCCGAGGTAGCACGCCTTGCCGTCGGGGCACGGCACGTGCGTCCAGCCGGAGCCGACCGGGTTGCAGGCCACGAAGTGCGTGGAGGTACCGCACTCGTGCTTCTCCTCGCCGGGCGTACACGCGCCGGGTGCGCCACACTGGCCCTCGAAGCACTTCTCGCCGGGCTGGCACGGCAGCGGCTTCCACGAGAGGCCGTCCTCGGCGCAGACCTTGCGCTCGTCGGGAGTGACGCACATGGCCTTGTTCGCAATGCAGAGCTTGCCCGGAGGAGGCTGCTCGGCCGTGTCGGCGCCCGCGTCCGGAGTGAGCTGGGAATCGCTGCCGTCGCCGCCACCGCCGCCGACGACGTCGTTGACGGTGAAGCCGGAGGTGTCACCACCTGCGGTGGCTGAGCCCTGAGCGTCCTTCTTGGACGATCCGCCACCGGTGGCGCCGCAGGCGACCAGGAACAGCGCGACGAACGACCGCATGAGGAGAGAGAGCACGCGCATCCGGGTATTGATATGGGAACGCGCGGCCCGAGGGAAGCGAAAACGATGCGAGTCGATCGATCGCGGCGTGACCCGGCGGCAACTCACAGGGCTTGTACTTCCTGAGCCGCTGGCTAGGCTTGTCACGTGAAGGGGATGAGGAAAAACTCGCCAGGCTCGATGGTGCTTGCGTCCGTGGCCATCGGGGGCACGCTAGTGGCCGTCACGTTTACGCTGGGAGGCGCCATCGTCGCATGCGGCGGCGACACGCAGGCCATCGCGCCGTTGCCGTCTCCCGGAACCGGAGACGACCAGCTCACCAAGGACTACACCACGGGCGCCGGCGGTGGCGCCACGGGGGGCTCAAGCGGCGCGGCCGGTGAGGCTGCTGGCGGTCCGGATCCCTCCACGACGGGGGCCACGCCGACCGCGGTACCGGACGCTGACGCCGGCGGCGGCTCCGGTTCAGTGCCCGATGCGAAGTCAGCCTCGGATACGACGACAGATTCCGGGCCCGGTTAGGCCCCTCCAGCACGGGGCAAGCGCACCGTGAACTTGGTGCCGCGGCCGACCTGGCTCTCGACATCGATCTCGCCCTTCGCCGTGTGCACGATGGACAGCGAGATGGCCAGGCCCAGACCGGTGCCCTGACCGGTGTCCTTCGTGGTGAAGAACGCGTCGAACATCTTCCGCCGGACCGCGACCGGAATTCCGGGCCCGTTGTCGGCCACGTGTAGCCGCACCTCGCGCGGATCGCCATCGACGGTGACCACGATGCGGCCCGACTCGGTCGTCGCGCCGCGCGGGCGCTCGGCGATGGCGTCGGCAGCGTTGATGAGCAGGTTCAGGAGCACCTGCTGGAGCCGCTGCGCCGAGAGCGGGGCAAAGTAGGGTGGACCGTCGTCGGACTCGACGCTCAGGGCGATGTCGCGAAACCGCTTCTGACCACCGACGAGCGTGACGCAGCGGCGGACGACGTCGCGCACCTCGCAGCGCGCGTCGGGATCCACCTCATCGACGTCGCCACGTGAGTAGTCGAGCAGCTCGCGGACGAGCCCGTCGATGCGTGCGACGGCATCCAGACACTCGGTCGCGTAGCTCTTGCGCTCCTCGTCGGAGACGTCGGTCCGGCGGAGCAACTCCAGGTAGCCGTGGACGGTCCCGAGCGGATTGCCGACCTCGTGCGCGAGGCCCGCGGCGATCTGACCGACGGAGCCCAGCTTGCCGGCGCGGACGAGTGTCGCCTTGAGCAGCTCCTGGCGCTCGTTGACGAACTTCAGCTCGCTCTCGCGGTGATGGAGCTTGGTCTCGAGCTCGCTTCGGGCGCGTGCCAGGCGATTGAAGGCCATGACGAGGGCCTGGAGCTCCGCGCCCCCGTGGGCCGGCACTGCCGCGTCGGTGAGGCCCTCGGCGACGCGCTCTGACGCGCGGAGGACGCGCTCGAGCGGGCGCGCGACGAGGCGCACGAGTACCGCGTACGCCACGACGCAGACGAGGATGAGGGCCGCGAGCGCAAAGAGCGTCTCGAGCGTAAGGAGCGCGAGGCGCCACTCGGCCGCGCGCGTCTGGTCGCTGACCATCAGGAGGCGGGTCGTCGCGCCGTACGCCTCGCGCAGCGGGCCGGGGGGGAGCGGAGCGGCGGTGAGCACGACGGTGCGCCCTTGGCTCGTGGTCAACACGTGAGGCGCCTCGGAGGCGGCCCCACGCAGCGCCTCGAGGACACTGCCGAGCTCCTGGGACGCGACGCACGGCTGAAGGCGGGCGACCGCACCGACGTCGAGCGTGTGATCGGGTAGCAGCAGCGCCGGGCAACGCAGGGGCGCGTCGGGGTCGGGCGTCCACGCGTCGAGCTTCCGCTGGGCCTCTTCGGGCGTGGCACTGGAGAGCTCGGTGGCGATGACGCGGAGGAGTTCGCGCGTGACCGTGTCGCGCTCGTGATCGAACGCGGTCTGAATGAGGTCGGCGGAGAACGCGAGCACGGCGCCGAAGCCGAGCAGGGTCGCGAGCACGACGGACGCGACGATCTGCGTCCGAATGCCCGGCCCGGGACGGCTGGTCTTCGGCTTCATGCGGCCGAGGACTGGCTGAGGACGCGGTCGACGAGGGCAAGCAGCGGCCGCTCGAACAGCAGCCACTCGACCGCGGCGAGCGCGATGAACGGGCCATAGGGGATGGCGAGCTGACGGAAGCTCGGGGGCTCCGGTGGCGGCGACTCCGCCGATGCTTCGGGGACAGTCTCGTCGTCGGCGTCGTAGTCGGGCATCCGGACCCGAAACGTCCGAATGGCGACGGCGAAGACGAGCCCTTGCAGGGCGCTCGCCATGAGGACAAAGAGGAGGCTGCGGACGCCGAGGAACGCGCCCACCATCGCCATGAGGCGAAAGTCCCCGAGCCCCATGCCGTGTCGTCGGGTGAGGGCGAAGTATCCCCACGTGATGGCGAGCAGCGAGCCGCCTCCCACGAGCGTGCCAAGCAGCGACTGCTCGAGCCCGACGCCGGTGACCGGCCCCTCGCCGAGCGCGAGCAGCAGGCCGACCAGGATGGGCGGCAGGGATAGGGCGTCTGGGATGCGCATGGTGTCGAGATCGATGAAGGCGATGGCGACCAGGGCCAAGATGAAGACGAAGTGGCCGAGGTACGCGACGATAACGTCGTAGAGCGGCGCCGGGGGGCCATGCGCGAGGCGGGTCCAGATCGCGAGGGACAAGACGGCGACGGCGAGCTCGACGAGCGGGTAGCGAACCGAGAACGGCGCGCGACAGGTGGCGCAGCGACCGCGCAGGAGGACCCAGCTGAGAATGGGGAGGTTGTGCCAGGCCCGAATCGGCGTGCCGCAGGCGCCGCAGTGCGACGGCGGGTGAATGACGCTCTCGCCGCGGGGAAGGCGAAAGATTACGACGTTGAGAAACGACCCCCACAGCGCGCCGAACACGAAGGCGGCCACCGCGAACCAGAGGTGGGTCGGTGGGGGCATTCGTGTTCCCGGCGCGCCTACCGCACCACGAACGTGCCGATGCGGGCGCGGTCGTCGGAGCCGCCGTAGCGCACGTGCGCGTCGTTCCAGCTCACGATCTTCGCGCGCTTCTCGTTGGACGGGTTGTAGAGACCAAGCCAGATCTCCTGCTCGCCCGTCGGCGTGCCCAGTGGGACCTCGTGCTCGTAAGAATCAATGACAATGTCTCCGGGGAGCCAGTGCGTGCTCTCGAAGCAGCCGACGCAGTTCTTTCCCTCCTCGGCCTGCGAGAGCGAGTTGGGCCAGTGATCGCCACCGATGCGGTTTCCGGCGCGATCGATGTGGATGAAGATCTTGAAGGCCGTGGACTCGGCCTTGATGGACTTGAAGTACAGTCGCAGCTTGAAGTTCTTGCCGCGCGAGACGGCGTACTCCTCCATGGAGAAGCCGAGCAGCAACATGGTGTCGTTCCAGTTGAGGATGCCGTCGAGCGGCTTGTCCAGGGCGAGGTTCTTGACGCCGCCGGCCTTCGCGAGCGCGACGAACGCGTCGTCGGTGAGCGTGGCCTGACGCAGCCAGTTCTTGTCGGTCTCTCCGTCGAGCAGATCGCTCGTGACGAGGAGGATGCGCGAGCTGCGATCGTCGAGCACGACGAGGTGCTGCCCGCCGTTCTTCTTGCGAAACTCGTAGTTGAGCTCGGAGAACGAGCCCCGGTCGGTATAGGCCGGCGCGTGGTTGCCGATCTTGGGCAGCAGGAAGTAGACCCGCTGGCGCGCCATCGCGGTCGCCGCGTGCTCCGGTGCGTTGGGCGCGTCGAGGGTGTAGCGGGCGCGGGCCGGGCTCCAAGGATCGAAGGAGGGCGCCTTGTGATCCTCGGGGCGCGCGAGGCCCGGCGTGCGGGCCGGCGGCTTGACGCTCGACGCATCGAGGCGCAGCCGCGTCGCGGTGTTCCCGAGGACCGTGAAGGCAAAGCCGTCGGCGTCGATGAGCTGAGCGCCAGCCCACGCATCGGGGGTCCAGCTCCGGGTGGCGTCCTCGACCCAGAGGTCGGCGTCCGCCGCGGCGGAGGCGGCCGTGAGCACGCCCGCATCGGCGGGGAAGTCGCGGGCACCGTCGCCGTTCGCGTCGTTCTTGGGCGAGAAGCCGCGGAGCACACGCGCGGTCGTGCCACCACGACCCGGCACCGTGAGCGTGAGCAGCTCGTCGGTCTTGCCGGTGAGCGCGCCGAGGGCCGCCGCCTGCTCCTTCACCTCCGGGATGGCGCCGAGGTAGAAGTTGGCCGTCGAGCGCGTGCCCAGGCCGTGCTGAAAGACGCGGCCGTCGGGGAGGGTGCCGCCCTCGGCCACAGTGATCGTCTCCAGCAGGTGCTTCTGCGAGACGTGGAACGACAGCGCCTTGACGAGCTTGTGCTCGTAGACCAGCGCGAAGGCGAGTACGGCGACCGTCAAGAACGGGACGAAGACGCGCGGGCGCTCGAGGCGCTCGAGCAGGTGCCAGGGAGCCAGGCGCAACGTGGTCAGCAGGAGCCCGCCAAGGCCCATGACGGTGACCGCCGCGAGGGCGAGCTCCAGCGGCGTGCTGGCGGAGCCCGAGACGCGCAGGATGCGGTAGGCGTCGACCGTCGCGAAGCCGCCGAGCAGCGCGACCGTGGCTGGCCGGAGCGCGAGGCTCGGGAGCAGATCGGCGATCCCGAGGCCGACGCGGAAGGCCACGATGAGAAACCACGCCACGGTCAGCGCGCCGACGGCGGCGGTCACGTGCAGGAACAGCGGGAGGCTCACCTCGTGCGTCGCTGCGGGAAGCACGGCCAACGCCAGCCCGGCAGCGAACAGTCCGGGCAGCGCGCCCGCGACGACGTCGAGGATGCCGCGCACGAAGACGGCGCCAAAGGCCGCCGACGGGGCCGCGGGGGAAGAAGGACGCAGGACCAGGATGAGCCCCGACAGGAGCGGGGGCACGAGCGCCACGGCGAGGCCAAGGCCATCGATCCGGGCCGCGACGCCGAGAGCGAGCAGCGCACTGGCGGCCGCGACGCCGCCGCGGAAGGTCCGAAGGCCGTCGACTGCGCGAGTGACGAGGGTCGGCTCGTGGTTGAGCCAGATAGCGACGCCGAGACCTGCGAGGATGAGGCCACCGGCGGCGCCGGCGCCGTTGGGGACGAGGCCAAGGACCAGGGCACCGACGAGGCCGACGAGGCCCAGGCCGACGATGGACAGCAGCTCGCGCGTTGGCCGCTGCGCGCGGACGCGGGTGGCGAGCGCGCGGAGGTGGGTCGCGCCGTACAGGGCGCCGAGCGCGACGAGCGCCAGCACGAGGAGCTGAGTGCGGCGGCTGCCCGTCAACAAGTAGGGCAGGAAGGGCTCAGAGCCCGGCGCCTCGACGGCCGGCTGGAGCTGGAGCCACTTTCGGACGAGCGGTACGGCCATCACGAGGCCGAGGAGGGCCGCGGCACCGAGGCCGACGACATGCGCCAGCCGGAGGTGGCGCCGCAACAGGTGCCACGTGGCGTCGATGGCCGTGAGCGCCGAGGCGACCACCAGACCACCGATGACGAGGCCGCGCGTGCGAGCGGCCTGAGCGGCGGGCGACTGCGGGTCGGGCGAGGCCATGACCTCGGCGATGGACAGGCCGGACTCCTTGAGGAGCTGAGCGACCAGCGCGAGGACCGTGACCCCGCCAATCGCGAGCGGGAGGGCGCCGAGCGCGATGCGCGCATCGAGAGTGCCGAGCCCACGTAACGGTCGCAGCAGGGAGTCATCGGTGAACAGGCGGGTCTCACCCGAGGCCTGCTCGCGTCGGGCCACGAGCGCGAGGCCGACGACGAGCGCGAGGCCCAGGAGGCCGGCGAAGAAGGCCGGGCTCGTGACCGTCGCAAAGGCGACGAAGCCGTCGGGAAAGGTGCCCCACGACAGCGTGAGCGCGAGCGCCGAGAGCGCGAGCAGCAGCCCGACGGTCGTCGTGACCACCGCATGCACGGGCGAGCCGCGCTCGAAGGGCACGACGGAGCCCCAGGCGCGTGTGACCAAGCGCCGCGCCGCGGCCAACACGTCGAAGCCGCGCACGGCGACCGTGAGCGCCATGGCGACGGGCAGCGCCAGGTAGTCGAGGTGGACTCCGCCGGGACCGACGGCGACCAAGAGGCCCGCGGCCACGGCGCTGGCGGCCAGGAGCACGAGCGCGCGCACCGCGGGGTAGCGAGCGACTCGGGCGCCGAGCGGAAAGCCGATGAGAGCGAGCGCGAGCGCGCCGAGGAGGTCGATCAGGGGGCTCGCACCGTGGAGCGAGCTCGCGACGAGGTGCGCACCGAGGGGGCACGCGGTCGCAAGGCCGGCGACGGCGCCAGCGACGAGGCCGCCGACGCGACGTGACTCACGCAGCGCGAATCCGACGCCGAGCCCGCCCACGACACCCAGGCCCAGGAGGATGCCCAGCGTGAGGCCGTGTGCCGAGAGGGCCGCGCCCGCGTCCGGCTGGAGGCCAAGGGCCGCGCCGAGCGCGCCAAACCCGCCGAGCAGCGCGAGCGTGCACGCGACGAAGCGCGTCAGGACCCACCGGGTAAGAAAGCCCCGCAGGAACGCCAGAAGGCGCGTGTGATGCACGAGCACCGCTACCTCGGCCATCACGGCGACCGCCAGGAGCGCCCAGACCTCGGGACGCCAGTAGAAGACGCTGCGGACGAAGACGCGATGGATGGGCTCGAGCATCTGCCCGGTCGCGGTGGCGAAGCTCTGGGCAATCTGCGACTCGAGGCTCGACAGGATGAGCACGACGAACGCGGCGAGCAGGAGGACGCTCGTGAGCCAGAACGGGCGCGGGCGGGCGAAGAAGCGCGCGACACGGGCGAGGCGCGTTGGCAGACGGGTCACGGCCGCGAGCACGAGCAGCGAGACGGCCCAGAACGCGAGCTTGACCGCGAACGGGAGCTTGAGCGCCTCGGGGTAGACCTCGCCCTTCTCGCCGGCGAGGGGCGGATCGACGGTGAGGAAGGCCGTCAGTGGCTCCGGGGTCTTGCCCGCGTTGGAGATGAGCACGAAGCCGACGAGCATCGCCGCGAAGCCGAGCGGGACGCCGAGGGCGCGGCCGCGTCGGATGTCGTAGAGCAAGACGCCGAGCGCGACGGCGGCGGCTGGGATGGCGGGGAAGACGAAGACGTTGGTGGTCTTGAGGACGATGGACTGCACCGCGTATGGGACGATGAACCAGACCAGGACGGCGGCGGTGCCGAAGCGCCGAGCCGGGTCGCCGTCGACGTCCCTCAGGGACAGGACGAGCGCGGCCAGCGCCATGGGCAGAAGGATGGACCAGGGCGCGGCGCCAAAGCCAATCTGGCGTACCAGCACGTCGAAGTTGAGCCAGACCTTGCGGTCGGCGAACGGCAACTTCCAGCCCATGGGCGGGTGATCCAGGCCAAAGTGCGAGGCGAACCCATAGGGGTCGCCGGGACCATGGCCAACGCCGAGCGCGAACCACGCGAGGCCGGTGAGCAAGGCTAGGCCCATCACCGGCACCAGGACGGGGAGGCGCAGGTCACGCGTGACGAGCACGACAGCGGTCGCGGACACGGCGACGACGAGGAGGCCGAAGAGGCCTTGAGCGAAAAGCGCCAACAGCACGCCAGCGGCAAGGGAGAGCAGCGCACGCGCCTCCAAGCGACCCGCGTGGGCGAGGTGACCGAGCCCCGTCATGGACAGGATGAGCGCGAGCACGAACGGCATGTCGCCGGCGGCCGAGCGCGCCTGGCCGAAGTAGAGGGGGAGCGTGGCCAGGACGAGGCCCGAGAGCGTCGCCACCCCGGGTCCCCAGACGCGCCGCGCGAAGCGGAAGATCGCCAGCAGGCCCAGCAGGCCGAGCAGCACGCCAGGGAAGCGACACGCGGCCTCCGTGCGCCCGAGGAGCGTGATCGAAGCGGCCTCGAGCCAGGCGCCGAGAGGCGCGACGGACCACGATTGGCCGTCCCGCTTGAGCTGGACCTGCATCCAGGGCGCCGTGTCCTGAAGACGGGCGCCCAGAGCCCGAAGGCCGTCGGTCGTGGCGCCCTCGCCGGCGCGCGCCGCGGAGATGGCCTCGTCGAGCGCGGCGCCGCCCGGAATCGCTATCACCTCGGCTGGCAGGCTGAAGAGCGGGTCCGCCCGCACGGCTTCGACGACGGCGGGAGGCACGCTCGGCGAGAACCGAGTGTCCAGGCGATTGCGCTCGGCGGCCTTCCAGAAGCCGGTCTCCAGGAAGCTCGCGGTGCCGCGCACGGGCGGCAAGCCTAGGGGCGAGTAGCCCGCGGCCTGCGCGTCGCTGAGCTGCTTGGCGAACGCCCGCCGAAAATCGCCGGGGCGACCCCAGGTCTTGCCCGTGAGCTCGCGAAACGCGAGGTCGGCCCGGACAAGCGCGTACGTCTCCGTGAGGGCCGCGCGCGTGGCGGCCGCATCCAGGGCACTTGACGGCTCCGGCGGCTCGCGGACGACGAGCGAGACACGCGTACCGGGGCTCTTTGCGCGCACCTGCTCGAGCCAGACGACGAGCTCCTCGACAGCGTCGGGCTGGGTCGGGTCGGACACGGCGGCGCTGGCGTCGACGACGACGTGATGGAAGACCTCCTCGTCGAGGCGCGCGGTGGCGCGCTCGAGCTCGCGTGTGGCCGATTTTGCGACCGCCCCAGAGTGCTGGGACTCCGGCCCCACGACGATGAGGCGCGCGCCATACTGCGCGCTGAGCCAGCGCTCCAGCGGACCTCCACCCGAGGGACCGGCGGGCTCGACGACCAGCACGCGCGGCGGCTCGAGGAGCTTCCCGGCGACGTTGACGCGGTCCATCTCCCACGGATCCCAGAGACCAAAGCGATTGAGGCCCGGGAGGGTCACCAGCAAGTAGACCAAGACGCAGACCGCCAGCCCGAACGGGGCCGGCTGGGCGCGAACGAGGTCCTGCACTCGCGAGGCCAGGAGGCGCGCGGCCGAGGGAGATTCCGGGGGAGGCGCGTCGATCGGGTGCACTGGTCGTCCTCGGGGCCGGGCGTCGCCGTCTTGGTAGTCGCCGACCGTCAGCGGGCTGTGGGCCGGCAGTTGGTCGGCAGTTGGCCGGCGAACATATGCCGCGGCGGGACGTCGATCAAGGCGGCGAGCGGCGTGACTCGCACGCGCCGTGTGGCTAGGATGCCCGCACGGCGAGGGGCGCCGAGCAAGGGGGAGCGCATGAGTCAACGGGTCGGTCTTTGTGTGATCGTCGTCATCGGTCTGGTGTCGCTGGGCTGCAGCTCGGAGGGCGAGCTGGCCGCGGCCACGGTCTCGGGCCAAGACGTCACGGGGACGCCGCCACCGAAGGACTCGACGGTGGCGCAAGGCGAGACGTGCGTCCCGTCGTGCGGAGCCGGAAGCTGCGGAGACGACGGCTGCGGCGGGACGTGCGCGTGCGCGCCGGGCTCGACCTGCGACGCCGCCAGCAAGACGTGCAAGAGCGCCTGTGTGCCCGCGTGCTCCGGCAAGGACTGCGGCGACAACGGCTGCGGCGGCAGCTGCGGCAACTGCCTCAAAGGGACGTGCACGGCCGGCAAGTGCGTAAGCTGCGAGAAGGCGTGCGACGGCAAGGACTGCGGCGATGACGGCTGCGGCGGGACCTGCGGGACCTGCACGACCGGGACCTGCGGCGGCGCGGGCGTCGCCGGCAAGTGCGGCAGCTGCGTCGCAGAGACGCCCTGTACTATCGGAGGGGCGCCCGTCGCGTGCATGCACGGCAGCACCGATTGCAGCACCGGCAGCGCCAAGTGCGTCGCGGTCCCGGACAAGGACGGGACGACGTGCGGCACTGGGAAGGCCTGCCAGGCCGGGAAGTGCCTGGATTGCCTCGACGGCGCCCCGTGCGCTCCAGACAAGGAGCCCTGCAAGAAGGGGACGATCTCGTGCGGGACCGGCGTGGCGCAGTGTGTCGCCAGCGGGTCGCTGGACAACGGAACGGCGTGCCCGGACGGCGTCTGCCATGAGGGGAGCTGCAAGGCCTGCGTGCCAGGGGCGGCCTGCGACGTCGCGGACGGCGGATGCCTGGCGGGTTCCCTCGCGTGCGATACGGGACTTCCGGTCTGCAAGCCGTCCATCTCAGCGGTCAAAGACGGCACCGTCTGCAAGACCGGCTACTGCAAGGGTGGCCTGTGCCTCGCGTGCAATCACGGCGTCTCCTGTCAGCCCAAGGATCAGCCCTGCCGGAGCGGCACGACGGACTGCACGAGCGGTTCGCAGGTGTGCGTCGCGGGGGACCCTCTGACGAACGGACTCGCCTGCAACGTCGCCAACGTCTGCCTCGACGGTGACTGTGTCGCCTGCGCCGCCGGCGAGCCGTGCGACCCCGACGGCGAGCTCTGCAAGACGGGCAAGACCTCGTGCGCGACGGGCAAGAAGGTGTGCGTCGCGGGCGACGCCAAGTCGGATGGCGCGACGTGCGACATCGGCAAGGTTTGCCTGGCAGGCGCCTGCGTCGGGTGCGTCGCGAACAAGGCGTGTGTTCCGGAGAAGGCGTGCGCGCTGGGCCTCACGAGCTGCGCGACGGGGGTCGAGACCTGCGTCGCGGGTGCGGCCGTTCAGAATGGGACCGAGTGCTCTGGCGGCGCGTGCCAGGACGGAAGCTGCGTCCCGTGCAACCAGGGCGCCACGTGCGCGAGCCCGACCAACGAGTGCCTGGCAGGGACCGTGGACTGCCAGGCCGGCAAGGCCGTGTGCGTCAACCTGAGCGCGGTCACCGAGGCGACGCCGTGCGCCGGCGGAGGCTCCGCGTGTTTTGGCGGCGTGTGTACCTCGTGCGCCAGCGGGGGCGCATGTCCGCTCGCCGACAAGTGTCTCGTGGGCACCGTGAGCTGTGACCAAGGCGTTCCCCAGTGCACGTGGACTGGCAATACCAAACCAGACGGGGCGAGCTGCGACACGGGGGCCGTCTGCACCCAGGGCATCTGCCAGGCCTGTGCGGAGGGGAACCCGTGCGTCCCCCCGGACGACCCGTGTCACGTGGGCGCGGTGAGTTGCGCGACCGGCCTCGCGGTGTGTAAGGCCACAGCGACGCTCGCGACCAACGGCGCGCCCTGCGACGGCGGCGTGTGCAAGGCGGGCGCGTGCGTGCCCTGCGTGGCCGGGACGGCGTGTCTCCTGGCCAGTTCACCGTGCACCGTGAACGCGATCGGGTGCGGTACGGGCGATCCGGTCTGCGCCCCGACCGCGGAGAACGTCCTCAACGGCACCGCCTGCGACGACGGAAAGGTGTGCAACGCGGGCACCTGCGTGGCCTGCACGGCCGGAAAGGTGTGCCCCGTGGGCGGGAAGCCGTGCCACGAAGGCCTGACCTCGTGTGCGTCGGGCGTCGAGTCGTGCGTCGACAGTGGCGCTGCAAAGCCGGACGGAAGCTCGTGCGCTGGCGGCTATGTCTGCAAATCGGGAGAGTGCGTGACCTGCGAGGCGGGCAAGGCGTGCACACCGCTCGACAGCTGCGGCCTGGGCAAGACGTCTTGCGCGACCGGGGTCTCCACGTGCGTGACGACCGGCCCCGCGCCGGGCTCCGAGGGACAGCCGTGTGGCTTCGACACGGGGCTCTGCCAGAACGGCAAGTGCACCTGCCAGCCCGGCGAGGTCTTCTTCCTCGGCGGGTGCAGCGCCTGCCCCGATCTCACGACGACGACGCTGCACGTGGACGCGGACGCGCAGAAGGGTCTCGACAACGCGTGCTGTGGACGCTCCACGCAGGTCGGGCAGCTCGGTGGACCATGCCGTACGATCACGCAAGCGGTCGCGAACGTGCCTGGGGCGGGCTACATGATCTCTGTGGCCGGCGACTCGCTCGGCAATGTGAGTCCAACCGAGACCTACCCCATCCACCCGCACTCCGGCGTCCATGTCGCGCTAGGCACAGCGTGTGTCCCAGGCACCAAAGACAAGCCGATCTTCGAGGTCGATGTCGACCCATCCACGGTCGCGATCACCAGCGGCACCCTGGGCGTGTCGTGCCAGGGCGTTCCTGGGTCTGCGTCGGAGGCCATCTACGTCCACACGAACGCGCTCAACGAGGCCCCCGTCGTGTCGGTCTCCTACACCAGTATCCGTCGGGTCGGCACGGCCGTTCGCGTCGTGGGCGGATCGGCTGGGGTCGGTCAGATCGCGGTCTCGGACGTCACCACGGCGTTTCGGGTCGACGGAGGTGACATCTCAGACAATGGGTCGACGGTGCTAAACGCAGGAAGCGCGCTCGACTGCAGGTCGGTCAGCAAGCCCGAGACCGACTCCAAGGCGATCATCTATGGCGTTTACTACAGCGACCTCAAGCAGCGCGGCGTCTGGGCCGGCCATCGGTGCAAGCTCGACTTCGTCGCCGGCCACCTGGGGTCCTACACCGGCGTCGCCTGTCCTCTGTCGAAGAAGGGCTCAGGGTTCACCATCGATGGCGACGCCAAGGCCAAGATCGCCTTCAGTACGATCCGTTGCCATGCCGGGGACGGTATCAGCGTCCAGAAAGACGTGGCGTACCCGGCGGAGCAGCCCGAGGTCGCATTCGAGAACAATATCGTGTCAGACAACGGCTGTGTCGGCCTCCTCGCGGACCACGGCAAGGTGACGGCGTTTGGAAACCGCATCGTCAAGAACCACTGGGGCGTCGTTCAGAAAGGGAGCCTGGTGCTGACCGAGGGCAACATCCGTCTGGTTGGGCAGGATGCCGTTGGCAACACGAGCCGGAACGTCATCGCGTGCAACTCCAAGGCCGTCGCAGGCGCGTGCTGTACGCAGGCAAGCTGTCCGAACGGCTACGACGTCTGGAACAACAGCGCAAGCCCGCTCGACGCGACCTTCAACGCGTGGGAGCAGGCACCCGTGACCCAGTACACGTGCGACGCCGTGCTGGGCAGCTGCATCTGCGCGTTCACGGCACAGTGCCTCGTGACGCCGCCGGATGGCACGTCGGTCGTCAACTCGCCGCAGTCGAGTGGCACGCCCAAGACCAACACGAAGAACAACGCGCTCATGGATCAGGACTACTGTCTCTAGAGTCGGAGATCGACGTCGGTGGGCGGGTCCTTGGGTGAGGCCTCACGCGCCGCCGGTGGTGCGCCCCCGTCGAGATCCAGCAGGCCCTTCTCGCCCTTCATGATGCGGTCGATCAGCCCATCGATGGCGTGATCGTCGGCGACCCGAGCGTCCTTGACCCACTGCCACTCGGGGCCATAGTCCTTGCAGCCCGTGTCCAGATCGCCCGCGTTGCAAAACACGCGCACGTGGAAGTGGTTGGCGTGCGGGCTCGAGTTCTTGGGTCGCACGATGAGCTTCTCGGCCCGGTCGATGAGCTTCGAGTCCCGCTCATTGCGGATCGCCCACTCGAGGATGAGGCCCTTGAGCGGCGTATCGAGGAACACCCACTGGACGCGGGCGCGGCCGTCCAAGAGCAGGGCCTCGACGAAGAGCCAGTTGCGGGCCACGTCGAAGACGTATTGGCCGCTCGTGTCGACGTCCGGGGCGCCGCGACTCCCGTCGAACTTGGGAAAGCCCGCCGGGTCGACGGGGTTTCCGTCCAGGTCGGTGCAATAGAGCCCGACGTCGACGTCGCGCCCCGACTGATGGCTGACACTTGGCGTAATCTTGCCACCGGTCTGCCGAGACAGGTTGCCAACACGCAGGACGGAGCCCGGCCGCTCTGCCGAGACGTGCGCGGCCGCCTCTTGCAGCAGCCGGAGGAGCCCGTCGCCGCCGAAGTGCCACTTGCGCTCGACGGTGCCCCGCAGGACCCGATGATTGGGACCGCGCTCGACGAGGGCCTTGCCGTTCATGAGCCAGCCGCCGTTGGGGGGGCCAATGGAGAACGACCGATCCCCGGGCAGAGCGGCGAGCTCGGGACGGGCGACGGGCTCGGCGGCTTCGGCGCCGTCGGACTCGGCGGCGTCGAAGTAGTCGTCGACGAGGGCCGGATCGTCCGGCGGATCGTCGAACGGCACATCCAGCGAGAGCGTCGGAGCTCGGAGCTCGCCCTCGGACTCGCGGCGGTCGAGCGCGACACTTACGGCCGCGCTAGCCTCGGTGACTACGTCTACGCTCTCCGATGGCTGTGGAACCGGAGACGCCTCCGGGTCTCGGCAGCCGCGACAGCCAGGGAGCAGGAGCACCCATCCCATCGCCACGACCAGCTTGCGCGTCTGCACGCCCCCTCTTTACCGCAACGCCGAGCAGACGCCAGCTTCCGCGGGCTTGGTGCTGGGCTTCGCGTGCAACTCGCGGTACCTTCGGGCCGTGACCCGGGAAGAGCATGTCCGCGACGGCCGGATCCGCTACGGCCTCCCCGCGCCGATCGCTGTACCGTGGCGGCTCCACCAGATCGCGCGGAGCCCGGCAGTGCGCCTTGCGCATGCGCTCGGGACGCTCGACCACACCGTTCGCTTCTTGACGTACACGCTCTTGGCCGACTACCTCGGCGCGACGGCGACCGAACCGTTCGATGCCGAGGTCGAGACGGCCCTCGCGGCACTGGAGCGGCCGACCACGCCGGCCCTGCTGCGGCTGTTGCAGCGGCTGGCCTCGTCTCGGACCCCGCGCTCGCCGTTCAGCCCCGACCTCTACCTCGCGCTGTCGGGCGACGCGGGCGCGGCGTTGGCGCAGCTCGTGGAGCTCGTGGGTTCGGTGCCCATCGGCCGCGAGAGCCTGCCCGCGCTCGAGGCCGATGCGCTGACGCAGGCCATCGTGGAGCCCCTCGGCGGCCTGCTCGGCGGACTCGTCGGGCTCGAGCACCTCGTCGTCGTGCGCCCCGAGCCGCTCTCGGCGCACGATCCGCACCTGTGGCTGCTGCACCCCTACCGCGGCGTCGGCACGTTGCGCCCGCTGGTCATCACGGCCGGCGAGGACGCGCTGCTCCAGGCTGACCAGATCCTGCTCCTCGATCTCGGGCACAGCACGCCGCGCCCGGCCCTGCGCCTCGACCCCTTCCTGTCTGGTGGCGGTGACGGCCGACTGCTGATGCTGGCCGGCGCACCCGGGCTGGTCGAAGCGCGCTTTTCGCACTACGCGAGCGGCTCCAGCGTGCTGCGTGACCTGCCGCTGAACGCTGTCATTCGAGAGCGCGCCATTCGCGTCCATCTCGTGCCTCTGGACGTCGAGGGCGCCACGTGGCGCCGGCTCCGAGAGCACGTCGTGCAGTCGCCAGAGCCGTTGCCTGGCTACGAGCTGCCCATCTTCGCGGGGACCGACGCCAACGGGACCTGGTACCGTGCCTGGCACGCCGCGAGTCAGAGCGCGCACAGCGTTCAAGCCTTTCACGAGCCCGCCTGCCGCGACCCTGCGTTCGTGCGCGGCATCCTCGACACCGTGGCCTCCGTGCGAAAGCTCGAGCCACCCGTCGCCGCTCCGGTCGAGGCCCAGGTCGACGTCACCACCGGTCGCGTCATCGTGGGCACGGCCTACCCCGAGAGCGGTCGGCTCTCGGACCGGATGCCGCCCGGCGCTCCGCTCCCCGTGCTCTGGGCGACCACCGTCGTCGAGTCGATCCTCGCCGCGCTCGTCCACCTCGACGACGCAGGCGTGCGGCCCGACCGTGTCGTCGCGCCCGCGGTCGTCGTCGGTCCCGACGGCACCGCGCGCCTCGTCCCGGACCTGTCGGGCCGGGGCGGCCACCCCGCGGATCTCTGCCGCGACGTCGCGGAGCTCTTCTTTCGCATGCTCACTGGCGAGCCTCCGGCGATGCCGACGGACGGCGAGTGGTCGGGCCCGAGCCTGCTGCGACGTACCGTGTCTGGCGATCTGGACACCATCGTCGTCCGTGGTCTTGGACGGCACTATGCGGACCCCCGCGCCATGCACGCGGACGTGCGCGAGGCGCTCAACCGCGCGCTGGACTCGGAGTCGGGCCTTCAGGACATGGCGCGTGAGGCGGCCGAGCGCGCGTTCGGGCACCTCCAGGCGCTCTGGCCCTTCGAGCTCGATACGCTCGCGCATCGCGCCACCGCGGCCTTGGCGGCGTTGAGCGAGACGCCGAACGAGGCCGCACGGACCGATCGCCTCGCGGCGGTCGAGACCGCGGTCGTGGCCGATTGGGACGCCGATCGCCGCTTGGAATGGGCGCTCCGGGTGCATGAAGCTGCGGAGCGCCTCGATCCCGACGCACGGCAAGCGCTGCTGGCCGAGGCGCGGCCCCTATTCAAGCGCCTCGTGCAGCTGGCCCCCGACCACCTCGCGACGCTGCGTTTCTTGGCGAGCACCGCGCGGGACACGCTGCGTGGGGCGGACCTCGTCCGGCTGCATCGCCGCATGCAGCACGCCGCTCGCTCGGATGCCGAGGAGGCCGACGCGCGTCTGGCTCTGGGCCGGCTCTGGGAGGAGCGCCGCGATGTGAACCGCGCGCTGGTCGAGTATCGGCGCGTCGCGTCGATTCAATCGGGCCGAACCGAAGCGTGGGAGGGGCTGGCGCGGCTGCTGCGCCTGCAGGACGAGGCCGGGCCGCTCGCGGAGGCGCTCGAAGGACTGCTGGGCACCCTGGTCGAGCCGGCCGAGCGCGCCGGGCCGCTCCTCGAGCTGCTGCACCTGCGCGCGGGACGGCTGGGGGATCCGAGCGGCGCGTTCGACCTGGCTGCGGAACTCGACCAGGCCGGGACGACCGACGCCGGACGCCATCAGGTCCTCGTCGACGCTGCCCGCGCGCTCGCCGACGATCGGCGCCTCGTCGAGGCGCTGGCGCGCGTCGCCGCGGAGCCTGGGGCACCCGGTCCCGTCGCGCTCGCGGCGCGTTTGGAGGAGGCCACGGTCCGCGGGCTCCGTCTCGGCGAGAGCGACGCGGCGCTGGCGCTCGTCCAGGCCCACAAGCCGAGCCGGGATGCGACGGCGTGGCTCTCCCTCGAGGCCACGTTGCTCGATCGCGCGGGGCGCCACGCCGAGTCGGTGCCCGTCCTGGAGACCTGGGCGGACCAGGAGACCGATCCGTGGCGCCTCGGGCGTGTCCTGCGCCGGCTGGCCCGGCTCGAGGCCGGCGTCCTCCATCACGCGGAGCGCGCCATCGCGCTCTACGAGGGCGTCCTGGAGACGGATCCCGGCGATGCGGAGGCCCTCACGGCGCTCGAGGGCTACTACCGCGAGCGGCGAGAGCTGGCGTCGCTCGCGATGGTGCTCCGGGCCCGGATCGACCGCGCTCCGTCGCGACAGGCACGTCTCGACGCGCTCAGCGCGCTCCTCGACCTCGAGCAGAACGAGCTCGGCGACGTCCAGGCCGCGTTCCTGACCGCGCGCCGTCTGCTGCTCGACGACCCGCGCCGACCGGGCGTGCTCGACCGGTTCGCGGCATTGGCCGATCTCACGTCCGGCTGGAGCGAGGCCCAGGACGTCCTCGATCATCTGCTCCCGCACCTCCCCGCCGATCAGGCCCGCAGCTGGCGGCTGCGCTTCGGACGTCAGTGGCTCGGCGGAGAGCAGGCGACGGACCTCCCGGCGCTGGTCGCCTACTTCGAACGCGCGGTGGCGGACGCCCCCGGTGACGTCGCCGCGCTCGAAGGCCTCGCGGACGCGACGGCACGACAGGGCGACTGGCTCCGACACGCGGAGGTCCTGGAAGGGCTGGTCGCGGCCGCCGAGGAACCGGAGGCACGCGCGGCGCGGCTGCACGGCTTGGCCACGGCGCTGCGCGATCGCGTCTTGGCCCCTGCGCGCGCGGCAGAGGTGTACGACCGCATCCTGGCCGAGGATCCCGATGACCTCGACGCGGTCCGCGGGCTGGTCCAAATCGGCGAGGTGGCGGGTCGTTCGGCCCTCGCCCGTGTCGAGGCGCTTCGGCGGCTCGTCGCGCTCGCGCCCGATCCGGTCGAGCGCCTGCGGTCGTTTGAGGGCATCGTCCGCCTCGGCGACGCCGCGGACCTCGATCCGGACGAGGTCGCCGTCTGCTGGGAGGAGCTCCTGGAGCTCGACCCCACGCACGCCGAGGCGCTTCTGGGCTTGGAGCTGCATCATCGCCGGCGGAAGGCGTTCGACCTGGCCGCCGAGATGCTCGAGCGCCGCATCGACGCAGCCACGCCCGGCGAGCGCGCCCGACTCGTCGCGCGTCTGGGCGAGCTGGCGTTGACCGAGCTCGCCGATCCGGCGCGGGCCGAGGTCGTCACACGCTCGGTCTTCGACGCTCCGGACGCCGATCCGGCGCACCAGGCCATCGTGGGCGAGGTGCTCGTCGCGTCGCTCGAGGCGCAGGGCCGGCTCGATGCGGCCGTGCTGGTGCTGGAGCGCATGGCGGAGACGACCTCGACCGACGTCGATCACGGTCGCGCGCTCGTGCGCCTCGCTCTGGCCACGGCGCGAGTGCCGGAGCTCGGCGACGCGGCGGCGGCGCTCGTGATGGAGCGCGCCCTAGAGGCCGATCGCAATCAAGAGGCGGCACTCCAATGGCTCGCCCGCTACTACGTCCGCACGGCGCAGGTCGGCCAGGCCGCGCCAGTCCTCGAGGCGCTGACGGCGTTGCTCGATGAGCGCGCGGAGGCCGCGGACGTGCACGCCCGCTCCACAGACTCCGAGACGCGTCACGGCACGAGCGGCGCGCGGCCGACCCGAGGCGGCAGCGGCCACCTGCTGCCGGAACGCACACGGGCGCACCGCGAACTCGGCGAGTGCCTCGCGGCGCTCGCGGAGAGCGATCGCGCGGTCGACGCGTTCGCGCGGACCCTGCTGTTGAGCGATGAGGCGCAGCGCCGGGGCGTCGGCGAAGGGCTCGATGCCGAGCGCCTGGCGGCCGAGCGGGGTCTCGCGCGGCTCGATCTCGCGGCGCGCCGGTATGACCTCGCCGAGCAGCGCTTTCGCGGTCTGCTCGATCGCCCGGGAGACGCGCTCACCGATCGCGATCTCGCCGAGATCCACGCGGCGCTCTCCGAGATCGCCCGTGCGCGTGGCGACGACCGCCGCGTGCTGGAGCTCCACGTCGCGCGCCTGCGGTCGGTGCCCAACGACGAGACCGCCCTGCGCGAGGTCGTCCGCCTGAGCGAAGCCATGGGGGACTTCGAAGCGGCCACCGTCCATCTCCGCCGTCTCGCCGCCGCCGTCACCGATCCGCTGGAGCGCTTCGCCGCCTTGATTGCGCTCGCCGACGTGCTCCGCGACCGCCTGCATCGGCTGGAAGAGGCATTGACCGTGCTCGAAGAGGCGCGCCGCCTGCGCCCCGACAGCACGGCCGTCGCGGTGAAGCGGCTCGACGTCGAGCTCGCGTTGGGGCGCCATGGCGAGGCCGTCGATACGCTTCAGGCGCTCCTCGAGCGCGAGACGGATCGCGGCCGCCGCGCGCGATTCAGCTTCACACTGGCCATCTTGTTCCGGGATCACCTGCTCGATCCGAGGCGGGCGCTGCGCTCGTTCGACGAGACGCTCGAGGCCGACCCCACGCGGCTCGAGGCCTTCGAGGCGCTCGACCGGCTGTTGGTCAAATACGGCGACTACACGAGCCAGGCGGACGCGTACCGGACCATGCTGCGCCGGCTGGAGACCTACGTCGCGGAGCACCCCGACGCGGGCGACGACGAGCTGACCAAGGCCCGGGGACGCCTCTGGAAGAACCTCGGGCGGCTGCTGTCGACCGTGCTCGACGACATCAGCGGGGCGGCGGAGGCGTTTGGCCACGCGGTCGCCATCGACCCGGGAGACTCCGAGGCGCGACTGGCGTACGCCAAGGCGCTAGAGTCGCGCACGCCGGGGAGCGAGGAGGCCCTGGGCCAGTATCGGCTGCTGCTCGAGACCGAGGCCGCCAACATCGACCATTGGCGAGCGATCGAGCGCATCTTCGCGCGCCGCAAAGACCTTGACGCCGTCTACTGCGTCTGTGACGTACTGCGCGTCGTGGGCGAGGCCAACGAACGCGAGCGCGCCTTCTTCGACCGCTACAATCGCCCGGCACTCGCGTTGAAGCGGGGCCTCGCGGGGCCCGCGGACTGGGAGCGCTTCGTCTACGACGATGGCGAGGAGCCCCTCGTCGGGCGCATCTTCGAGATCCTCGCGCGCGCCTTGGGCCCCAAGCTCTCGACCCGCACGCTCAAGGACCTCGGCCTGGGGCCCGAGGACGTGATCAGCCTGCGCCAGCAGACGCGCTTCACGAGCTTCCTCGGGACCGTGGGCAAGGTGCTGGACGTCCCGATCCCCGCGGTCTATCGCAGCAAGACGCTGCGCGGTGTCCGCAAGGAGGCGATGTGGCCGCCGGCGCTGGTCGCGGGCGCCGAGGTCATCACCGGACGCAAAGGCAAGGAGCTTCGGTTTCAGCTCGGCAAAGCGATGGCCTACTTCACTCCGCCACATCTGCTTGCGGGCATGTTCCCGGCGGGACACCTGCGCACGTTGCTCACGGGGGCGATGCGAGCGGTGCTGCCGGGCGTGTCCCACGGCGGCGAGCCCGGCATCCGAGGCGTCATCAAGGCGCTCGACAAGGCGCTGGACACCGATCGGCGTGCGCAGCTCGAACAGCTGTGCACGGAGCTGCTCGAACGCCCCGCCGCCCAGAACCTCAACGGGTGGCTGAATGCCGTCGAGTGCACGGCCAACCGGGCCGGGCTGCTGCTGTCGAGCGACTACGAGGTCGCCGTCCGCATCATGAAGGAGGAGCGGCAGCTCGGCATCGCGTGGTCGAAGCTGCCGCTGAAGGACGCCGCCGAGGATCTGGCGCGCTACGCCGTGAGCCAAAAGTATCTGGAGCTCCGACGGGAGCTCGGCGCCGCCGTGGGCGAGGACGAGTAGGGGAAGACCATGAGCACGATCATCACCGCGGCTCTCAACGGCACGACGCTCGGGCGCAGTCAGTGCCCTCAGGTGCCGTTTCGGCCCGACGAGATCGGCACGGAAGCGCGCCGCGCGTTCGAGGCCGGCGCCTCGGTCGTGCACGTCACCGCGCGCGAGGATCTCGGCGGCGTCGCAATGCGCGTCGAGCGCTGGAAGGAGACGTTCGATGCCATTCGCGACCGCTGTGCGGCGCTGATCTCGATCTCGACCTTCGGCGTGCTCGGCGCGCTCGACGATCGGCTGGCAGCCATCGACGCCGGACCGGACCTAGTGACCGTCCCGCTCGCCGCTCGGCCCGTGGCGCGCTATCACGCCGGGCGGAAGGCGTTCGACCTGGACCTGGTCTACGCGGGCACGCTGGGGGACTTCGTGCGCACGGTCGTCTTCGCCGAGGAGCGCGGCGTATCGGTCACCGTCGAGTGCGTCGACCTCGGCGAGCTGGCGCTGCTGAGCCACGTCGTCGACATGGGCGTGCTGGGCCCGCATCGGCGGCTCGCGCTGTTGCTCGGCTCCGCGGGCGGGCTGCCCTCCGTGCCCGGCACGATTCCGCTGGTGGCGCAGGCGGCGGGAACCGATCTGTGGTCAGTCGCTGCGTTGTCCCGCGCTCCCTGGCCCGTCCTCGCGACAGCGGCAGCGTTTGGCGGGCACCTCCGCGTGGGCTTCGAGGACGGCCTCGAGCTACCCGGCGGGGATCACGCGACGTCCAACGGCGTGCTCATCGAGGCCGCGTCCACGCTCGTGCGGGCGCTGGGCGGCGACGTCGCGACCGTCGAGGCCGCACGCGCGCTGCTTTGCACGCGCAGCGACGAGCCGCTGGAATAGGCCGACCGGGGGTCGGGTTGTTGCCGCCCGAGGACACATGGGCTTCTTCTCTTCCATCTCATCATCTGCGTCTCCGGGGGCCGGGGCCACCGCCCGGCCGATACGGCAGAAGCAAGACGACTTCAATCGCGAGGCGGTCCCGCATCTGGATGCCCTCTACGGCACAGCGCTCTATCTGACGCGCAACCCGCGGGACGCCGAGGATCTGGTCCAGGAGACGTTCTTGAAGGCCTTTCGGGCCTTCGATCGCTACGAGCCGGGGACCAACTGCAAGGCGTGGCTCTTTCGCATCATGACGAACACGCACATCAATCGCGGGCGCAGCCGCCATCGGGACTTCACGCTGCTGGAGACGGTCGACATCGCCCCCGCCTCCACGCCGGACGTGGATCCGCGCTCGGATGACAGCGCGTTCTACAAGGATCCGGAGCAAGGCTACTTGCACGGCCTCGTCCACGAGTCCGTTCGCGAGGCGCTGGAGGGTCTGCCTCCCGACTTCCGCGCCGTCGTCGTCCTCGCCGACCTCCAGGAGTTCGCCTACAAGGAGATCGCCGAGGTCCTCGAGATCCCCATCGGGACGGTCATGAGCCGCCTGCACCGCGGGCGCAAGCTGCTTCAGAAGCGGCTCCGGAATCACGCGATCGCGCAGGGCATCATCTCACCGGACGCCGAGTCGGCCGAGCCCGAGCCGGTGCGGCCGCCCACGTCGCTGGACGCCTATCGCGCGCGCCGAACCTCTTCCGCGCCAGGAGGACGGGAGTAGATGACCATGACCTGCCAAGAGATTCAGAATTTCGTCACATGTTACATCGACGGTGAGTTCGCGCCGAGCGAGGTCGCGGAGTTCGAGGACCACGTCGCTGCGTGCGGTGCGTGCCGGGAGCTGGTCCGCCAGGAGGGCGCGTTCAAGACGGCCCTGCGTGCGAAGCTGTCGCGACCCATGGCCCCCGCCTCGTTGCGTACCTCGGTGCTGTCCACCATCGCCACTGCTGCGGCCGACGAGCGCCGCCTCGCCCGGCGCGGTGCCATCGTCCGCGGTTTGCGCACGGCGGCGCCCTTCGCGATGGCCGCCGGTGTCGCCGTCGCCCTGGCCTACACACAGCCAGAGGCGAGTCAGCCAGCGAACGCTCCGGGTGGGACAGGTATCGCGAGCACCGTGGCGGCCAGCACCGTGGCGGCAGCCCCGACACGAGAGCGGGCACCGCGAATTGGCGGCAATGGACTGACCTTCGCCTCCGCCGGCGTCGCCATGACCGCCGATGCGCACGCCAGGAGCGCGCCGCTCCAGGCCACCGGCGCGCTGCGGTTGCTGGATGCGCGTGAGGTCACGGCCGCGCATCGCCCCGCCGTGCTCTATGAGTACGACCTGGGAGGCACACTCCTGTCGGTGGTTCGCTACCTCGACGAGGGGCCGGTGGCCGGTAACGGGCGACCCCTCCGGCTGGAGCGCAAGGGCGCGCTCACCATTGGCGAGTTCGTGCAGCAGGGGGTGCGCTACTCGCTCGTCACCGAGCTCGAGCCGCAGGACGTCGCGCGCCTCTTGACGACCGTCGCGCGATAATCGAGTACGCTAGCTCCGTGGATCGCCTCCCACTGAGCCTCCTCATCGATCGGATGCATGAAGCCACAGGCGGCCTCGACCGCGACGAGGCCTTCGTACGCGCCTTCAGCCAGTGGATGGCCGAGAAGGCGCCCTACCTCTCCCTGTCGGTGGTCGATCGCCTGGGCCTCCAGGACGTGGTCGTGACGTTCCAGATGAAGCGGCGCGTCAAGCTGATCGTGACCGGCTACCCACCCGAGGAGCTCCCGGGCGAGGTCACCCTGGGCGTCGACGAGCTCGACTTTCCGCGGGTCGAGGTCGTCTTGTCCGAGGCCCCACGCCGCTCGCCCTATGAGATCTGCACGTTGGATTACGGCCCCGCTGGGCGCGCCGTGCGGATCACGTCGGGGGCGCACCAAGGCAGCGAGGGCCGCGTCGTCGTGGCGGCAACCGTCGGCGCGCGCCAGGAGCTCCGGATCGCGCTGGACTCGGGCGAGGTCGTCACCATCGACGGCGCGGACGTCGTGGCCTCGTCCCCATCCGAATGACGCCTCGCGCTGGGACGCTCGCGGCCGTCGGGCTCCTGCTGCTGCACCTGCCGGTCCTCGCGCGGGCCGGCGATCCGACGCTCGAATGGCGCACCGTCGAGAGCGCCCACTTCCGCGTCCACTATCACCAGCGGACCGCGGCGGAGCGGGGCCGCGCGTTCGCCGAGCGGGTCGCACGAATCGCGGAGGACGTTCGCCAGACGCTCACTGCCGTCACCGGATGGAGCCCTGGGAACTCGGCGACGCAGGTGACCTGCACCGACCTCGGAGATGGCGCCAACGGCTCGGCGGCCGCCATCCCGTACGACGAAATGAATATCTTGGCGTTCGCGCCCGAGCCGGACACCGAGCTCGGCCGCTATCGCGACTGGCTCCGCCTCCTGCTGACGCACGAGTACACCCACGTGCTGCACCTGAACCAGGCGCGCGGGCTGTCCTGGTTCATCAACTCGGTGCTCGGCAAGACCGTCCTGCCGAGCGGCGCGGTCCCGGGCTGGTTCATCGAAGGGCTCGCGGTCGTCATGGAGTCCCGCTTCGGCGGCGGGGGCGGCCGCGTTCGCAGCCCGCACGTCGATATGGTGCTGCGCCAGGCGCTCCTCGGAGGCACGCTCCCCTCGCTGTCGGGGCTCACGGGCGATCCCGAGTCCAAGCCCGGCGGCTCGTGGCGCTACACGTTCGGGACCGACTTCCTCGACTTCATCGCGCGGCGCCACGGCCTGCCGAAGCTCATCACCTTCGTCGATCGGTACGCGGCGCTCGTGCTGCCGTTCGGGCTCAACGCGTATGCGCGGGAGGTCTTTGGCGAGGACTTCCTGGTTCTCTACGACGCTTGGCGCGTGGAACTCGAGGAGCGAGCGCTGGCGCAGGTGTCGCGCGAGCGGGCACGCGGGCTCGTGCTGGGCCGGCGGCTCACCGAGGGCGGTGAGGTCCACGCCGCGCCCGCCTTCTCGGCCGACGGGAGATGGCTCTACGCCTTCGAGTCCGATGGGCGCTCCGCCACGTTCCTCGTGCGCCGTTCTCTGCATCAGGGCGGGGAAGTCGCCGAGCGGCTCCTAAAGTGCGATGGCGGCTGCGACCGCGTGCTCGCCGGCCCCGACGACACGAGCGTGCTGCTCTCGCTCGGGCGGTTCGTCGATGCCCATCGCTTCTTTCGCGAGCTGCACCGCGTCTCGCTGCGGCCCTCGGTCGGTGAGCCGGAGCGCCTCACGTTCGGTGGGCGGGTGCGCGAGCCCGACGTGCGGCCGGACGGCCGCACCGCGCTGCTGGTGACCTCCGACTGGGGCAAGACCGCGCTGCGCGAACTCGACCTGGCATCCGGGCGCAGCCGCACAGTCATCGACTTCGACGAGGACCTGCTGTTCAACCAGCCGCGCTACGTGCCGCGCAGCGACGGCGCGTGGGACATCGTGGTCTCGGCCCAACCGGACGGCGGCGACCGCGACCTGCTGCTGATCCAGCCGCACGGGGAGCGCCGATGGCTCACGTCCGGCCAAGCGCGCGAGATGAGCGCGGCACACGTGTTCTCTGGCCGCACGGTGGTCTACGTCTCCGACGAGGGCGGGATCTTCAACTTGCACTCCCTCGACGTGGACACCGGAGACCGCCGCCAGGTGACCCGCGTCCTCGGCGGCGCCGCCACGCCGACGGTGTCCCCGGACGGGCGGCAGATCGCCTACTCGGGCTACGGCCCCAACGGCGACGACCTGTATCTGCTCCAGCGCGACGAGGCCCGAGAGACGGTCCTGGCCGCCGCGGCCTCGCGCCCGCACACGACCGAACCGGCGCCCCGACCGCCAGAGGTGCCGCTGAGCGAGGGCGCCTACTGGGGTGCGCGCTCCATGTGGCCGCGGCGCCTGGATCCGATCCTGCGGGTCGGCAACACTGGCCTCTCGTCGCTCGGTCTGACGCTCGCCGGCTCCGACGCCGCGGGGCGACACGCCTGGCAGGTCCTGACCGACGTGAGCTTCGAGCGCGGCGACGCGAACGTGGGCCTGTCCTACGCGTTCTTTGGGTGGCGGCCGGCCTTCACGCTCTACGGCACGCGTTTTCGGGGCACCGGCGTGCGCTTCGTGGCCGATCGAGTCACCTTCTTCCCCAACGAGAACCTGCTCACGAGCCTCCAGCTGAGCGTCCCCATCCCGGACCACCGCGACGCGTTCTCGCTCAACGCCGGCCTCACCTACCACTACGCGTTCGACCCCGATCCCCCGCCGGTACTCCGCCACGATCCCGGCTCCGACATCCCCTTCCTCGGCGAGGACCGCCACCGACTGACCTTGAGCATGGGCTTTGGCTACGACTCCATCGAGAGCTACGCCTACTCGATCAGCCCCGAGTGGGGCACGCGCTTCGGCCTGCAATGGACGCTCCGCCCGGCGCTGCAGGGCAACGGCGGGGTCGCTTGGGGGCTCACGTGGTACTTCGACGCGTATCTCCCGATTCGGTGGCCGTCGGACGCGCTTCGCGGTCACGTCCTCGCCTTCAAGCTCCAGGGCGGGACGACCGGCGGGGCCAAGGATGGTCGCGCCTTCTACAGCGTCGGCGGGCTGCCCCAGCAGGACGTGGTGATGGACCTCGTCAACCGCGGTGGGGTCTTTGGCTCCTATCTCCGCGGGTTCGCTCCCGGTGCCTTCGGCGCGCCGAACTTCCACCTGCTCACGACCGAGTACCGCGCGCCCATCGCGTCGATCTTCCGAGCGCCGGGGACGCTCCCGCTCTGGCTCCAGCGCCTCTCGCTGGCTGCCTTCTCGGACGTCGCGCTGCTCTACGATGAGCCCCCCGTCGCTCAGGACGTCAAGGTCTCGGTCGGTGCCGAGCTCTGGCTCTCCGTCGAGCTATTCTACAACGTAGACTTGCTGTTCCGCCTCGGCTACGCCCACGCCGTGTGGCCCGAAACGCACGGCCAGCTCTACTTCGTCATGGGGTCGAATCTCTGAAGCCGTCCAGGTCGTCCCCCGCCATCGGGGGTGCGGGGGTCGTCCCCCGCCATCGGGGGTGCGGGGGTCGTCCCCCGCCATCGGGGGTGCGGGGGTCGTCCCCCGCCATCGGGGGTGCGGGGGTCGTCCCCCGCC
>SXOX01000196.1 GCA_005776585.1 Pseudomonadota bacterium | reverse complement strand
AGATGCGCCGGAAGCCGGAGTTCACGGCATTTGTCAGCGTAAAGTCGATGATTCGGTACCGGCCCCCAAAGGGGACCGACGGTTTGCTGCGCTGGTGCGTCAGCGGCGAGAGCCGCTCGCCGCGGCCGCCGGCCAAGATGACCGTCAGGACGTCACGTGTGCGGATCATGGGACCTCCCGCAGGACCTGCGCCGCAAGCTCGGGCGCCGTTGGATTGAGGTAGATGCCGCTGCCCCACTCGAAGCCGGCAATTTGCTGGACACGGGGCAGGATCTCGAGGTGCCAGTGCCAGTCGGACTCCAGCGTCGTCCAATGGTGCGGCCGTGTCCCGCGCGAGTGCGGGTTGGGCGCGGTGTGCAGCACGAGGTTGTACGCCGGATCGCCCAGCGCCTTGCTCATCCGACGCAGCACGTCCTTGAGGTGGCGTGCCAGCGCGAGCAGGTCGTCGTCGCTCGCCGCGCCGAAGTCGTGGCGGTGGACGCGCGGGAACACGTGCATCTCGAAGGGGAAGCGCGACGCGTAGGGGCAGAGGGTGACGAAGCGCTCGTCGCAGACCACGATGCGCGCTTGCTCCGACAGCTCCTGACGCAGCAGATCGCAGAACAAGCAGCGCTCTTTGGCGAGATAGTGCTCCCGCGCGCTTTCGAGCTCGATGGCTACCGTGCGGGGCGTGACCGGCGTCGCGATGAGCTGCGAGTGCGGATGCAGCAGCTGCGCACCGGCAGCCCAGCCGTGGTTCTCGAACAGGAGCACATAGCGAAGGCGATGATCGCGATACAGGTCCACCATGCGATCGCGCCACGCGCGAAGCACCGCTTGGACGACGTCCGCCGAGAGCTCGCCCAAGGACGCCGTGTGGTCTCGCCCCTCGATGATGACCTCGTGCGCGCCGATGCCGTTCAAGCGGTCGTAGTGGCCATGGGCCGCGCGGCCGAGCTCGCCTTCGATGGCCAGGGCCGGGAAGCGGTGAGGCACGACGCGCACCTGCGACGGCCCTGCCGAGCGCCAGAGGACCTGCGGCGCGGAAGCCTCGTTGCCGGGGCAGAACGGACAGCCCGCGGGACCCGGATCGGTCGGGCAGCCGCGCGGTAGCTCGCCGGGGAGCGTGCTCGGCCGGTAGGTCGTCTCGGAGGCCACGATGACCCACCGCTTCTGCACCGGATCGTGCCGGAGGTGGCTCATGTGACCCAATTCTCCACGTCGAGCGACGCCGGCCGGAGGGACAGGGCCACATCGCCGACTTGAGGAAAGCGGTCGAGCTCCAGCGCCTCGCCCTCGCCCTCGGCGGAGCCGAACACGCGCCAGACGAAGCGCAGCTCGCGGACGCCCGAGGGCATCGGGAGCGCGACCTCGACGCATCGACCGATGGCCGACTCGCCCGGAGCACTCCCATCGAGACGCATCCGCGCCGCTGTGGCGGGTGCTGTGAGCTCGAGCTCGAAGTGGCGACCGGCGGCCAGCTCCTCGCGCGCGGGTCGGGTCGTGTCGAGTCGGAGCGTGATCCGCTCGCGGTCATAGATAGCGGCGCAGCCAGCCACGATGGGATCGAAGCGATGAATCGAGCCCTGTTGGAGTCCGAGGAGGCCGGCGTTGGCCCATTTGAAGAATGGCAGCGGCTCTCCCGTGATGGCGGGTCGACCCGTGCGCAGCGGTTGCAAGCGCGGAGCCTCCTCGGTCATAGGGCCGACCGGGACCTCCAACGACGGCGGGGTGGCTACGCCGAGCGCGCGGTACACGGCGCCGACGTACTTTCGGAAGAGCAGATCGAACTCGGCGTCGTTCGGCGAGCTGTGGCCTGCGCCAAACCACCAGAACCAGTCCGAGGCCTCGGCGCGCAGCATCCAGGTCATCGCCTCGTCCCGCCGGGCTCCCGGTTCGTGCTCCGCCAGCTCCTGGCGCGCATGGGCCAGCAGCGTCCAGGCGCGGTCCTTGACCGGATCGCCCATCCAGGTGTGGAAGGTCCCGTCCACCCAGGTGCCCGAGGCGAGGCGTGGCAACGGCGTCGCGGTGTCCAGCGCGTGCGTGTCGAGCCAGCGCGAGGGCGTCGTCAGCGCCAGCATCGGCGAGGCTGAGAGCCCGGCATACAGCGCGGCGAGGAAGTCATAGCCGCCGCCTGGGAAGTGCTCCCACGCGTTCTCGCCGTCGAGCGCGATCGTGACGACCGGGTCGCTCACCTGCTGCCGCGCGAGCTCGACGGCCCGCGCTTCGAGGCGCGCCACCAGATCGCGCGCGGCGGTGGCGGGCTCCCAGCGCGAGTAGACGAAGCCGATGCGGTCGGACAGCGCGTGGTCACGGAAGAAGATGACGACGTCTCCAAATCGAAACGCCTGCTCCCGCCGGCGATGCGGCAGAGACCGCACGAGCATGGCCTCGTCGGTGGCGATCCAGCGCACGCCGTGCTCGCCCAGGAGCCGCACGGCCGCCTCGCTGACGGCGCCTTCGGGCGGCCAATTGCCAGCGGGAGGCGCGCCGAAGAGCCGCGCGTGAAAGTCGAGGCCGAGCTGGATCTGACGCTCGGCGTCCTCCGGGAAGCGAAAGCGCACCTCTGGCAAGGACGACGCCGGATCGGCTTCCTGCGCCGCCTCGCTCTGGCAGAGGAGCGGTAGGATGGGATGGTAGTAAGCGCTCGACGACAGCTCGATCCGCCCGGTCTCCATGGCCTGACGGTGACAGGGGATCACCTCGCGCAGGAGCGCCACGTGCGCGTCGAGCAGCGCGTCCCGCTGGGCGACCGAGAAGGCCTCACCCTGAGCGAAGAGCGCGGCGACTACCGGGTCTCTGCGCAGCGAGGGACCGCTCCAGGCGAGGTGGAACCACACCACCAGGTCGAGCAGGTCCGACGTGGCGAAGCGCTCGTTGGCGACGTGCTTGGCCAGGAGCGCACGATAGCGAAGGAACGGCGCCAGCATCGTGTCGCGCTGGACGCTGAAGCAGTCCCGACGCAGCGCGTGGACGTCAGCCTCGGTCCATGCGGCTGGCGCCTTGCGACAGAGCGCATACAGGCGGTCCCGGGACGGGTCCTCCGCGAGGTCGAGCACCTGATCGAGCAGCGTGGGGGTAACGTTGAACGTGGCACACACGTTCGGCGGCGCGTCAAGCACGGTACGCACCATGTCGACGTAGTCCTTCGCGGCATGCAGCCGCACCCACGGCAAAAGATGAACGCCGGTAACAGGGTCGACGTACGGCGGCTGATGCTGATGCCAGAGCAGGATGACGCTGAGGCGGGGTGCGGACACCGGCGGACCTTAGCTCCGGGGGCCGGGGGGCGCAACTTGCGTCCCCAAGGCTAGCGACAAAAGCACTCCTCGGGGAGGCGGACGTTCGTGTCGCGGCAGGTCGCGGTCGCCGCCTCGCAGGTCGTCTTGGCGCGCTCGTGGGCCGGGTTCGTCTTGGCGGCCTCGCAGATGCGCGTCGCCAGCCCGCAGATGAGCGTGTGGCTCGAACACAGCGCCTGGCATTGGTCGCCGGCGCCACGGCGCGCGAGGCGCTCGTCGAATCGCCAGAGCTCGCCGCGTTGCACCTCGCGGTGGCCCGAGACGGTCACCGTGAGCGGATCGGTCTCCGACGCGGGCAGCTTGGCGATGACCGGACCGCAGGACACCAGGCACAGGACGGGGACGAGGCGACGCACAGGGCGCCGATTGTACGTCGGTTTGTCTTTGCCGCAACTGCGGGAGTTTCAAGCGTGACGGGCTTGCGCGTCTTGGCCACATGATGTCGTTCTGGCCTCCGACTCCTCCTCGTGCGAACCTCGGCGGCCGTGTCGACCCCGCACTCCGCCGACGTCCGCGCGCTCTTCGGCAAGCTCGAGCGAGAGCTGATCGTCCGCGCGCGCCTGCTGGTCGCGGGAACGCGGCGGCGCGAGGGTACGAGCCAGGCCGAGGACCTCGTCCAGGAGACGCTGGCCAAGCTGCTCGAGGCCTATGGTGCGGCGAGTCTGGTCGAGCGGTCGCACGCCAACGTGTTCGCGCTGGCCTATCGCACCATGAAGAACCTCGTCATCGACGAGAGCCGTCGCAAGCGGGCGATCCTCGCTCCGGGGGCCAAAGACGGCGACGACGAGGCCCCGGCGCACGACGCGCCAGATCCGCGGCCCTTGGCCGACACGCTGCTCGGTGGCGCCTCGCGTACGGCGCGCGTTCAGGCGGCGCTGGCAGCGCTCAAGCCCGACGAGCGACGCTTCTTGCTCGACATCATGGAGCACGACAGCGTCCCCGCGGCTCAGGAGCGGTGCGGCTGGCCGCCTGCCTCCCCGTACTACGTCTTCAAGAAGCTGCTCAAACAGCTCAGGGACGCTCTGGGCAGCGAGGTGGGCCATGACCTCGCCGAAGTCTGAGGACCGCGTGCACGGCGACCCCCACGAGGACGCGCTCTTGGCATTCGCCTTTGGGGGCGAGTTCACGGAGGCCGCGCTTGGCGTCGATGACGACCCGGGGCGGCTCGTGGCGCAGCTCGTCGAGTGCGGTCCATGTCGGACCTTCGTTCGTGGCCTCGTGACGGATCTGCCGCTCGTGCGCGCGACGCTGGGCGGCTCGGGTGACGGTACGCTCTCGCAGGCCCGCCTGACGGTGCTTCTCGACGAGGCCGATCGCGAGCTTCGGGAGACCGCCGAGGCCCGCCCGGTCGTGAGTCTCGCTGCGGCTCGAGAGCGACGCGCTGGCGTCGCCCAGCCCGAATCGTTGGCCCGTCGTTCGGTGCCGCGTTGGTTTGGTCCCGCCGTCATCGGGCTCGCGCTCGCGGCCGCGATCCTCATCACCTTCACGGTCATTCGGCCCCAGGATGAGGCTCGCGAGCAGGCCAAGAACATCCCGCGGCCTCCGCGCGCGCTGGTGGACGTCGTCGCGCTCCCAGTCACGGGTGCGGAGCGCTTTGCCTCCCGAGTTCCGGCTGAGGCGGGAAGCTTCGCCTTTGGCGGCACGGGAAAGGACGCCTTCGGTCGCGGCTTCCTCGGCGCGCTCATCGCCGACCTCGCCGCCAACGAGCCGAGCCCCGCCGTGGACGGGACCGTCCGAGCCCTGGCGCGCCGCGTCACCGACGGCCTGCCCGCGTCGCAGACCGACCCCGTCGAGCGCGCGCGCTCGGGCTGCCTCGCGCTCTTTGGCGTCGGCGGCCCGGAGACCGAGGCCTGCGTCATGGGTCAGCACGCCTATCGCCTCCTGCGCGACCTCGACGGGAGCGATCGCGAGGCCGTCACGCTCCGGCTGCGGGCCGCATCCACGCTGGCCTTTGCGACCTGGGCCAAGGGGCGCGGTCCAGAGGCGCTGCGGCAGAAGCTCGCCGAGCTCGAGGACCGCGTCAGCCGCAACCGCGCGGTCGAGGACGCCGAGCTCGCCGACTGGCGCGCCGTGCTCGACGACCTGTCCGTCTATCGCGCACCCTAGCCCAGCCGGCGCACGTCGCGGCGCACCTCGATGCCGAACGCCTTGAGTTTGTTGTAGAGCGTCTGTCGCGTGATGCCGAGCTGGCGCGCCGCCTCGACCTTGTTGCCGTCGGCGCGCTCCAGCGCGAGGAAGATGGCCTTCTCTTCGATTTGGTCGAGCGAGAGCCCCGTGAGATCGAGGACCGCGTCGCCGTCGGGCGCCCGCGTCGCTGAGGTCGTCGGCCGAGCGGCCTCGGGCACGAGCGGTGTCGCCCGGAGGGTCGGCGTGTCGCGAAACAGCTCCGGCTTGTGCTGGAAGTGCGGCGGCAGCAGCACCTCGCCGTCGCAGAAGAGGCACGCGTTCATCAGCGTGGCCTCCAGCTCGCGCACGTTGCCGGGCCACGCGAAGCTCGTGAGCAGGTCCAGACTCGCCTGGGACAGGCGCTTGACCGGGCCGCCCTGGCGCTCGGCGGCGACCTTCAGGAAGTGGCTCGCGAGCATCAGGAGGTCCTCCTTGCGCTCGCGCAGCGCAGGCAAGACGACGCGTACGACGTTGAGCCGGAAGTAGAGGTCCTGGCGAAACTCCTTGGTCTTCACCATCGACTCGAGGTCGCGGTTGCAGGCGGTGACCACGCGCACGTCGACCCGAATCGCTTTCCGTGCACCGACGGGCCAGATCTCGCCCTCTTGGAGCGCGCGCAGCAACTTGGCCTGCATCGCGAGCGACATGTCGGCGACCTTGTAGTCGGGGCTTCCAGCCATCGGCACGCTCCGAAAACGTTGAACTGACGCCCGCTTGCCGCCGGAACCCGTGGGGTCCGGGAGGATCAAGGCGTCAAGGTGGGGTTGTGGACTGCGCGCGTATACCAGCCGCGCCGCCGCCCGGCAACCGACACCGGGATGGCACCCCTGCAGCCTTGGAACCCAAGGATTTCAAGCTATTCCGCGATGGTAAAGGATCGGTTAACGCGCCGGCCGCGCGGGGGCGTTACGCGAGCGCGTTGAAATCGTCGAGAAGGGCCGTGATCCGGCCGCTGTCATCAAGTGCTGCCTTGAGCCGGGCAACGGACGCATGACGATAGTAGCCCTGCGTCATGTCTTCTTCACGCGACCAGACAACCTGCCCCGGCCCCTTTACCTGCTTCCCGATTTCAATCGACTTCAGCTGGTAGTCCACCGTTTTGCCGCGTCGGCCAAAGCCGCCACCCATGGCCGTGTGGGT
>SXOX01000195.1 GCA_005776585.1 Pseudomonadota bacterium | reverse complement strand
GCCGTTGGGTCCGAGGAACCCGACGATCTCGCCGCGGCGCACGCTGAACGAGATGCCCTTGAGCGCCTCGAAGTTGCCGTACAGCTTGCGCAGGCCATCGACCTCGATCATGGCCTGGCCCACAGGCGCCACGTCCGCAGTGGATGGGGTGGATATGGAGGTCAGCATCGGTCTCGTCTCCCTTGCCTCGGCGCCGGAACTCTCCGAAGCGCCACGCCGGCCCGCGAACCCCATGACCGGAGCTTTATTCCCAGGGTCGCGAGCGCGGCGCAAAGTAGGCGAGTTGAACGCGCTGTCAAGCTCAGGCGGCGTGGCCGGGCTGGGGGCGCCATTCGTCGTAGGCGGCGCAGGTGCGTGAGCAGCCGATCGTACACGTCGCGGCGCACGTCTTGGGCGTGTCGAACTGCTCGCGGAGATCGGCCACGGTGTAGGTGTCGAACGACTTCTTCCAGACGTCGCGCGTCTGGCTACACCAGCAGGCATTGCCGAACTCGTCGACGTAGATGTACCGGCTGCCGGAGCGGCACTTGAACGGCGCGCTCCCGGTCCGAATCAGCTGCGTTCGATAGTCGCGCGCCTCGGTGAAGCGCTCGCCCATGGCGGCCTTGACCTGCGCATACAAGCCGAGCTCCTCGGGCTTGAGCTGAAGCTGGCCGTGGTCGTCGTGCAGGATGAGGCAGCGCGGTCGAAAGCCGTTGTCGCGCGCGAACTTCACGACCTCGAGCGTCTCATCGACGTTCGAGCTGCCGAGCACACTGGAGAGCACGACCTTGAACTTGGCCACGCGTGCGACCGCCTCGAGCTTCTTGCGCAGGGGCTTGAGCACCTTGACCGTGACATCGTTTGGTTTGACGCCATCGATGCTGATTTGGAGCTCCTGGAGCCCGGCGTCGTTGAGCTTGTGGACCGCCTCCTCGTTGAAGAGGTAGGCGTTGGAGATCATCATCACTTTGTAGATCTTCGCCGTCTCCTTGGCGTACTTGATGAGATGAAACAGGTCCGGATGCAGCATCGGCTCGCCGCCCGTGAGCTCGACGGCAAAGCCTCCCAGTTCCGCGACCTTGTCGATGCGCCTCTCCAGCGTCTCGGTCGGGACCGGCGCCGAAACATCGTCGTATTCGAAGCAGTAGCCGCAGGCGAGGTTGCAGCGGCGCGTGACCACGAGCTGGACGAGAAACGGCGAGTACCGGAGGCGAAAGGGAAGGGATGGACGCATGGAGGCTCCTTGCGGCGGACGTTACTTCACGTGTCCCGTGGCACCAAACCGCACCGCGTGACGTTCGGAAAGGCGCTTCTCCTTGAAACGACAGGGTTGACGTGATAGCCCACGCGCGGGCTTGGGTCGGGCCCTGCTTCCCGCCCTACGCTTTGCCGGTTCCGGGCCAACCAGGAGTACCCATGAGCATCACAGCCATTACGCCCTCTGAGAAACGCCGACAGGAGATTCCGCACGTCACGATTCGCTTCGTGGGGGACTCCGGCGACGGCATTCAGCTCTCCGGAGACCAGTTCACCTCGGCGACGGCGGTCGCCGGCAACGAGCTGGCCACGCTGCCGGACTTCCCGGCCGAGATCCGCGCGCCGGCAGGCAGCCTCGCCGGGGTCTCGGGCTTCCAGATCCAGTTTGCGTCTCACGAGGTCTATACGCCAGGCGATCAACCCGACGTGCTCGTGTGCATGAACCCGGCGGGCCTCAAGACCAACCTCAAGCTGCTGCGTCCGGGCGGCATCCTCATCGTCAACACGGACGCGTTCAGCGAGAGCAACCTCCGGAAGGTCGGCTACGCGACCAACCCGCTCGAGGACGACTCGCTCGCCGATTGGACGGTCCACAAGGTCCCGCTCGAGACGCTCACGCTCGAGTGCATCAAGGACCTGGACGTGCCCACGCGCACGGGCCGCATGGCCAAGAACTTCTTCGCTTTGGGCATCATGTATTGGATGTACAACCGCCCGATGGACGAGACGTTGACGTACATCGACAAGCGCATCGGCGGCAAGAACGCCACACTGGGCGAGGCCAATCGTCGGCTGTTGCTGGCGGGCCACGCGTACGGCGAGACGTGCGAGATGTTCCCGGTCAACTTCACGGTGCCTCAGGCCAAGATCGCGCCGGGCACCTATCGCAACATTCGCGGCAACGAGGCACTGGCGCTCGGTCTGGTGGCTGCGGGCGTGAAGTCGGGGCTCGATGTGTTCCTCGGCGCCTACCCGATCACGCCGGCCTCGGACGTCCTGCACCAGCTCTCGGGCTACAAGGAGTTCGGGATTCGGACCTTCCAGGCTGAAGACGAGATCGCCGGCATCTGCTCGGCGATCGGCGCTTCGTATGGCGGCGCGCTGGGCGTCACGCTCAGCTCGGGGCCCGGCATCGCGCTCAAGCAGGAGGCCATGGGGCTCGCGCACATGGTCGAGCTGCCGCTCGTCATCTGCAACATCCAGCGCGGCGGTCCGTCCACAGGTCTGCCGACCAAGACCGAGCAGGCGGACCTCATGCAGGCCATCTACGGCCGCAATGGCGAGGCGCCCATCCCGGTCATCGCGGCGCAGTCACCCTCGGACGCGTTCATGGCGGCGTACGAGGCGTGTCGCATCGCGACCAAGTACATGACGCCCGTCATGCTCTTGTCGGACGGCTACATCGCCAATGGCGCGGAGCCGTGGAGCATCCCGCGCACAGAGGACCTGCCGGCGTTCTCGCATCACTTCCAGACCAGCGCGGAGGGCTTCCAGCCGTACGGGCGCGATGAGCAGACGCTGTCTCGTCCCTGGGTCCGACCGGGCACGCCGGGGCTCGAGCACCGCATCGGCGGGATCGAGAAGGCGCACCTGTCGGGCAATATCAGCTACGACCCGCAGAATCACGACTTCATGTGCCGCATGCGGGCCGAGAAGGTGCAGCGCGTGCAGCAGGACATCGCACCCACGGTCGTCAACGGCGACGCGGACGGTGGCGACCTGCTCATCCTCGGCTGGGGCTCGACGTACGGCAGCATCACCGCCGCGGTCCAGTGGGCGCGCGGCTCCGGCCTGAGCGTCAGCCATGCGCATCTGCGGTGGCTCAACCCGCTGCCGGCCAACCTCGGCGAGGTGCTGCGGCGCTACAAGCGCGTGATGGTGCCCGAGATCAACCTCGGGCAGCTCGTGCACCTCGTCCGTTCCAAGTATCTCGTCGACGCGCGGCCGCTCAATCAAGTCCGAGGGCAGCCGTTCTCCGTTGGCGAGCTGGTCAAGGCCATCAAGCAGATGCTGGAGGTGGCGTGATGAGCGCACCCGTTGAGATTCCAAAGTACACCAAGGCTGACTTCGAGTCCGACCAGGACGTGCGGTGGTGCCCCGGCTGTGGGGACTACGCCATCTTGTCGACCGTCCAGAAGGCGCTCTCCACGCTGCCGGTGCGCAAGGAGAACCATGTCTTCGTGAGCGGCATCGGCTGCTCGAGCCGCTTCCCGTACTACGTGAGCACCTACGGCTTCCACACGATTCACGGCCGCGCGCCGGCGATCGCGTCGGGCCTCAAGGCGTCGCGACCGGACCTGACCGTGTGGGTCGTGACCGGAGACGGGGACGCGCTGTCCATCGGTGGCAATCACCTCATCCACGCGCTGCGCCGCAACTTCGACCTCAAGATCCTGATGTTCAACAACCGGATCTACGGCTTGACCAAGGGTCAGTACTCGCCGACCTCCGAGCTCGGCAAGAAGACCAAGAGCACGCCGCTCGGCTCACTGGACTACCCGTTCAACCCGCTGGCCCTCGCGCTGGGTGCCGGCGCGTCGTTCGTGGCACGCAGCATGGACACCGATGCCAAGCACTTGGGGGACATCGTCACCACGGCGTGGAAGCACAAGGGCACGTCGTTCGTCGAGATCTTCCAGAACTGCAACATCTTCAACGACGGCGCATTCACGTCGTTCACCGAGAAGCCAGTGCGCGACGACAAGCAGCTGCGCGTGGAGCACGGGCAGAAGCTCGTGTTCGCCAAGGGCACCAAGGGCATCGTGCGCCGCAACGACCGCCTGGTCGTGGGCAACCTCGGCCAGGACGCGACGCTGGACGATGTGCTCACGCACGACGCGACGGACCCGGATCCGAGCCACGCCTTCGCGCTCGCCGCCTTGGACGTTCCGGAGTTCCCGGTCGCCATGGGCGTGCTGCGCGCGGTGGAGCGGCCGACCTACGAGGAGATGATGAGCGAGCAGATCGCGCAGGCACGCGCGCGCAAGCCGGCGGACCTGCACAAGCTGCTGCACGCGGGCTACACCTGGACGGTGAAGTAGCTCGGTTCAGGGGGCGGGGGCCGCGTACTCAGGCGGCTCCCACAGCTCGACGCGGCGGCCGTCGCAGTCGGTGCACCAGCCAAAGCGACCGAACTCGCTCTCTTCGAGGCGCGAGTCGACGTCCACGCCCTTGTCGCGCAGAGCGGCGAGCAGGCCGTTGAGGTCGCGCACGCGGAAGTTGACCATGAACGTTTGTCCGCTTGGGCCGAAGTACTGTGTATCGTCGGCAAACGGCGACCAGATCGTGGACGCCTCGGGAGAGGCATCCGTTCGCCATTGCAGCGCGGCGCCGCCCCAGGGATTGACTGGGAGGCCCAAGTGCTCGGCGTACCACGCGGCGGTAGCCTTCGGATCCGGGGAGCGAAAAAAGATTCCGCCGATGCCCAACAGGTGACTCATGCCATTCCTCCTGCAGCCCGAATGCGCGCGATGAGCGCGGGCTGGTCTTGTATCCAGTCGACGTAGTACGCATCTTCAGCGCGTGCTGTGAGATCGCCACGGGCGATCGTCTCTTCCAGAGTCTTCTTCAGATCTCCGATGAGCCGGCAGGGCGGCAGCCCGAACCGGACCATGAGCGTGTTGCCGAGGCCCTTGGACAGCGGCGGCTCCTTGGCGTCCTCCTCGGCCACACGCAGGATACGCGCCTCGAGGTCGGCGAGTAGGCGGCGCATTTCCTCGATGCGGGCCTCGCGCTTGGTCGTGAAGTCGGCCTTGGAGAAGGCCAGCAGATCCGGCAGGTGGTTCTCCGTCTCACGGATGAGCCGGCGCACGGCGGAATCGGTCCAGTCGTCCTGATAAAGGTTGACGCGGCTGTGATTCGCGATCAGGTAGCTCACGCGGTCCGTCAGCCATTGCGGCAGGCCAACACGGTGGGCGATGCCCTCGAACAGCAGCGCGCCGTGGTCCTCGTGCCGGAAAAAGTGAACCTTTCCGCTCTTGTTCACCGTTCGGGTCCAGATTTTTCCGATGTCGTGGCACAACGCGGCCCAGCGCACCACGAGATCGGGCACGGCCTTCTGCGTCACGATCTTGGTGTGGTCCCAGATGTCCTTGTGGTGGACGGCGCAGGTCTTGTCGAAGCCGACCATTGCCGCGACCTCGGGCATGAGGAAGTGCAGCACGCGCGCGTCCTGGAGCCACTGGAGCCCCTTGTCCACGCTCGGACCGAGCAGCAGGCCGTTGAGCGAGCGGCCCCAGGCGGCGCGGCGATCGGGGACGTCGAGGACGTTGCCGCTGTCGCGAATCGCGGTGCGGCGGACCTCGGCGGTCACGGGGAAGTCGGTCCACGCGATGACCTGCCCTACGGTGACAAGCAGCGCCGGGTGGTCGCGAAACGCCGTATCGGGCGGCGCGATGCTGCGGAGGACACCGGCGGCGAGGTGGGCGCGGCCCTCGAACGGGTCGAGCACCCCCGCCATGTCAGCGCTGTCCACGGCGATGGCGTCGATGGTGATGCCGCGCGTGCGCAGCACGTCCTCGATCGGGCGACCGTCGAGCCGCGTGAGATCGACCTGCGCCGGGTTCGCCAGCGATGCGACCGTGCCCAGGACCACGTCGCACGTCGAAGCGTCCCCGTCGGTGATGAGCTCGACCCAGGCGGGGATCGGCGCATCGACGAGAGCCGCACGCGCCGCTGCGCCGGTGCGCCACACGCGCGCGCCGTGACCGCGCAGGAGCGCCTCGACGGCCGGAGTGGCCAATCGGGTCGCGTCCAGAAGGCTCGTGCTGACGAATGGTGCCGTCATGGTCCTGCCTGCCAGCGCGGTCTCAGGGCGCGGGGCGAGGGACCTTAATCGTCGCGGTGACGGCGGTCAACGAGATTTCGACGGCGAGATCAGGCAGCCACAGCAACAGCCGGTGCCGCAGTCGGTGGCGCAGCCGATGCTTCGGGGGGGCCGGCCCGAGCGGCGCGACGCTCCGCACGCTCGGCGCGCCGCGCCTGATCCCGCGCCTCGCGCTCGGTCCCGACGTAGGGCTCCCGCGTGCCCATCAGCACGTCCATCCAGGGGTGGGTCACGCACCAATTGGCGTCCTGATTGGGCCCCAAGTGGTGATCGACGTGCCACGGGAGGTGCTCGCGCGCCCACGTCGGGTCCTGATGGGAGCGCTTGTGCTTGCGATAGTAGTCCACGGCGGAGTAGACGAGGGTCGCTGTAAAGAATGGCGCGACGGGCGCCAAGGGGAGATGTGCCGCGGTCGCCAGGGCGAGCGCGAGAGCCTCCTTGGACTGCGCGTGCCACCCACCGAGTAGCGGGCGCTCGTAGGTGGGGTCGATGTGATCGTTCTTGCGGACGTTGCCGTGGTGCTCATGCCAATGAAAGGCCCAGAAGCTCTTCCGGTCTTTGCCCAGGCCATGCAGCACGTGCTTGTGAACGACCCACTCGACGGCGTTTGCGTAGAGAAGACCTAGCGGAATCCCGATCATGGCGCTACCTTCCGATTGGCCCAGCGCTAAATGGTGACCAATCGGTCATCATTTTAGGAATCGACGGGAAGAAGTAAAGTCCCGATCGCACTTTTTCTGCCGGTGGAGCGCGCGTGACGCAAACCGACGCTAGCCCCCGCCCCTCGCGCCTCCCGTCGCAGCGACCGGGAGCTGCCGGTGGCAAACGGGATCAGAACCGGCGTGAGCGGACGCGGGCGTTGTGCGACGCGGCGCTCGGCTTGTTCCTTGAACGCGGCATCGACTCGGTGGCCGTCGACGACATCACGGCCGCGGCCAGCGTGGCCAAAGGCAGCTTCTATCGCTACTTCGACGACAAGGAGGCGCTCCTGGTCGCGGTCCTGGCACCGTTCGCCGAGCGCATGGACGCCGCCATCGCCGTCTGCGAGCAGGCGCTCGCGGCCGCAAGCTCGACCGCCGGCGTGGTCACGGCCTACCTCACGCTGGCGGTGTCGCTCGAGGGCACGATCTCGGCCCACCCGCGCGAGGTGTTGTTGTACCTCCAGGAGCGTCGCGCGCCGCCCATCGCCGCGCGCCGTCCGGTCTCCGCCATTGCGGCACGCGTCAATGAGCGCGCCATCGTCTTGACCGGCTACGCGCACGAGCGTGGCCTCCTCCGTCCGGTCGAGGCCCGCGTCAGCGCCCTGACCGTCATCGGCGCCGTGGAGCAGCTGGCGTTCGAGCATCTGCGCGGCACCGATCTCGGCAACACCCGCGCGGTCGCCGCGACCGTCGTCTCCGTCGTCCTCGAGGGGCTCACGCCGCGCCGGTAGACGTGACTTTCTACTGAACCCCTGTTGCGTCTTTTGGAGCAATGCGCTAGCTTCCGCGCCGCCATGACGCCGCCCCGCGAGCCCCATTCCCTTCTCCCGCCGGATCGAGCGGACCCCAACGCGTGGATCACCGTGCGCGGTGCCGCGGAGCACAACCTCAAGCACGTCGATCTGGACCTGCCCAAGCACCGCCTCATCGTGTTCACGGGCGTCTCGGGCTCGGGCAAGTCGTCCATGGCGTTCGATACGCTGTATGCAGAAGGTCAGCGCCGCTACATCGAGTCGCTCTCGGCCT
>SXOX01000194.1 GCA_005776585.1 Pseudomonadota bacterium | reverse complement strand
TCGTGGTCGTTCGCTCCACTCGCCCAATTTTCTTCAACGTCAACAATGCCATACAGAACCTCCATTGCGTGTTGTGCTCTACCGAGCGATGACGGTGATCTCGTGGGCCCACGAGAACTCGTAGGTCCCGACCGTTCCGGGTGTCGTGATGAAGGCCCATCCGGTCACGTAGCGCGCCAGTGGCGGATTGCCCTCGGGAAGACTCGTGTCTTGCGAATTGACGCTCCAATCCCGCTGGACGCTGACGCGCCGATGGAACACGGGAAACGTCGTCGGGATGGCGAACTCCCCAGTCGGCGGCGGGGACGTCGTCGTGTACCTCACCGAAAGAATGTCCTCGACAGGACCGTTCTGGCGAATCGGGTCCATGAGCGGATCGCCAGAGGGTCCCACCCGCGGCGTGTCGAACGTGGAAACACCGAAGTGCAGGGTGGCGCCCGTCGCGGGGCCGGAGTTGCTCAACCGAACGACATGGAGAAGCAGGCTGACCGAACTCAGGTTCAGCAGGTCGATGTCGAAGTCGTCCGGGGTCAGTTCGCCAGGCCCGAGAACCGCCCCTGTACTCGTGTTTTCTGGCAATTGCAGACGATAGGGCCGCAGCTTCATCAGGGTGAACGCCGGCACGACTATCCCAACCTCGGGGCACTTGACCCTCGCATCAGCCCTCCTTGCCCCAGGCGTCGACAAATAAACGACGTCATTGGAAAAGTCGACGAGTGCCGTAGCCCAGGGCCCAACGGCATGTCAACGATTTTTTTCAATCGGACGGCGATTCTTGGAGACCGGCCCGCCGCACGGGACCTCCGGGGCTTCTCGACCGCATGACCTCGCCGTGCCCCGCCGACGCGTGGTTGCGGGATCAGCTAGCTGTTGCCGCCGACTCCGCTGCCGTCAGCGCCGCCGTCGACCGAAACTCCACGCTTTGGCCACGCCCGCGCGAACCTGAGCCTGCAAGACCAAGACGACCTCCGGCACGCCGACCCCAGCCCACGTTAGCGATTCGTCACCTCCGGGCCGGCGGTGCGGCAATCTCTACCGCAGCGGGATGGCAGGGTAGCGCCCGTTCTGGAGGCCGCTATACTCCGCCCATGGACTCGACCCTCGAGCTGACCCAGAAGACCGTCGGACGCCGAAGGGCCCCCGCGCGAGGATCGCCTGCTGTCGCTTCGGCGTGGCAGCAGCAAGTCGCTGACTGGAACCACGGTCACACGCTGTGCGAGCGGGGCGTGTTCCGCTTTCGCACGTTCGAGGAGGCTGACGCATGGATGACGACCCAAATGGCGAGGAAGGCCCACGCTCGCCGACGCCGGACGACCTCGAGCGCATCGCCAGCTCCCTAAACGCTGTAGGCGCGCGCTACGCCGTGCTCGGTGGCTTTGCCATGCAGTACTACGGCTTTGCGCGTCCCACCCAGGACCTCGATCTGCTGGTCGATCCAGCCCCTGAGAACGTCGAACGGTTGCGGCAAGGCCTGAGCATTCTCTCGGACGGCGCCGTCCTCGAGGTCGAGCCCACCGACCTCGTTGACTATGGCGTCGTGCGTGTCGCGGACGAAGTCGTCGTGGATCTCCTGGCACGCGCCTGCGACGTGACGTTCGACGACGCCGAGCCGCGCCTCGAGCACGCGGTCGTCGGATCGGCACGGGTCCCTTACCTCTCGATCGGCGACCTCGTCCGAAGCAAGCAGACAATCCGACCCAAGGACGCGATGGACCGTCAGTACCTGGCCGCAATTCAGGCGGAGGAGGGCTGAACCCGCGCGGGCGCGCCCCACGAGGTCGCGCTGTGCGGGGGGAGGTTACTGAACGGTGACGGGCACGCGGGCGGCGTTGTTGTCGAACGACGCCTCTTCGAAGATGCGCGACGGGTTCAACCGCACCTCGAGCTGGTAGTTGCCGGGCGCGACGTTCGTCACGTCGATCCACTGGCAGTCCAGGTCGTTGCCGTAGACGTCCGCCCAGCCGGCGCTGATGCTCTGGTCGTCGCAGCTCGACTGCGGCGTGCACGCGATGTTGGGCCCGAGCAGCACCTGCTCGCTGTCCTCCATGCAGTAGGCCTGCTTGAGCCCGGTCACGACGACGTTGCCGGCGAGATCGAGCAGCGCGTAGGTGGCGAAGCCCTTGAAGTGGTAGTGCCCGTGGCACGGCGAGAACTGGAACAGGTCGGGGCGTGTCTTGGGGTCGGGCACGGCGAGCTTGGCGACGCCCTGGTTGACGGCCTCGACCGTGAAGCGCAGGAGCTTGCGCGGCCCGGTGCCGCCGACGCAGCCCTCGAAGACGGCGCAGGACTCGGGGCTGAAGGTCTGAGTCTGCTGGACGACCTCGCCGGCCAGCCGGTCGCGGTGCACGATGAGGTCCGGCCGCGGATCCACGTTGCGGTGACACTCACAATCGGTGCCACAGTACTGCGTCGAGGAGCACGGCGTCTTGCACACGGGCTTGGCGTGATCGCAGTCGGCGTAGGTGCGACACTTGCCCATCTCGCTGGCACAGAGCTGACCGCCGGTGCACGTGCCGCAGCTACCGCCGCAGCCGTCGTCGCCACAGTCTCGCCCTTGGCACCGCGGCGTGCACGGGGACGGGATGCAGCGACCCAGCGCGTTGCAGGCCGAGCCGGCACCGCAGTAGCCGCAGTCTCCGCCGCAGCCGTCGGAGCCGCAGTACTTGCCGTCACAGCCGGGGACGCAATTGTCTGCAAAGTGCACGGTGATGGTGTACGGCCCGGTTTGTGAGCCGTTGTAGCCATCCGCAATGAGGAAGTAGGTCCCTGGATCCAGAAGGGCCGCGACACGCGAGCCAAAGTTGCCCGGCGGCGCGGCATCGTCGGAGCAGGCGACCGTCGCCGCGGGGTCCAGGCAGCTGGCCTTGCGCAGCGAGAGCACACTGTCGAACCCGCTCATGCGTGCGTCGATGCCGACGGGGGAGGTGACCGTGAACGAGTACACCTCGTCGCGCGCCGTGCTCGCCGTGTTGCAGGACGGGTGCGTCTCGTCGATGCCGTCGCTCGTGTCGCCGCTCAGGACGTGGTCGCCGAGCAGCGTGCCGCCTGCCGCGACGAGCGGCAGCGGGTTGGCGCACGTCCCGGGCTGGAGCGCCGTAATGCACGCCCCGCCGACGCACGAGCGCCCCGAGGTACACGCGCCGCAGCTGCCGCCGCAGCCGTCGTCGCCACAGACGCGGCTCTTGCAGTTGGGGTTGCAGTTCTTGATGGCGCAGACGTCGCAGTCCCCGACCGGCTGGTGCCAGCAGGTGTCTGCCGTCTCGTCGCAGGTGTCGGTCGTGCAGCCCTCGCCGTCGTCGCACGGCGGGGGGCCGGCGACGCACTTGCCGTTGACGCGGCGCTCGTCGCCGTTGCAGAAGACGCCGTCGCCGCAGGTGACCTCGATGGACGCAACGATGGGCGCGCCAAAGGTGCCGGCCTTGTCTTTAGCCTGCCACCGTAGCGTGTAGAGGCCGATCTGGGTCGGCGCACCCAGCGTGGCGGTCACCGTGACGACCTGGTTGGGGGAGACGCTGCCCGGGATACTCGCGCTGCCGCCGGTGAATCCCGCGTCACCGACATAGCTCAGCGTGACGCTTCCGGCCTTCCAGGTCCCGGAGCCCGTGTTCTTGACCTTCAGCGTGGCCGTGGTGGTTCCGCCCGGCAGGACGCGTGGCCCGGTCGTGAGCAACACGAGGCTCACGTCGCGTCCAGGAACGAGCGCGCCCTCGATCGCGGTGGTGGCGCGGTCCGGCGACGGCGCCTCACGCTCGGCACAGCCAGCCAAGCCCGAAACGACGACAACGAACGACAGTGCAACCAAGACCAACTTCATGCGAACCCTCCTCGACGCCGGACCATAGGCGCTTCAGCGCGGGGGGCGCAATGGGTCCATTTTGACCCGCCCCGCCACTGGGCAGGCCGCCCCCTTGGGACAAACCCTGAGGCGGGCTCGGTGGAAGTCAGTGATGTGTGCCGGCTCGAGCCAATCCCTCCACAATTCTACAGGTATTTATCGTGTGCGATGTTCATGCCTCCGTAATCGCGGGAGATTTTCTCTCCGGACACTCCGCGGCTCCACTTTTGTGCAGGTTCCGGCCGTGACCGCGCGGGTGGTACCGGTCACCCACGTGTCGGGCCCTATCGGGTCGGCACGCCGGACCGTGGGTCGATCGAAAGGAACCGCATCATGCCCCTCCCCCGCACCGTGCTTCGCGTCGTCGTTCTCGGACTCTGTCTCAGCGCCGCCCTGGCGGGCTGCAAGAAGGAGAAGGATCCGGTGTGCGGCGATGGGGAGCTCGACCCGGGCGAGCAGTGCGACGACGGGGGCAAGAACGCCAACGGGGGCTACTGCAGCCAGAAGTGCGTCATCGCGACGTGCGGAGATGGGGTCACGCAGAACGCGCCGGACAAGGGCGTCTTCGAGCAATGCGATGACGGCAATCCGTATGACAATGACGCCTGTACCCCCAAGTGCCGGAATACGACGTGCGGCGACGGCGTGCTCCAGCTGACCAACGATCGTGTCGAGCAGTGCGATGACGGCAACTATGACGACACTGACGCCTGTCCGACGACCTGCAACAAGGCGACGTGCGGCGACGGCTTCCTGCGGGGAACCGTCGAGTCCTGCGACGATGGCAACGTCCAGAGCGGTGACGCGTGTACGGCGGTCTGTGCCCTGCCCTCCTGTGGCAACGGCCTCGTGGAGCCGGGCGAAGCATGCGACGACGGCAACCACTCCAACAGCGACGCGTGCTTGAACACCTGCGTCGCGGCGACCTGCGGCGACGGATTCTTGTACTCCACGACGGGGACGGCGGGAGCACAGTCCAAGGAGGAGTGCGACGACGGCAATCCGAGCGACGCGGACGCCTGCCTAACGAGCTGCAAGCGGGCGACGTGCGGCGATGGACGCATCTGGGCGGCGGTCGAGGCCTGCGACGACGGCGGCGTCGCCGAGGGTGACCAGTGCACCGGAACGTGTCGTCTGCCCTCGTGCGGCAACGGCATCGTCGAGCCCGGCGAGGAGTGCGACGACGGCAATGTGAGCGACACCGACGGCTGCCGCACCGCCTGCCTCAAGGCGCGCTGCGGCGACGGCGCGGTTCAGAGCGGCGTCGAGGACTGCGATGACGGCAACGCGCTGGACGGGGACGCCTGCCTCGCGACGTGCAAGAAGGCCGCGTGCGGTGACGGCGTGGTCTACGTGGGAGTCGAGGCGTGCGACGACGGCAACCCGCTGGACACGGACCCGTGCACGACGAAGTGCGTCCCGGCCAAGTGCGGAGACGGTGTACAGCAGCCCGGCGAGGAGTGCGACGACGGCAACGGCAGCAATACGGACGGGTGCCGCACGAACTGCCTGCTCGCCGTCTGCGGAGACGGGCTCGTGCAGTCGGGCACCGAGGCGTGTGACGACGGCAACGCGAGCGCCGAGGACGGCTGCACGCCCAACTGCAAGCTGGCCAAGTGCGGCGACGGCGTCGTGTACGCGTCGGTCGAGGCATGCGACGACGGGAACACGAGCGACGATGACGGCTGCACCAACGCCTGCAAGGCGGCTGGCTGCGGGGACGGCTTCGTTCAGAAGGGTGAGGAGTGTGATGATGGCAACCTGTCGAATACCGACGCGTGCCTCACGACCTGCCTGAAGGCGCGGTGCGGCGACGGCGTGACCTACGTGGGGACGGAGGCGTGCGACGACGGCAACGCCTCGAGCGCGGACGCCTGCCTGACGAGCTGTGTCCTCGCGACCTGCGGCGATGGCATCGTGCGTACGGGGGTCGAGGCATGCGACGACGGCAATCCGGCCAACGACGACGACTGCACGACCGACTGCAAGCTCGCGAGCTGCGGGGACGGCGTCGTGCAGCCGGGCGAGGCGTGCGACGACGGCAACACCTCCAACAGCGACGACTGCCTCACCACGTGCGTCGCGGCGAGCTGCGGGGACGGCTTCGTCCGAACGAATGCAGTCGCTCCGAACGCGGCGGAGGCGTGTGACGACGGCAACCCGGCGGACAATGACGCGTGCCTGTCGACCTGCGTCTTGGCCAAGTGCGGCGACGCGGTGACGTGGACGGGCGTCGAGGCGTGCGACGACGGCAACCCGAGCGATTTGGACAGCTGCACGTCTCAGTGCGCGGCGGCGAGCTGCGGCGATGGCATCACGCAGCTGGGAGAGGAGTGTGACGACGGGAACACGTCGAACACCGACGGGTGCCTGGCGACCTGCGTCAAGGCGCGCTGCGGCGATGGCTTCGTCCTGCTCGGAACCGAGAGCTGCGACGATGGCAACGCGTCGAACGTCGACGGGTGCCTCGCCACGTGCGTCACCGCGAGCTGCGGCGACGGCTACACCTGGATGGGCGTCGAGGCCTGCGACGACGGCGACAAGGACGACACCGACGGCTGCACCAAGGCGTGCGCGCTCGCCACGTGCGGCGACGGCTTCGTCCAGCCCGGTGAGGGCTGCGACGACGGGAACACCTCCAACGCCGACGATTGCCTCACGACCTGTGTGCTGGCGAGCTGTGGCGACGGCCACCTCCGGACGGCGCCGCAGAAGCCAGGGGACCTCGAGGCGTGCGACGACGGAAACGGCCTCGGCAACGACGGCTGCCTTCCCGGCTGCGTCCTGGCCAAGTGCGGAGATGGGCAGACGTGGGTCGGAGTCGAGCAATGCGATGACGGCAACCCCATCGAGACCGACACGTGCACCACGGCCTGTCACTCGGCGAGCTGCGGCGACGGCTTCAAGCAGCCGGGCGAGCAGTGTGACGACGGCAACGTAAGCAACGCGGACGTTTGCCTGACGAGCTGCCTCGTGGCGAGCTGCGGCGACGGCTTTGTCTTGACGGGCACTGAAGCGTGCGACGATGGGAACTTCTCGAATCAGGACGCGTGCCTGAACTCGTGTGCGCTGGCCAAGTGCGGCGACGGCGTTCTGCGCACGGGCATCGAAGCCTGCGACGACGGCAACCCGCACGACACCGACGGCTGCGTGAGCGGGTGTGTCCTGGCGACCTGCGGCGATGGGTACACCTACGCGGGTCACGAGGCCTGCGACGACGGAAACGCCGTCGATGGCGACAGCTGCACGAGCACGTGCGCGCTGCCAAGCTGTGGCAACGGCATCGTCGAGCCGGGTGAACACTGCGATGACGGCAACGTGATCGCTGGAGACTGGTGCGGCGCGACCTGCCAGAAGGAGTGCCTGCTGGGTCAGACGAACCTCCTGTCGACCGACGGGCAGCACTGCTACATGTGGTTCAGCGCGGCGGCCTCGTGGTCGAACGCGGCGGCGGCGTGCCTCGTGCTGGACGCGCACCTCGTGAGCATCGCGTCAGCAGCCGAGAACACGACCGTCAGCAGCGTGCTCCCCGCGAATGGGACCGCATGGCTCGGGCTCACCGACCAGTTCGGAGAGGGCACCTTCGTCTGGGTCGAAGGGCCGGGCAAGGTCCTGGCACCCACGTACAAGAACTTCGCGGTCGGCCAGCCCGACGGAGGACCCGACGGCGCGGACTGCGCCATGATGAGCCTGCCTGGGGGCACCTGGGCCGACCAGGCGTGCGAGCAGACCCGCGCCTACGTCTGCGAGCACGACTTCTAGGCCCCATGAGGAGCCTACCCCACGTTGCGCTGGCTCTCATGGTGGCCTCGTGCGCCGAGGACGCGCCGCCGTCCGTGTGTGGCGACGGCGTCGTGCAAGCCGGCGCCGAGGCGTGTGACGACGGCAACCTCGACTCCACCGACGGGTGTACTGCGACTTGCCAGCTCCCTCGGTGCGGCGATGGCGTCGTCCACCTGCGGCGCGGCGAGCAGTGCGATGACGGCAACCCGTACAACGACGATGGCTGTACGACGCTGTGCCTGGCCGCGCGCTGCGGCGATGGCGTGCGCCAGGCCATTCGCGGCGAGAAGTGCGACGACGGCAACGCCGACGACACCGACGCCTGCCCCGGGAGCTGCCTCCCGGCCCGCTGCGGCGACGGCTTTCGACTCGTCGGCGTCGAGGCGTGCGACGATGGCAACGCCACGGACGGAGATGGGTGCACGAACCGATGTACGCTGCCGGTCTGTGGTGACGGCGTGGTCCAGGCTGGCGAGGCCTGTGACGACGGCAACCTCAACCCGGGAGACGCCTGCTCGAACACGTGCACACACGCGACGTGTGGGGACGGCATTCGCCAGGCGGACGAGACGTGTGACGACGGCAACCTTCTCGACAGTGACGACTGCCTCTCGACGTGTGTCGTGGCACGCTGTGGAGACGGTCACCGCGCGGTGAGCCGTGAGTCCTGTGACGACGGCAACCTCATCGACACCGACGGGTGTCGCAACAACTGTACCTTGCCGACCTGCGGTGACGGGGTCGTCCAGCCGGGCGAGGAGTGCGACGACGGCAACACGTCCAATCTCGACGCTTGCAAGACGAGCTGCACCTCGGCGCGCTGCGGTGACGGGCACGTGCAGCTCGGCGTCGAGGCGTGCGACGACGGCAATGGCAACGCGACCGACGCGTGCCAACCCACGTGCGTCGAGAGCCGCTGCGGTGACGGCCTGCTGTGGCTCGGCGTCGAAGCGTGTGACGACGGCAACACCCAGAGCGGCGATGCCTGTACGTCGACTTGTGCCCTGCCCTCCTGCGGCAACGGGACCGCCGAGCCTGGCGAGGACTGCGACGATGGCAACGCGTCCTCGAGCGACGGCTGCCTCCCGAGCTGCCTCGCGGCCACCTGCGGCGACGGGCACCTGCACGTCGGGACCGAGCAGTGCGACGACGGCAACACCGCCAGCGATGACGCCTGCCTCGCGACGTGCGTGGCCGCGCGCTGCGGCGACGGCGTCGTGCGCACCGCGGTCGAGGCGTGTGACGACGGCAACCTCGACGACACCGACGGCTGCACCTCCGGGTGCGCCCTGGCGACGTGCGGCGACGGCGTCCCCCAAGCCGGCGAGCCCTGTGATGACGGCAACGCGTCCGACGTCGACGGCTGCCTCGCCACCTGCCTGAACGCGAGCTGCGGGGACGGCGCGCTGCAGCTCGGCGTGGAGGCCTGCGACGACGGCAACGCCGACGCAAATGACGCCTGCCTGCCGGACTGCACGGTGTCGAAGTGCGGTGATGGCGTGGTTCACGTGGGCGTCGAGGCGTGCGACGGCGGCCCGGGCTGTACGGCGACGTGCGCCTTGGCGACCTGCGGAGACGGCGTCGTCCAGGCCGGCGAGGCCTGTGACGACGGTAACGCCTCGAACAACGACGGCTGCCTGACGAGCTGCATCAAGGCCTCGTGCGGGGACGGCTTCGTCCATGTCGGCGGCGGCGAGGCCTGCGACGATGGCAACGCCGATCCCACTGATGCGTGCCTCCCGAGCTGTGTGAAGGCGCGCTGTGGAGACGGCGTGCTGCGTGTCGGAGTCGAGGCGTGCGACGATGGCAATACGGTCCCCAACGACGCGTGCGGCAATGCGTGTGCGCTCGCCACCTGCGGCGACGGTGTGGGGCAGTCGGGCGAAGCCTGCGACGACGGAAACGCGAGCGCCTCGGACGGCTGCCTTCCGACCTGCGTCGCGGCGCACTGCGGCGACGGGTTCGTACAGGTCGGGGTCGAAGCCTGCGACGACGGCAACGCCGATCCGACCGATGCGTGCCTGCCCGACTGCGCCGCGGCGCGTTGCGGCGATGGGCACGTTCGCGCCGGTCTGGAGGCCTGTGACGACGGCAACGTCGACGACGCCGACGGCTGCACCAGTCAGTGCAAGCACGCGGGCTGCGGCAACGGAATCGTCGAGGCGGGCGAGGCCTGCGACGACGGCAACGGCTCGAACGCCGACACGTGCCTCACGAGCTGCGTGCTCGCGCACTGCGGCGACGGGGTCGTCCAGCAGGACGTCGAGGCCTGCGACGACGGCAACCAGGACGCGACGGACGGCTGCCTGCCGACCTGCGCGGGCGCGAGCTGCGGCGACGGCTTCGTCTGGCAGGGGGTCGAGGCGTGCGATGGCGGCAAGACCCTGACGACGACGTGCGGACCGACGTGCGGCGTGCCGACCTGTGGCGACGGGAGCGTCCAGTCCGGCGAGGCGTGTGATGACGGCAACGCGAGCAACACCGACGGTTGCCTCGTGACCTGCGTGCTCGCGACCTGTGGTGACGGCTTCGTACGAGCCGGGGTCGAGGCGTGCGACGACGGCAACGCCGACGCGACCGACGCGTGTACGCCTGCGTGCGGGCTGCCAACGTGTGGCGATGGTCTGGTGCAGGTGGGCGTCGAGACGTGTGACGACGGCAACGGCGACGCGACCGATGACTGCACCAACCTGTGTACGCTCGCGACGTGCGGCGACGGCATCGTGCGACCGGGGCTCGAGGCGTGTGACGATGGCAACCTCATCGCCGGTGACGGCTGCACTGCCACGTGCACGCTGGCGAAGTGCGGCGACGGCGTGGTGCACGTGGGCGTCGAGGCCTGTGACGACGGCAACGCCAGCAGCGGGGACGCATGCCTGCCGAGCTGCGCCGCGGCGAGCTGCGGCGACGGGGCCGTCTGGGAGGGCGTCGAGACGTGCGATGACGTGAACCTCGACAACACCGACGGGTGCCTCATGACCTGTCAAAGCTTCGACTGGTGCGAGGGCTTCGCGCTCGCGGTCGTTACGCCACCGGTCGCGTGCGTCGGCGGCACGCCGGGCGTGCTCGTACTGACCGCGCAGGGCCGCGGCTTCCTCCGCCTCGGCGACACGAAGCCGACCGTCACGTTCGGTGGGGTCAAGGTCGACGACACCGTGGTGAGCGTGTCGGGCTGCCACGCCGTCGAGGGGGCGTATGTCGAAGCGAGCGCCTGTACGACGCTCGCGTTCGCGCTCCCCTCGGCGCTGCCCCAAGGCGACCATGCCATCACGGTGACCAACCCGGTCACGCAGCCGTGCGTCGCGAAGGGAGTCTTCAGCGTGGGGCCGCAGCCGACGCTGACTGGAGTGCAGCCGGTCAAGGTCTGCGATGGCGTCCCTTCTACGACCCTCGCCTTTGTGGGCACGGGCTTCGTCGCCTCTACCCAGCCGAGGCTCGGCAGTGAACTTGCGACGGCGACCACGACGCTGGCCTCGACGTCGCTCCTGGCCACGTTCGCCATGCCCTCGCCAGGCACGTACAGCACGTCGGTGTCAAACGGCCCCGGCTGCGTCGCGACACTGCCGAACGCCCTGACCGTGCTCAAGCGTCCGGCCATCTACTTCGTCGACCCGCCGACCGTCTATGACGGCATCAACACGCAGGTAACCGTGTACATCTCGGGCGTCAACGGCCAGGGCGTGCTCGACGTGTCTCTGCGGCCAACGGGAGCCACGAGCCCGCCGACCGCGCTGCCATTCGTATTCGACCCGACCCGCCCAGGTCGGGTGCAGGCCGTCATCCCCAAGGGCAAGGCCGCGGGGTGCTACGACCTGTTCGTGACCGACACCGGGCTGTCCGCGACGGAGGGCTGCACCGCCGTTCTGGCGAGCGCCGTCTGCGTGACGAGCACCCTCACGCTCGCGCTCGCCACGATCGATCCCCCATTCGGCTGGACCCAGAGCACCACCGCAGTCGACCTGAGGGCTACGACGCCTCCGCCGTCCGCCAAGTCCGCGTTCAGCAACCTCCCGCGGGCTTACCTGAGCCCCGTCGCTGGAGGGACCGCGCTGGCGGCGCCGCTCGGGGCCATCGGCTTCGTCGACGGCGGGCTGATGACCGGCCAGGTGCCGGCGGGCCTGAGCGTCGGCGACTACGACGTGATCGTCATCAACCCGAACGGCGCGGTCGGGGTGCTCCCCGCGGCGTTCAAGGTCACGACCCTGGCGCCTCCGGTCATCGATGAGCTCAGCCCGGGCTCCATCCCGAAGTCGGACCCTCAGTCCATCGTGCTCACGGGCACGGGCTTTCAGAGCCCCACGGTGCGACTCGAGTGCCGGGACGCCGTCTCAGGCAGCGTGACCACGTACTCGGGAGCGCAGGTCGTCGTGCAGTCCGCCTCGGCGACATCCCTGACCGTCGGCGTGCCGGCGTCTGCCATGCCGGCGGGAAGCTCGTGCGTCGTGATCGTGACGAACCCGGACGGCTCGTATGGCGAGTTTTCGGCTCTGGGCGTCACGAACCCCTCCGAGAACCTGCCGGAGTCGGTCGCCCAGCCGTCGCTCGTGACAGGACGCCGCGGGCTCGGCTTGACGCCAGGTCGGGCGACCCGCGCCTCGCGGTTCCTGTACGCCATCGGAGGCGACACCGGCGCCGTCTCCGGCGCGCTCGACACCGTCGAGGTCGGCTCCCTCGACCGCTTCGGCACGCTCGGCGCGTGGCGCGAGCTCGGGACGAAGCTCCCCGCCAAGCGCACGCTGAGCGGCGTCGTGACGGTCGGTCGGTTTCTGTACACCGTTGGCGGAAACAGCGGCACGGGCGCGACCGCGACGGCCTACCGCGCGGAGGTCTTGAGGCCCGAGGACGCGCCACGCATCGATGACGTCGCGCTCGACGTGGGCGCCGTCGGCCTCGGGCCCGGCGTGTACTTCTACCGTGTGGCGGCGGTCATGGCGCCGACCGACAGTGACAACCCGTCCGGGGAGACCCTGCCGAGCGATCCTCAGCCGGTCGCCATCCCCGCGGGCCTCCCGGGGCTCGTGCGCATCGAACTGCACTGGTCGCCGATCGCCGGCGCGAGCGGCTATCGCGTCTATCGCAGCGCGACCCCGGGAGTAGCGGCCGGCAACGAGCGGCTGCTCGCGGAGGTCCTCGGGGGCGCCGTCTCGACCTTCGCTGACCTGGGCTCTACGACGACGAACTTGGCGGCACATCGCGCAGGAGACACCGGCGTCTGGACGCCGATGCCGTCGCTCGTGACCGCACGGGAGGGCTTCGGAATCGCGACGGCGCGGGACCCGTCAGACGCCAGCATCGCCTACGTCTACGCCATTGGGGGACGGGCTACGGCGACGACGACGCCGACGAGCACCGAGGTCCTGAAGATTACGACCGACACCGCAGGCTCGCAGTCGACCGGTGCGTGGACCCAGGTCACCTCCAACCCGCTGCCGAGCGGCCGCTGGCTGATGAGCACGTTCGTGACCCACGCGCTCGTGAGCACGCGCGTCCCGACCGGCGAGTCCTGGGTCTATGCCGGTACCGGAATGAACGCGGCGCAGTCGACCTCGGTCGATGACCTCGTCGCGGCCAAGGTCACCACAGGAGGCACCCTGACCCCGTGGCTCGCCGTGCCATCGCCGACGGGCCGGGCGGGCTACGGCGCGGCCGCCGCGGCGAATCAGCTCTTCGTCTTCGGCGGGAGCAACGGCGCCCCGAGCGACGACGGGCGCGGCGCGCAGCTGTGTGGCCTCGGGTTCGCGTGCGGTGGCGGCCCGACAGACCCGCCCGACCTCAAGAACTGGAACGCGGTGCCAAACGGCCTGCTCGTGTCCCGCGCGCTGATGGGCACCGCGCTCGAGAGCGCTCACATCTTCTTCGCTGGGGGCGTGACCTCGGGCAATTCCGTGACGGCCAAGGTCGAGAGCAAGGTGTGGTAGCGCTCGGGCGTCGCATTCGGTACGCAACCATGGCACGCTGAGTCGATGAGGATCCGCATGCACCCTCGCCCTTCCAGGTCGTTCTCACGCTTTCCGCTCTGGCCAGTCGCCCTGCTCCTGGCGGTGGCGTGCTCGAACGAGCCCGAGCCCGAGCCGCTGCTAGACGACCTCGGCGCTCTCGCCGATGGCGTGTCCAAGGAGGTGGCGGTCCTGAAAGAGGGCGTGACCGACGGCACCGTGCGCGAGACGTACTTCATCGGCGACGTTCTGGCCGGCGCCTTTGGCGCCCCGTGTGCCGGCAACGAGGACTGCGACTCCGGCTACTGCGTGCCGTCCGACGAGGGCCACGTGTGCACGAAGGTGTGCGTCTCGGACTGCCCTGAGGGCTGGTCATGCCTCGGAGTCGCGGTGGCGGGCGCGGATCTCACGTTCCTGTGCGTCCCGCGCGCGAGCCGCCTGTGCGAGAAGTGCACTAGTGACATCCAGTGTGCGGGCGCGCGCTGCCTTCAGACCAAGGACGGGATGCGGTGCACACGTCCCTGTCAGGCACCGGCCGACTGCCCGGCCGGCTTCGACTGCATCGAGCCGCCGCCGATCGCGGGTGCCGCGGGCAACGCGAAGCAGTGCGTGCCCTCGACGGGCCTGTGCGACTGCGGCCCCAGCAACGCCGGAGAGACGCGCCCATGTGAACGGAAGAACCCGATGGGCCACTGTGTCGGCCTCGAGACGTGCGATCCGAAGGTCGGCTGGTCTCCGTGCACGGCACTCGAGCCGGCGGCCGAGACCTGCAACGGCACCGACGACGACTGTGACGGCAAGGTCGACGATGCCATCGCGCCGCCGACGGCCACCTGCACGGTCGATGGCCCGGCAGGCTCGTGTCCCGGGAAGTGGTCCTGCGATGGCGCTGCCGGCTTCGTGTGCAAGGGCGCCGTTCCGGTGGTGGAGTCCTGCAACTACCAGGACGACGACTGCGACGGCGTCACCGACGGCGGCTTCGTCGACGCGGCGTCGGGCAAGTACCTCTCGCCCGAGCACTGCGGCGTATGTGGGAAGTCGTGCCTGACGCTGTTCCCCAACGGGACGGGAAAGTGCGCTGGAGACGGCGACGTGCCGCACTGCGTGGTGTCCGAGTGCGCCTCGGGCTACGTCAAGGCGGGCGACAGCGCGTGCGTGCCCATTCAGGCCAGCCTGTGCCTCCCGTGCGCCTCCGACGCCGTGTGCGGCGTGCCCGGCGACCTGTGCCTGCCGCTCGCGTCCGGTGGCTTCTGCGGTCGCTCGTGCGGGCCGACGTCCGTCCACGGCTCCGATTGCCCGGCCGGCTTCACCTGCGCTGAGGTCGTCTCGGGGCAGCCTCCGCAATGTGCGCCCAAGAACGGCTCGTGCGACTGCGGCCCCGGCAACGCGGGAGAGCAACGCGCCTGCCAGAAGAAGGGCCCGGCGGGCATCTGCCTCGGCTTGGAGACGTGCGACGCGGCCCTCGGCTGGGTCGGCTGCACGGCGACGACCCCCGGTGACGAGGGCTGCAACGGCAAGGACGACGACTGCGACGGGCAGACCGACGAGGAGCTGAGCCCGCCGACCCCGGCATGCGCGGTCGTGGGCGCGGCGGGTGCGTGCCCCGGGACGTGGACGTGTGAGGGCGCGACGGGCTTCGTGTGCAAGGGCAAGTCGCCCGAGGTCGAGACCTGCAACTACCAGGACGACGACTGCGATGGCGTCGCCGACGACGGCTTCGTCGACGCGACCACGGGGCACTACGCGGCGAACACCGACTGCGGCGCGTGCGGCAAGAGCTGCGCGGGCCTGTTCCCCCACGCGGTCGCGGAGTGCTCGCTCGCGAGTGGCGCGCCCGAGTGTGCGGTCAAGAGCTGCGACTCCGGCTACTACAAGGCCAGCACCGTCGCGTGCCTGCCGGCCAAGGCGACCCTCTGCTTGCCCTGCGAGACGGACGCGAGCTGCGGCGTGCCGGGCGATCTGTGCCTGGCCCTCGCGGGTGGCAAGCACTGCGGTCGCAGCTGCGGGCCGGGCTCGATCTATGGCCCCGATTGCCCCACGGGCTACGTGTGCGAGACGTCGGCGGGTGGGGCTGCACAGTGCGTGCCCTCGTCCAAGTCCTGTGACTGTACGCCAGCGAACGTCGGCCTGGTGCGCGCCTGCGCGAGCACCAACGACTTCGGGACCTGCGCCGGCGTCGAGACCTGCGACGGTGCGGGCTGGTCGGCGTGCTCGGCGACGACTCCGGCCGTCGAGAGCTGCAACGGCAAGGATGATGACTGCGACGGACTCATCGATGATGGGCCGCTACCGCCGCTGACCCCCTGCGCGGCGACCGCGAAGGATCCCGTAACCGGCGAGGACCTGACGTGCCCTGGCGTGTGGACCTGCCCGGCGACCGCCGTGCCGAACTGGCTCTGCGAGGCCGTCACGCCGTCTCCGGAGGTGTGCAATGGCAAAGACGACGACTGCGACGGCAAGGTCGACGATGGTCCTGCGTGGACCGGACTCGGGACGCCGTGCGTGGTCGGCAAGGGCGAGTGCACCGACATCGGCGTGCTGGTGTGTGATCCGACCGACGCCAAGGCGCCGGCGGTATGCAACGGCGTCATCGGCGCCACGGCCAAGGAGAGCTGCAACGGCAAAGACGATGACTGCGACGGCGAGACGGACGAGTCGCTGGTGGGTCCGGCCTGCGCTCAGACCGACGGCGTCTGCGCGGGCGCCACGCGTCCCTGTGGCGGCAACTCGGGGTGGCTCGCGTGCAGCGCAGGACAGCTCGGACCGCAGTATGAGCCGGTGGAGTTGACGTGTGATGGGCTCGACAACGACTGCGACGGCTTCGTCGACGACGACCTCCCGGCGCACCCCTGCGCGATGCAAGGCGGCGCGTGCGCGGGCGCGCTCGCAGTGTGTGCCGGCGCCAACGGCTGGCTGCCCTGCGGCGCGGCGGAGTACGGCGCGGACTGGCATCCGGAGGAGACGACCTGCGACAACGCCGACGACGACTGTGACGGGTTCACCGACGAGACCTTCAAGGTCGACGGGAAGTACACGACCAACGCCCACTGCGGCGTCTGCGGCGTGGCGTGCGAGGGCGCGCTCCCACACGCGACGGCCACGTGCGACGGGACCAACGATCCGCCGCGGTGCGAGGTGCAGACGTGTGCCTCGGGCTACGTCAAGGCGAGCGAAGTGCAGTGCGTGCCCGCGGATCTGGGCCTGTGCGCGCCGTGCGGGCCTGGCACCACGTGCCCGCTGCCGACGGCGAAGTGCGTCACGCTGACCGACGGGAGCTACTGCTTGCCCCCGTGCGACCTCGCCGCGCCGACGTGCGGGGCGGGCACCACGTGCCAGGTCACCACGCAGGGCAGCGTCTGCGTCCCGGCGACACAGGCCTGCACGTGCGGACCGGCGTCGGTTGGGCTCGTGCGCGGCTGCGCGGAGACGTTTACACCTCCGGCGGGACCGCCCTACCCGTGCTTTGGGACCTCGAGCTGCACGGCGGCGGGCTGGTCGAGCTGCGGCCTGCCGTCGGAGTCGTGCAACCAGGTCGACGACGACTGCGACGGCCAGGTAGATGAGGGCTTCGTCAACGCCGCGGGCACCTACGCCGACGACCACCACTGCGGCAAGTGCGGCAACGACTGCACCCTCCTGCTGTTTCAAGGGGCCAAGGGCGCGTGCAACAAGTTCGTCTCGCCGCCGGTCTGCTCGGTGAGCTGCACCAGCACCTGCTTCGACGTCAACGCCAACCCGTCGGACGGCTGCGAGTGCTGTGACCCGGCGCCCATCGACCTGCCGGACCCGCAATCGAAGGATGCCAACTGCGACGGCATCGACGGCGAAAAGGACGGCGGCATCTTTGTCTCGAAGGCCGGCGACGACGGCAACGACGGCAGCTATGGGCACCCGAAGCGCACCATTCAGGCGGGTATCGACGCGGCGAAGGCGCAACAGAAGCGCGACGTCTACGTGGCCACGGGCGTCTACGCCGAGTCCATCACGCTCGCGGCCAGCGTCATGGTGTACGGCGGATACAGTGGCGACTTCAAGGCGCGTTCGGCGGTGCTCTACGAGGTGGCGATCTTCGGCCAGACCCCGACGGCGCTCCAACCGGGCGCGGTGAACGGCAAGTCGCTCGTGGGCGGCGCGAAGGGCTCGGCCGGGATTGATGGTTTGTCAGTGTACGGTGCGACGGCGACGGGCGCGGGACAGAGCTCCTACGGAGTCTATCTGCGGGGCTGTGACGCCTCGGTGCGTGTGACGAGCACGCGCGTCCTCGCCGGGTCGGGGGGCAAGGGCAAGCGCGGCGTCGATGGCGTCGACGGCGCCGACGGGCTTCCCGGAAAACCCGGACTGGAGGCGATCGACCTGTATACGACGTCAGGCGTCGATCAGCACGGCTGCCTTGCGACGCACTGGCGGCCGGGCGGTAGCGGCGCCGTCAGCGCGTGCGACGGGCAGAGCGTCGCGGGCGGCAGCGGAGGCAATCGCGTCTGTCCCACGCAGACGGGGTCAGGGAACGACACTACGCCTCCTGTGGCCAGCGAAGCCGGTGCCCCCGGTCAGGGAGGTGCAGCCGCGGGCGGCGTCGCGGGCCGAGACGTCTATCACCAGGCGTTTCAGTGCCTCGGCTACGCGACCTTTGGCTCGGTCGAGGGGGGCAACGGCACGGATGGCAAGCACGGCGAGTCGGGCGCGAGCGGTCCAGGCTGTGGCGGTCCGGTCTCCATCGTTGACGGTCTCGTCGTTCCGGCCGTCGCAGGCTCGGGTCTTGCGGGGCTTCCCGGCGGCGGCGGCGGTGGAGGCGGCTCCGGAGCCGGTGCGTGGGTCCACACCTCGTGCTTCGCGAAGGGCTTCGGCTACGACAACCTGGGCGGCACTGGCGGCGGCGGAGGCTCGGCGGGCTGCGGCGGCACGCCCGGTGCGTCGGGCACGAGCGGTGGCGCGGCGTTCGGCATCTTCGTCGTCTTCGATGTGGCCCCCGCGAGCATCCCGGAGCTGTCGGGGAACGTCATCATCGGCGGCCACGGTGGCGATGGCGGCGACGGAGGTAACGGCGGGGTCGGCGGCGCCTCGGGCGCCGGAGGCCTCGGTGGCGCGGCGGGGGGCCCGTTCGAGCCTCCGACGCCGACCTATCCGTCGTTCGAGGGTGGCAAAGGCGGCAACGGCGGCAATGGCGGTCACGCGGGTGGCGGCGGTGGCGGCTGCGGCGGCAGCGCGTTTGGCATCTTCGCGCACGGCGCTTCCGGCCTGCTCCTCGTGGCCTGGAAGACCGGCAACACGTTCGCGAGCACCGGCAGCGGCGGCGACTCCGGCCACGGCGGCTTCTCGCTCGCCGCGCCTGGTGGCAATGGCGCCATTGGCAGCGCCGCAGCGACGAACTTCTAGGGCGCGCGCCCCGGTTGACGCACGCGTTGCCAGCCGCCTACGGTGCTCGCATGCGACACGCCGCACCCGCACCGACGCCGGCGCTCAAGAGCACCTGGAGCACGTTGTTTGCGCTGGCAGTAGCCTGTACATCAATGGCGCCGAGTGACGGAGTCGGAACCTCGGACGCTCACGCACTGTCGGATGCGCACGACGCGGTGGGTCCCATCGGAGACACGGGGGCCATGGGCCTCCTGCACACCGCGGACGCGCCCGATGCCTCACTGCCGGCGCTGTCCTGTCCCGGGGCTCCCGCGACGACCTACAGCTGCCCCGGAGGCACCAAGGTGCCGTTGTGTGCCTGCGGTCCGAGCGGCTACGCGTGCGAAGCGCACCCCGAAGCACAGTGCCCGACGCTCTGCGGAGAGGGCGCCAGCGCGAGATGGCCGTGCTCGGATGGGTCGACCGTCCCCTGGTGCGCCTGCGACGCGCCTGAGTGCGCGCCCGTCTGCGATCCGGCAGGCGCGAGCGGCGCAGGCTGGTACGACTCGTGCTCCAAGACGCTGATCCAGAAGGGGGCGTGTCTCAAGAACTGCACGGCCGTGTGCAGCGCGATCGGCTCCAAGTCCGAAGGGTGGACGGACGGGTGCACCGGCGAGCTCATCACTTCGGCGAGTTGCGCGCCCCAATGGAATTGCGCGGCCAAGCCGAACGCGGCCTGCCCGTCGCCGATGTGCCACGTCACGACCTATACGCAGTACGCCTGTCCTGGTGGGACGCAGGTGCCCTTCTGCACGTGCATGTCGGCGGCGGCGGACTGCAGGCCTCAGTGCAAGAACGTCGGCACGCAGGACGAGGGGTGGTTTGGCGGCTGTGACGGCAAGCTCCAGAAGCTCGAGGCCTGCGCGGAGTGTACCTCGTCGTGTGGTGCTATCGGCAGCAAGTCGGAGGGCTGGTATTCGAGCTGCACGGGGCTCATCGGCTGGACGCAGTGCGCCACGGGGATCTGGAGCTGCAAGGAAGCGCCGTGGTCTGCCTGCGGCATGGTCGCGACTCCGGCCACGGCCTGTCTGACCGACAGCCAATGCGGCGTCGGCCTGAGCTGCGTCAAGGGCGTGAATCCCGTGGGCGTGTGCTCGCGAGTCTGCAACCCGACGGCGCCGGACTGCGGAGTCGGCCTCGTCTGCGCGGCGCTGCCGAACTTCGCGGCCCCTGGCTTCTGCGTGACGCCCTGTGCGTCTCAGTCGGACTGCGGGGACCAGCTCTCTTGCGGGAGCGAACCGACGGGTGCCGCCCCACAGGCCACGTGCTACGCGTGGCCGGCCTGCGATCCGATCAAAGACACGGGGTGCGGCGCCAGCGAGCAGTGCCGGGTCACTGGCGACGCCGCGCACTGCGGCGCCAAGGGCAAGCTTCCGCTGGGAGCCAAGTGCCAGCCCGCCGTGGACTCGTGCGGGCCCGGTCTTGGCTGCGGTCCGCTCGACCAATGTCGGCCGACCTGCACCGACGACCTCCAATGCAAGGCCGTGCAGTACGACTTCTGCCTGAAGAAGCCAGCCACCGCCGCGTTTGGGTGGTGCATGGTCCTCGAGTAAGTGCGTCGCGCCCTGTTCTCTTGTGACCCAGACTGCCGCCAAAGTTCGTCCTCGGTGCCAAATTTTGTCAACCCCAGAGGGCCGGAGCCCACCGAGAGAACGTCGACGGATTTTTAATTCATGACATTGCGCATTCGCGGTGCTCAAGGGTCTCTCTTCAGCGGGATCGTTTGCCTCGAGGCGCCGATTCGAGCCCCAACCTCGGGGGTCTTGCGGTTTATTTTTTTTGTGACACACAAAACTGCTTGTTGGCCGAAGTCGCCGGTGATCCAATCGGACTCGTTGCTGGGGATGGGGCTTTCCGGCGACCGCGACGCATGGGAAGTGCAAAGGGGTCGTAACATGGCGAGTCGAACTTGGCTTGAGTGCCGCAAGGCCGTGGTGTGTGTTGGACTTGGGCTACGCAGTGAGCTACCGCGCTGGGTAGCGGCCTGCGTGCTGGCCATCGCGCCGGCCATCGCTGCGGCGACGGACTTCGACAACGACGGACTCGATGACAGCGTCGCGCCTCCGGGAGGCGTCGCGGACCGCGACGACGACAACGACCAGCTCAGCGACCTCGTCGACCAATGCCCGTACTCGCCCGTGGTGCCACTCGCTGGCGACAATGACGGTGACGGCTGCGGCGACGGCAACGAGGACCTCGACGACGACAACGACGGCGTACCGGACGCGAGCGACCCCGCGCCGCTCAACGGCCGCACGTGCGGCGACACCGACGGAGACACGTGCGACGACTGCGCGGTCGGCGCCGACGGCTTCGGCGCCCTCTCCGACCGCTTGCCCGGCAACGACGGTCGGGACAGCGACGGAGACGGCCTGTGCGATGCAGGCGATCCTGACGACGACAACGATACGGTCCTGGACGGCGTCGACACGATGCCCACCGAGAAGCGCTACTGCGGCGACACCGACCTCGACGGCTGCGATGACTGCGCCGTGGCCTTCGTGCCTTCGATCGGGGGCGACGGCGTCGACACCGACGGCGACGGCCAGTGCGACCATGGCGACCCGGACAACGACAACGACGGGGTGCCGGACGCCCTGGATCGGTCGCCGCTCAACCCCGACGCGTGCCAGGACGTCGACCACGACGGCTGCGACGACTGCGCGGTCGGAAGCGACAACTTCGGAGCGCTCGGTGACAACGCTCCCGGCAACGACGGAACGGACAGCGACGGGGACGGGATCTGCGACGCCGGGGACACGAGCGACTTCGACGCGAACACGTGCCTGGACAGCGACGGAGACGGCTGTGACGACTGCGCAGGTCCTCCCTCCGGCTACGCACCCCAAAACGACGGCGCCGACACCGATGGCGACGGCATCTGCAATACCGGTGGCGTGCGCGTGGACTCGGCACCGACGAACGCCGCGGTCTGCGCCGATGACGACTTCGACGGATGCGACGAGTGCGCATCGGGCCAGTACACCGGCGTCGCGGACGACGGTCTCGACTCCGACGGTGACGGCATCTGCGATCAGGGCGACCTCGACGACGACAACGACGGCCTGGCCGACTACGCAGAGGGTAACGGCGCCTACGACACCGATAATGACGGCCTGGCCGACACCGTGGACATCGACAGCGACGACGACGGTATTCCTGACCTCTACGAAGGCCAAGAGGATGAGCCGGGCTCGCCGCGACTGCCCCTGGGCATCGACGACGACCACGACGGCCTGGACGCGCAGTTCGACGACGACGAGCCCAACATCACGACCGGGTACCCTGCCTGGCCCGACGACACCGATCACGACGGCTATCCGGACTTCCTCGACCGCGACAGCGACGGCGACGGGGTCTCGGACCTGATCGAGGGTCAGGACACCAACCGCGACGGTCGCTCGGACACCGCGCCGTTGGCTCCGCACGTCTATGGGGCAGCCTCGGGCGGCTCCGACCGGGACTTCGACGGTCTCGACGACGCCTTCGACACCGTCGAGGGGCCCTCGCCGCGGCTGAACGCGGCGGGCTCCAATGCGCCGCGCCAGGACAACGACTCCGACGGCGTGCGGGACTACCGTGACACCAACGACGACGGCGACCACGCGAGCTACTCGACCAAGAACGAGTTCGGCAACGGGACCGTGGCGGTCGACACCGACGGCGACGGAACGCCGAACTACCTCGACACCGACTCCGACAATGACGGACGCTCGGAGCTCCGGCTCTTCGGCGAGGAGTGGTACAATCCGTGCTCCGGTGACCCGAATCCGCTGGACCCCACTCTCTGCGGCAGCTGTAACAGTGCGTATTACACCGAGGACGGCTGTGACGACTGCGCGCGTGGTACGGATCGCTTTGGTCCGCTGTCTGACGCCGTCCCGGGCAACGACGGCAACGACTTCGATGGCGATAGCGTCTGTGACGCCAGCGACGGCGACGACGATGCCGATGGCGTCGCCGACGCGTGCGACCCGGCCGATCTCGACAACGCGCACTGCGGCGACAACGAGCGAGGCTGCGGCGGTGGCGACGGCTGCGATGACTGCCTCATCGGCACGACCAATCAATTCACAGACGGCCCGAACCGCGACGGTGACGGGTCGTGCGATCTCTCGGACATCGACAACGACAACGACGGCATCCCGGACGCGTATGAGGGCGCGCCGTCGCGTGACACCGACGGCGACGGAACGCCGGACTGGCTCGACCTCGACAGCGACGCGGACGGCCTCAGCGATCTCCTCGAGGCCGGTTTCTCCAAGCAATATGGGTGCGACGTCGGGGTCGACTCGAACCTCGATGGCTTCCTCGAGGCCATCGACGGGAACTCGGACGGCAAGATCGACACACTACCGTACGCCGTAGGACTTCCGTACTACACGGTTGTCGTGGACGCGAATACAGACGGTTGGCACGACTACATCGATCGCCTCACGACGTCGTGCAGTCAGGCCGGCGCAGTGGACGGAGTGCTCGACCTGAGCGTCTTGAAGAACACCGACGGTAGCGGGCCGCAGGACTTCTGGGACACGGACTCCGACGACGACGGCTACCCCGACGCGCTCGAGGCCGACAACGTCGCAGGCGCGTCGGGCCTGGTGACGAACCCGCTCAACACCGACCTGGTCGTCACGAGCGACCGTATCCCCGACTACGTGGACACGGACTCGGACAACGACGGCGTCGGCGACCTGACCGATGGCGCGGCGAACGGGTTCAACGACGGGGACCGGCGCAACCCGGACGTCTGCGAGGACGCCGACGGCGACACCTGTGACGACTGCGCGGTCGGAACGGACAATCTGGGGACCCAGCCGGACAACACGCCGCACAACGACGGCCCGGACTTCGACGGCGACTTCCAGTGCAACGCGGGCGACCCCGACGACGACAATGACGGCTGCCTCGACACGCAAGACCCCTTGCCGTTCACGGTCGCGACCCTGGTGCTCGACACCGACGGCGACGGTGTCGGCAACGAGTGCGACCCGGATGACGACAACGACGGCGTGGCGGACGGCGCCGACACGAACCCGCTCATCAACACGGTGTGCGCCGACGCGGACGCGGACGGCTGCGACGACTGCTCGCAGTCCGCCGCGAACGGCGGCGGCGATGATCTCGGGCCCGGCGATGACCGGTTCGTCAACCTCGACGGTGCCGACTTCGACGGTGACGGCGAATGCAACGTCGGTGACGTCGATGACGACAATGACGGCGTCCCCGATGCCAATGACTCGGGTCCGTTCGACCTCGACACCGACGACGATGGGCTCAAGGATCACCTCGAGGCCGGCTACGATCTATTTGGCGCGGGCTTGAACCTCGACCAGGACAACAACGGCGCCATCGACCCTGCGCTCTTCACCGACGCCAACGGGGACGGCTACGACGACAACGTGGACCTACTCGACGGTGAGCTCAACGGCAAGCAGTTCGTCGCGCTCTTCAACGCCGATGGGGACCGCTTCCCCGACTTCACGGAGATCGACTCGGACGCCGATACGCGTCTGGATACGGTCGAGGCCGTCGATCCGAACAATCCGATCGACACGGATAGCGACCTCAAGCCGAACTACCGCGATGCCGACTCGGACAACGACGGCGTGGCCGACAACGTCGACTCCGCGCACCTGGACCCGACCCTGTGCGCCGACGCGGACAACGACACCTGCGACGACTGCGCGACGTCTCCGGGCGTGACCAAGGACCGCTTCGGTCCCAATGCGGACAACGACACCCTGAACGACGGCGCCGATACGGACGGCGACTTCGTGTGTAACGCGTTAGACGACGACGACGACGCCGACGGGTGCCCGGACTCCGCGGACGCCAACCCGCTCGAGGCCATCGTGGGTGACTGCTGCAATAACGGCACGATCGAAGCCGCGGCGGGTGAGGACTGTGACGGCGGCGCCTGCTGCAATCCGACCACGTGCAAGTTCTCGCTCGCCAACGTGGTGTGTCGCGAGGGCTCCGGCAATGTGTGCGACCCGGCCGAGGAATGCTCCGGAGTGAGCTCGGAGTGCCCGGCGGACGTCGTTGCGGGCGCCGGCACGGCCTGCGGCAGCGCCGTGTCGAATGCGTGTACGTCGCCGGACACCTGCGACGGCGCCGGTCTGTGCCTCGAGAACCACACGGCGCCGGGAACCGTGTGCCGCTCGGCCGGGGGCGTCTGCGATCTGCCGGAGGTCTGTGACAGCGCGGGAGCCTGCCCAGACGACGTGAAGTCCTCTGCAGTATGCCGGCCGTCGGCCGGAGACTGCGACGCGGCGGAGTCGTGCAGCGGCGGGAACGACTGTCCCGCAGATGCGTTCTTCTCGAGCGCGACCGTCTGCCGTGAGGCGGGCGGCGTGTGCGACCGACAGGAGCGGTGCACGGGCAGCTCGGCCGACTGTCCGTCCGACGAGAAGCTGACGCACGAATGCCGAGCCCCAGCAGGCGACTGCGACGTCGCCGAGATGTGTGACGGCGTAGGGAATGACTGTCCTGCCAACGCGTTCGTACCGGCCGCGCAAGTCTGTCGTGCGGCAGCGGGCGTCTGTGACCTCGATGAGTCCTGCACGGGGACATCAGCGACGTGCCCCGCGGATGCGCGCTCGGCGGCCGTGTGTCGTGCGGCGACCGGCGAGTGCGATGTCGCCGAATCTTGCGTCGGTGGGACCGACTGTCCGGTCGACGCGTTCAAGGCCGCCGGGACCGCGTGCGGCAGCACCAGCGACGGACCCTGCGACGACCCGGACACGTGCAGCGGCACCGCCGATCAGTGTCTGACGAACCTCGAGCCGACGACGACCGTTTGCCGCGCCGACGCGGGCGACTGCGATCTCGGCGAAGAGATGTGCGACGGCAACGGCAGCTGCCCAGCAGACAGCTTTGCCGCCGCGGGCACGCCGTGCGGAAACAGTGACGATACGGTTTGCGACAACCCGGACACCTGCCGTGGTATCGACAGCACCTGTGAGGGGAACCACGAGCCGAGCACGGTCTCGTGCCGGGCGGACGTCGGCGAATGCGACCTCGAGGAGCTCTGCGACGGCCTGGGTGCGTGTCCTGCGGACGCGTTCGAACCCTCGACGACGGCGTGCGGCAGCCAAGCCGGCAGCGTCTGCGACAACCCCGATCGGTGCAGTGGGACCTCGGCGGCGTGCGACGCAAGCCCGAAGCCCGCCACGACGACGTGTCGTGCCGCCGCCAGCGACTGCGACCAGGCGGAGCTGTGCGACGGCAGCGGAGGCTGCCCCGACGATGGCTTCAAGCCGGTCGGCACGGCGTGCGGCAGCGGGCTCGACAATGAGTGCACGAACCCCGATACGTGCGACGGCGCGGGGATTTGCAACGCGAACCACGAAGCCCAGGGCGTGGTCTGTCGCCCCGACCTCGGCGACTGCGACCTCGAGGAGGTCTGCGACGGCGCGGGCTCCTGCCCGGTCGACAGCTTCGAGCCACAGGACACGCCCTGCGGCGATCCCTCGGCACGCGACTGCGACGGGCCGGATACGTGCTCCGGCTTCTCGGCCGTCTGTCGTGTGAACAACTTCTCGACGGCGACGGTCTGTCGGGCGGACGCGGGTCCGTGCGACGTTGGAGCGGAGTACTGCAACGGCGCTGGGTCGTGTCCCGCCGATACGTTCGAGGCGGCCGGGACGCCGTGTCGCGACTCCGGCGGAGTGTGCGACGTGGCCGAGACATGCACGGGCGCCGCGTCCGTGTGTCCGACCGATGCGAAGTCGACGGCGCAGTGCCGTGCTGCGGTCGGCGTGTGTGACCAGGCCGAGTCTTGCGACGGTGTCGGTAACGACTGTCCGGCTAATGGATTCAAGGACACCGCGACGGTGTGTCGTGCCTCTGCGGGCGCCTGTGACCTTGCCGACCACTGCAGTGGTACGTCGGTCGACTGTCCTGTGGACGAGAAGTCGACGGCAGAGTGCCGCGCGTCCGCGGGCAATTGCGACGTCGCCGAGACATGCAACGGCGTAGACAATGCCTGCCCGGACAATGTGTATGTGTCGAGTACCACGGTCTGCCGCGCGGCGGCGGGCGCGTGCGACGTGGCGGACACCTGCAGCGGCTTCGGAGCGGCGTGTCCTGCGGACCTGAAGTCCACGGCACTGTGTCGCGCCTCGGCCGGGCCATGCGACGTGGCGGAGTCCTGCGATGGGACAAACGACGCGTGCCCGGCCGATGCCGTCGCCTCGACGGCGGTCGTGTGTCGCGCGGCGCTCGCCGAATGCGACCTGGCCGAGACGTGTGATGGAGCGTCGGTCATGTGTCCGTCGGACGCCAAGTCGACGGCCGTCTGCCGTGCGTCGGCGGGCGACTGTGACGTCGCGGAGTCCTGCGACGGCGTGAGCAACGTGTGTCCGGGGAATGGCTTCGTGACCTCAGCGACCGTGTGTCGCGCGTCTGCCGGTGACTGCGATGTGGCCGAGACGTGCACCGGTTCCGCGGCGACGTGTCCGAGCGATAGCCTCAAGTCCTCCGGATTCGTCTGCCGCGCGTCCGCGGGCGCCTGCGACGTCTCCGAGTCCTGTACCGGTGCCGACGCGGCGTGCCCGAGCGATGGGTTTGCTTCGGCTTCGACCCAATGCCGACCGTCAGCAGGTGTCTGTGACGTTGCCGAGAACTGCACGGGCTCCGGCGCGAGCTGCCCTGCGAACGCCTTTGCGGCGGCCACGACCGAGTGCCGGGCTTCGGCGGGCGTCTGCGACGTCGCGGAGAGCTGCACCGGCTCGAATGCCAACTGCCCGAGCGACGCGTTTGCCTCGGTGACGACGGAGTGCCGCCCCTCGGCGGGTGCCTGCGACGTCGCCGAGAGCTGCTCTGGCATAGGCGCTGCGTGCCCCTCCGACGCGTTCAAACCGTCGTCGACCGAGTGCCGCGCCTCCGCGGGAGACTGTGACGTCGCCGAGTC